>JARRJS010000005.1:0-49655 GCA_037388885.1 Gemmatimonadota bacterium
GTGGCGCTGGGGAACTGGCTCAGCCACGATGGCCGGCCCTCTTGTGTTCCTGGCCTTTGTGCGCGATACTGTGTGCGGCGGGCAACAACCGGCGAAGTCCGGAACCAGCAACGGAATACCAAACCTGGGCGCTATCGGCCCGGGTTTTTTTGTTGCCGCCTCTGAACACGGTGAGATCGAGTGGTACGGAAATGCCGCACCCCGAGGGCACCAGGAGACAGAAGGAGTACGGTATCATGCGTACCAGGGGAACCGTAAAGTGGTTCAACGACCAGAAGGGCTTCGGCTTCATCACGCCGGAGGACGGCAGCAAGGACTGTTTCGTTCATCACAGCGCGATCCAGGCCGAGGGCTTCAAGAGCCTGACCGAGGGCCAGCAGGTGGAGTTCGACGTCGTGCAGGGCCAGAAGGGCCCGGCGGCCGAGAACGTCCAGGCCATCTGAAGATCGGCGGCGCGGGGCTGGCGAGCTCGTCCGCCCACGCGGCACGTTGATGGACAGGACGGCCGTCCGGTGCTTGCACCGGGCGGCCGTTGCCGTATCACGCGCGAACGGAGGACCCGATGGCGAAGGTCAGGATTACGAAGTAGAACGGCTCGGCCACCCCCTACTTCTGGTCGGACAAGGAGCGGGACAGCGGAAAACTGAAGACCGTGTACAAGCAGACGGTCGAGGGCGTGAAGCGGATGCGCGGCGTACGCTTCGACCCGGCCGAGAACCGGATGCACAGGGATTGACGCCGCCATCGGCCGCCGGAGGCACAGTGCGACGGACGCGGGGTACTGGAGAGACGTCGGCGCATCGCCGGCGCTCCCCGAACCCCGGATATCGATGACCGCTTCCGACGGTGCAATCCGGCGCGTGAAGTTCGCGACCGACCGCGAGAAGGCCTTCATGCGTGAGTTGAAGGGACGCGTGGCCGGGTACTTCCGGGAGCGCGGGCTGTCGGACCATGCGGATCGTCGCATGGTGCGCAAGACCGTGTTGGTGCTGGCCCTGACGTTCGTGCCCTACGGGCTCATCCTCACTGGCTGGTTCTCACCCTGGGTGATGCTCGGCCTGGCCATCCTCATGGGCGCGGGGATGGCCGGAGTCGGGTTCAGCGTCTCCCACGACGCGCTGCACGGGGCGTACTCCTCGAGCCGGCGAGTGAACGCGTGGCTGGGCCTCAGCTTCGACCTCGTGGGGGCGAGCGGCTATCTGTGGAAGATCACCCACAACGTCATCCACCACACGTACACGAACATCCAGGGGATCGACGAGGATCTGGAGGTCTCGCCGCTTCTGCGCCTCTCCCCCAACTCCAAACGCCGCTGGTTCCACCGTTACCAGCACATCTACGGCCTGGCGACGTACAGCCTGTCGACGCTGTTCTGGGTGTTCGCGAAGGACTACAAGTACCTGCTACAGAAGAACCTGGGGCCGTATCACGACATCCGGCACCCGAAGGGAGAAGTGGCGAAGCTGGTCGGGATGAAGCTGGTGTACTACGGCTACACCATCGTCGTGCCGCTGCAGGTCCTGCACCTTGCCTGGTGGCAGTTCGCCATCGGCTACCTGGCCATGCACCTCACCGCCGGGCTGATTCTCGGCGTGGTCTTCCAGCTCGCGCATGTGGTGGAGGGTCCGGAGCAATTCGCGGCACCGTCGGACGATCGTATGAAGGACAGTTGGCTGGTGCACGAGATGAAGACCACGTCTGATTTCGGGCGGCGGAACGCGTTCCTTTCCTGGTACGTGGGCGGGCTGAACTTCCAGGTGGAGCATCATCTTTTCCCGCGGGTGTGCAGCATCCACTACCCGGCGCTCAGCCCGATTGTGGAGGAAGTGGCCCGCAAGTATGGGGTCCCGTACCACAGCCATCGGACGTTTCTCGCGTCACTCGCCTCGCACCTCCGGATGTTGAAGGCGCTCGGTGCTCCGCTGCCTTTCCCCGTACCGGTGGCCGCCCGGTAGCGGCCACGTCATGGTCCGGACGTCGGTTCGGGTTCCCCCTCGCAGGCGGTGGCGAAGGGCGTCCGCTCCCGACCGCTTTCTCCATATCCAGGAGGCTATCGTGGGACTTCACGCGAACTCAGCTCGCCGCATCACAAGGGACGACCTGCGGGTCGCCGGATCGGCGGAGAGACCGGGCTGGATCCGGGCCTCCGAACGCCTCCCGGCGGCGGGCGAAGATGTCATGTGCGCCGAAGGCCGGGCGCAGGTTGTCCGGTTGTTGGGCAAAACGGGCGACGGGAGTCGTCTTCTGGAACTGGCTCTCCCGGACCGACCGCGTCAGCCCTTCTTCGCTGCCGCCTCCAACGTCCTCGTGCCTCCATTTGGACCATGACTGCGCGGGACTGTCCCGTACGCCTCGCCGCGAATTTCCCCGATGCACCGCACCCGCTACGAGAACGGAGGTGAGCGTGCCTGATCTCGCTGATCGCCTCGCGCAGTATTCGACACTCGCGATTCAGAGTGCCGCCGAGGAGCTGGGCACGGACCCGCTTGCCCTCGCCCGACGGCTGAACCAGGCTGAAATCGCCCGACTTGTAAATCTGCTGAATGCGGCTTTCCCCCACGTGGAGCATCCGGCGCTCCGGCATCGGATTGAAGATTTGTTGATGGCGGTGACGGACGGCCGCATGCCCTCCGAAGATCCCGAGAGCGAGCTGGACTGGGCGCTCAAGGTCGCCGGTCGCCGGCGGATACAGAAGGAGAAGGGTGAAGCGCATGACGCGGCCGAGGATTCCCGAGAGCGGCCTGACCCCGACTTGTAACGGGGCCGGTGACGCGAGTTCGCCGAACACGTTTGCATCCACGGGACGGCGTCGGTCGTTGCGCTTCCATCTCGGACCTGAGCATCCGACGGTCCGTGCGTCGCTCCCCGCCCACGTCGTCGCCGCATACGGCGGCTATGGCATGGTGCTCCGTGTCGTTCTGACACCCGTCCGGAGCGGAATTTCGAAACGGGTGAGTCGACACATGTCCCAGGAGGAATATCACCCGAGCATGCTTGGGTGAGTACTGCCGGTTGATGTCCCGGAGGCGCCGGTGGCATGAGTCTCTCGGGCCACGCCCAATCCCGTTGCGGGTAACAGCAAGGGTAACAGACCGGTTACTGTAGACGCGAGGACGTCGCGTAATGGTGCGAAGGATTGCCCATGACGGCCCCCACATTGGCCGCCCGTTCGACTCCCGCCGGCTCCACTATCCGTTTCGTGCAGGATGCGAGACTGCTGCCCGGCCAGAATTGCAGAAAATTCCGGCCGGGCGATTTTGTTCGTGCACCAGCCGGCGCCGAGAACCGGCAGGCTGATGCCCAGGAGGAACTCGATGAACTCCGAGAATAGGCTCATGGGAAGGGTTGCCTGACCTTGGCAGGGGAGAGCATATCGTCCAACCCCGGCCACTGCCGCAAACCACAGTGGCGCACCGCGCACGAAGACCGTAGCTTAATAATCATGGTGTCTCGGCGCTATCTACCGGTCCCGTTCTTCTTGGCGGTCGCTGCTGCATGTGCCTCGAGCGGAGGTCAGCGCACCTACGTGGCGCCCACGTCCGAGACGGTCGTCTCGAGATACGAGGAGCTCCAGTTTTCTCTCGGACAGGCGATGTACGTCGAGAACCGCTCCTCGGTACCGATCACGGTCTACAGCGTCTCGCTTCGTGGCTGTGAGAATGTGAAGCAACTGTGTGAGGTTCGGCCTCTCAACGTCGATATCGGTCCCCATCGGCAAGCCGAGATCGTCCGAGTGGAACCCGCAAATCCGGACAAAGCCTACACGTTCAGCGCCACGTTCGCATGGCGAGCCGATTCGGCACAGACAGCCGCCCTCGGAGCACTCGCGACAGCGGGCGACAGCCGCGCCCAGCAGCGGCTCCACGCCGTGCAGCGGGCTCAAGCGCGCCGCCGGCATCAGGTGGGCAGCCAAGACATCGACCTCACACGAGACGAGATCGAATCCCTGGCGGACCAGGCGGGATCGATCCGCATCGTGCCCGACTCGGTCGTCCTCCACGTCGGGGCCACCATGCTGACGGACACGCTGCGCGTGCTGTTGATGAGCACGGCCAATGAGCCGCTCGGCCGGATCTGGGCCGTTCAGTGGGCCTTGCGCCGCGACGGAGTGCTGCGCTTCCTGCCACCGGACTCCGTGATCGCCGACCAGCCCGGACGGACCCAGATCGAGATCCGCCTGACGGACGACGTGCTGCCGAACAAAGCAGAGCTGCACCGGGTCAACACCGTGACGGTCATCGTCGAGAAGTAGCGGAGCCCTGCGGCCCTCCTACCCCACCTGCGGAAGCTCGATCTCCACGGCCCTCCAGCAATACCAGGCCGCCGCGCTCCTCCACGGCCGATACTTGTCACCGAGCGGCACGAGCTCCTTCTCGGTGGGCATGTCCTCCATGCCGTGGATCTTCGCGAAGCCGTTCCGGACGCCGAAGTCGCCCGCCGGCCACACGTCCGGGCGCTGGAGGCGGAACATCAGGAACATCTGCGCCGTCCACGGCCCGATCCCGCGCACGCGCGTCAGACGTTCGACGATCCGCTCGTCGGAGAGCGCATCAAGGTCGCGACGGCGGCCCACACCCAAGCCCACACCCTGCCCGTCGAAACCGCTCATGTTCGTTGCGGTTGTTGGGAAATCGCGATTCGGAGCCGGTGGGCCTCGTGCCGGTTCGACTCCCGCCGGCTCCATGAAGACCGCCCGGGCTTCTGAGAAGCCCGGGCGATCTTTGTTCCCTGGATCGTGACAGGCAGGAGCCTGACCTGCCATGGGTGCTGAACGCACCCACAGGGAAGCCACAAACCTACTTGACACGCGTAGACATTCAACATACTCGTGTGTATGTAACATGCCTGGAGTTGGGAGAATGTCAAAGCAAGCTCGCCGGACTGTGCGGAAGCGGCGGCCGGAGGAACGGCCCCAGGAGATCCTCGATGCGGCGATCGCCGTGTTCCTGGAGAACGGCTTTCGCGGTACGCGGTTGGAGGACGTCGCGGCCAGGGCCGGCGTGACGAGAGGCGCCATCTACCATTATTTCGAGCGGAAGCCTGACCTCCTGGTGCAGGCCATCAGGGGGCGGATCCGCTCGAGCTTCCGGGAGTTGGAAGAGACGGCCGCGCGGGAGGGGGGACCGGCCATCATGCGTCTGCGGCTTGTGCTGCGGAGGGCATGGCAGGCCTGGTGTCAGCCGGAGTGGGCCCCGATCGTCCGCCTGATGCTCGGCGAGCTCCAGACGGATTTTCCGGCCCTGGTGGACGCGTGGCTCGACGAAGGGCCGAGGAAGGGATCGTCGCTCGTGGAGCAGATTCTCGAAGAAGGGCGGAAAAACGAGGAGTTCCGAAGGGATCTCGATACGCGGGTGGCCGCCCGATTCCTCCTTTCCGGGTTGATGTTCCAGCTTTTCATGCAGGTCCAGTTCGGCTCCCCCGAGGACGTAGTCGACCCCGAACGCATGTTCGATTCTGCCCTGGATACGCTCACGCGAGGCATCCAGCCGTCGGCGGCGATGCCTCCGGACGACCGGAGTTGAGTTTTTTTGGCTTTTTACATACACATGCGCACGTAACTGGCCGGAGATCTGAAATGGGAGCACCAAATGGGAGCGGGTGGAGGAACCTGCCGACCCCTGCGGTTCTACTGCTCGCGGCAGTGCTGGCTCAGGTCGGGTCCTCAGGTGAGGTCCGAGGCCAGGAAATCGAACTGAGTCTGCGCCAGGCGATCGGTCTCGCAGCAGACAGCGCCGCAGTCGTCAAAGTGGCTCGTCTGGCCGGCGAAGAGGCGCGCGGACGATTGGTGCAAGCCAACTCAGTGTTGTTCCCCAACCTTGGCGGCACGGCCGGTTGGATCAGGCGCACACTGATTCCGTCCACCATGGGAATCGACCTTCCCATGATTCCCGCAGAGGTGGGGCCGTTCAACGTCTTCGATGCACGGCTGCGATTCGGCTATACGCTCGTGGACTTCTCGGGATGGTCGAGAATCCGCGGGGCCCGGTCGGCCACGGCAGCGACGGACGCGCAAGGGGAGGGCACCGTGGCGCTTGCCAGCGAGAGGGCCGCGCTCGCCTACCTCTCCGCTGTCCGCGCCGAGGCGGCGTTGACCGCACGAAGCTCGGACCTTGGTCTTGCCAAGGAGCTCCTGGGAATCGCCGAGCGTCAGCTCGAGCAGGGCGTCGGGACGGCCCTGGATGTCTCTCGTGCCCGGACCCAGGTCGTCGCCGCGCGCAGCCAGCTGGAAATTGCCCACAATCAGCGGGCGCAGGCAGACGTGTCCATCGCTCGTGCTCTGGGTCTTTCGCCGGGCATCCACTTCGTCCTGCTCGATTCGCTCACGGAGGGGTTCGGAATGAGTGCCGCGGACACCAGCATGGGCTCGGCGGTCCAACAGGCGCTCGACGGTCGTCCGGAGATGCATGCGGCGGCAAAGCGTATCGAGGCGGCCATCGCCGGGCGGCGCGCGATCGCGGCGGAACGGCTGCCCCGCATCGGTGCCGTGGCGGACTACGGCGCGATCGGCCGCACCACGGACAACCTGCGCGACACCTGGCAGGTCGGCCTGCAATTGAGCGTGCCAGCCTTCGACGGTCTGCGTCGCGAGGGGAGAATCGCGGAGCAGGACGCTCGTGTGCGAGCGTTGCGCGTCGCGGAAGAGGACCTGCGATCGCAGGTCCAGGCGGAGGTCCAGGCCGCGCTCCTCGATCTCCGCACCGGTGGCGAACTAAACGCCATTGCAGCGCAACAGTTGGAGCTGGCGCAGACCGAGGTCGATCAGGCACGACGCCGGTTCGCGGAAGGTGTCGCTGGGAACCTCGAGCTGATCAATGCGCAGGCGAACCTGGTGCACGCACGGGACGCGGTTATCGCGGCGGAGGCGACGCGGGCCGCCGCACGGATCCGCTTGGCGCAGGCCACTGGCACACTTCAAACCATCCACTGACGGAAGTCTGGAGAATCACGATGGATCGGCCGAATCACAATGCCCAGCTTCACGGGCATGTCATCCCGATATCCGCCCGTGTGGGCGGTTATGTGGTCGAGGTCCGCTTCGACGAAAACCAGCGGGTCCATGAGGGGGACACGCTGATGGTGCTGGACGACCGGGACTTCGGCCAGCGGCTCGCCCAGGCGGAGGCCGAGGTCGCCGCCGCCCGTGCGGTGGTTGGAACCGGAAACGGGACCGGACAGGCCGTCGCGCAAGCCCGCGCCGCCGCTGCGGCAGCCGAAGCCGCCCGGGCCGCCGTACGACAGGCGGAGGCGAACGCCGATCGCGCACGCAGGGACGTAGCGCGATACCGTCCCCTCGCCGCCGACCAGATCGTGAGCCAACAGCAGCTGGACGCAGCGATCGCGGCATCGGTGGCCGCGGAAGCCCGGGTGACTGCTGCGCGGGAACAGAGCCGGGCGGCTTCGCAACAGGCCGTTGCGGCGAGGGCAGGGCTCAACACCGCACAGTCACGCCTGGAGGCCGCAACGGCGATGCGTGACAATGCGGCGCTGCAGCTGAGCTATACACGGGTCGTCGCGCCGGCCACGGGCATCCTGAGTCGCCGGAGCGTTGAAGGCGGACAGATGGTGCAGCCCGGTCAACCGGTGGGCAGCCTGGTCCTGACGGACTCGGTGTGGGTGGTGGCGAACCTGAAGGAAACCCAGGTTCGTGACCTCACCGCCGGCGATCCCGCCGAGATTCGGGTGGACGCTTACCCGGGTCGAGTGTTCAGGGGCGAGGTGGAGACGCTGAGTCCGGCGACGGGCGCGACCTTCGCGCTGCTTCCGCCCGACAACGCCACCGGCAACTTCACGAAGGTCGTACAGCGGATCCCCGTCCGGGTCCGGTTGCTCGATCCCCAGGATCCCGAGTTTCCCCTGCGACCGGGCATGAGCGCCGTGGTCCGGGTGCGTGCTCGCTGAGGCCGACATGTCCACGACTGCGGTAGCCGAACCGGCTCCCACCGCCATCTCCCGTTCGTATGACCGGAAATGGTTGATTGCCATCGGCTCCTCACTGGCCGGGGTCATGGAGCTGATCCAGACCACGAGCCTCAGCGTTGCGCTCCACCACATCGGCGGGAGCCTGAACGCCACGCTGGACGAGATAACGTGGGTGCCGGTCGGGTTCATCCTGTCTGCGGCCATCGTCCTTCCCATGACCGGGTGGCTGAGCTCGTTCTTCGGCCGGAAACGCTACTTCCTCGCCTCGATCCTGATCTACATAGCCGGGTCGGTGGCTGCCGCCAACGCGAACAGTGTGGGGGCGTTGGTTGCGTGCACGGTGACGCAGGGCCTGGGTGGTGGCGCACTGATCGCCACCGCCCAAGCGATCCTGTTCGACTCCTTCCCCCCGGAGGAGAAGACCACCGCCGCGGCGGTTTTCGGGATCGGCATGCTCGTCGGGCCGGCGCTCGGACCGACGCTGGGCGGCATCATCGTCAACCGGTTCTCCTGGCAGTGGGTGTTCCTCATCAATGTCCCTTTCGGTATCGTCGCCTTCCTGATGTCGTGGGCGTTCGTTCCCGACACGCCGCCGGACCGGCGACGGGGACGCGTGGACATCCTCGGGTTTCTGTTGCTCGCCGTGGGACTCGGATCCCTCCAGTACGTGCTGGAGCGGGGCGAGCATTACCTGTGGTTCGATTCGGGTCTCATCCAGGCCCTCAGCATCGTAGCCGCTGTCGGTTTGGCGGTGATGGTGTGGTGGGAGCTCCGGGTCCGTGACCCGGTGCTCGAGTTGCGCGTGCTCAAGGACCGCTCCCTCACCGCCGGCAGCCTGTTCGTCGCGGTGCTGGGGATCGGCATGTACACCAGCACCTACTCTCTGCCGATCTTCTTGCAGAGTGCCATCCACATGGATGCGGAGACGGTGGGGTGGCTGATGCTGCCTGGCGCCATCGCCGGCGGGGTGGCCATGATTGCCGTGGTTCGGCTCAGTGCCTTCCTCGATCTGCGCGTCTTCATCGCCGTCGGTGCCATCGGTATGGCCATCGGGATGTGGATGCATGGAAAGTTCACCGGCGAGATCGGTGGTGGGGACGTGTTCTGGCCGGTGGTGCTGCGTGGGGCCGCGACGGGTTTGATGTTCGTCCCATTGACCACCGTCGCCATGTCCCACCTCACCGGTCGAGCCCTGTCCCACGGGGCGGCCATCTTCAACCTGGCCCGACAACTCGGGGGCAGCCTTGGACTGGCGGCGATGGCCACGCTCCTCACGCGCTATACCAACATCTTCCGCGGCGCTCTGGTCGAGCACGTGACGGTCTACGACCTCGCTACGCAGCAAAGAATTTCGATGGTCGGACGCGCCCTCGAAGCCAAGGGATTCGATCCTGTCTCTGCCAGAACCGCTGCCCACCGGGTGCTCGACCTGACCGTCCAGGGTCAGGCCGGTGTCCTCGCGTTCGAACGGGTCTTCATCCTCATCGGCCTCGTCTTCGTGCTCGGACTGCCCTTGCTCCTCCTGCTCCGCAAGGCGAACGGGCAGTCCGCGGGAATGGGCCACTGAGGCGTACCGACACGAGTTCGCGTTCGCTACATCGTGTCTCCCGGCCTCAGTTGTCGGCCACGATGACAATGGCCACGGGCGAGCCGGAGAACTCGTCCGGGACCGCCGCCACGCCGCCGGGGACGATCCAGTCGCCGCCGTCCAGCCGGACGTTGAAGCGAAGGACGCCGGCCCGGACGGGAATGGTCCATTCGCCCGGCGCGGACGGGCGCATGGGGACGGTCTGCCAATCGGTGAAATCGCCACGCACCTCCACGGTCCGGGCGTCGGGAGCGCTCACCACGAGCACCGGCGCCCCGGCCGAATCCGAGTCGATCCGGGCCAGGGCGTCTACGTCGTCGTCGTGCGCCGCGACCGGGGTGGGTGGATCACCCCGCCCGGCAGACCCGGGCGCGCCGGAGAGGTCGATCTGGAGCCCGATGCGGGCGAAGCCTGACGGCCTACGCAGGATGGCCGGAAGGCCTGGCTCCTGGCCAGCTTCCGCGAGGACCCGGAACCGGTTGAGCACCGGCGCCGCCAGGCGGACGTAGGCCCAGGCTCGGTCGGGTGTCGCGTCGCGGGAGAAGCCACGTCCGGCTACGGCCGTGAGCCAGACCGGGCCCAGGCGCCCGGATACGTCCAGCTCCAGGTCCTGATACCGGCTGCTGCGAAGGTAGGTGATCTCCTGGCGGGAGATGAAACCGTACCCCGCCACCTGGTAGCGGCGCTCCAGCACATCGCTGGCCTGATCCATGACCTCAGAGCTACGCGCCGTAATCCCGATGATCACGCCCAGATCGACCCACATGCGGGCATCCACGCTGCCCACATCGGTGTTGAAGGAACCGGTGGCGGCGTCCGCGGCCCGGTAGCCGGCCCGGACGCCCCATCGGTGGGCGGCGAGGCCGAGGGTAGCGGCCCGATCGTGGTAGGCCTCGAGCCTTGCGGTGGAGGATGAGAGCCGGATGCGGCCGACCAGGTCGAGTCCCGGCACCAGTTCGAGGCCGATGCGGCCGTCACCAGCCCTGGAGTCGATCTGACCCCAGTCCAGTCGGAGCCCCATGGCTGCCCGGATCGGCCCGATGCGGCCCCTGATCGCCGGGGCCACGAAGACCGTATTGCCGGCGAGGCCCGGCCCCAGCGGCCCCGTCGCAGGGTCGCCGATCGCCTGGGCGCCGAGGGCCGTGGGGACCGAGAGGGCCAGGGCGAGCGCCGCCCGGTCCCGGACGCGGATCCTCACGGGTTGGGCCCCGGACGGTCCAGGGTCATGAGCAACCCACGCATTCGCACTTCCGTGGCGCGGGAAGGAGCCAGGCCGGTTGCGATATCGGCGTTCACCTGACGACGGAACGCGTCGAGAGACTCTGCGCGGGCGCCGGCGGAGGCCAGGGAAGTGACGGCCTGGCTGGCTTCGCGGACCGGAACGCCCCGACGAACCAGGTCGCCGACCACGACGAACGCCATGCCGAGGGCGTCCGTCCGCGTGCTGGCCGTCAACTTCTGTAACATGGAGTCGTCCACGCCGACATACAGGGCGGCGGCCGCCGCCAGCAGCACGTCCTCGTCGCGGGTCCCGAGGGCGGCCGCAGCCCGCTCCAACCGCAGCCGGAGCCCGGCCACCGCGTCAACGATCCGGGCGTCAGAAGCGCCCTTGCTGCGGCCTTCCAGGGCCTTCAGCACCAGCGGCCGGGACGGGAGGCCAGCGGATTCGGCCGCCCTGAGCTCCGCCTGGAGCGCGGCCAGCGTGGCGCCCGAGAACTCCGTCTCGAGTCGGTCCGCTGTCTGTCCCGCGGCGGATCCAGCCAAGAGTCCCACCAGAAGCGCGGCCCGGAGCATCACCCGGGCGGCCGCCGCTGCGGCAAGCAGTCGAGACCGTCGCATGGTCAACCTCCCTTCGTCACCAGGACGACCGAACTGGGCCGGCCGAACTCGTCACCAGGGGCACGGGGCGCATCCGTGTCAGCGACCCACTGGTCCCCATCGATGACGAAGGAGTATACGTGCCGACCCGGCTGCAGGGACACGAGGGCCGTCCAGACTCCGTCTCGCTCGACCAAGGGCGTAGCCTGCGGGTCCCACCCGTTGAAGTCGCCCAACAGCGAGACGGTTCGGGCTTCGGGGGCAAACAGAACGAACTGATGGCGGACAGGGCGGGGCTCTGGCGCCGGCGGTGCCGCACCGGGAATGCGCAGGACCAGGACGACGGCCAGGGCCACGGCGGCGACGCAACCGGCCGCCGACAGCGGGGACAGGGAGAGGTGCGGGCGGAGCAGCCAATCCCAGAGTCTGTGCCATCGCCCGCCGGGTGTCACGACCGCGGCGCGGCCGGATCCTATGGCGGCCCGGACGATGGCATCGACGCCTCCAGGCGCTCGGTCCACCGGCTCCTGGAGCACCCGCACCACCGGATCCAGCCAGTCGGTCCCGTCGTGCGCTTGCCGATCACCCGTCATTCTCTCATCTCCTGAAGCTGGGCCCGGAGACTTTCCCGGGCCCGCAGCACGCGCATCTTGAGCGCCGAGACACTGGCGCCCGTCAGGTCGACCATCTCCTGGTAGGTCATCTCCTCTACGTGCTTGAGCAGGAACGCCTCCCTCAGGGGCACCGGGAGGGTCGCCAGCGCCCGTTCGATGGCGGTCCGCCGAAAGGGGGCGCCAGCCTTCGGCGCGTCCCCTCCAACCCGACGGTCGAACCCATCCGCAGACACCACGATCGACCGTCTACGCCTCCGATTTCCCGCCGCCGTCCGGCACCGGTTCACCAGGATCCGGAACAGCCAGGCCCGGAACTGGCCTTTGTGTCGGTAGCGCGGGAGCGACTGGTACACCCGGACGAACGCCTCCTGAACGGCGTCCTCTGCGTCGGCCCGGCGACCCAGCATCCGCAAGGCGAACCGCAGTGCCGGATCGTAGTGACGGTCGACCAGCGCGCGAAACGCTTCCTGGTCGCCGTGGGCCGCGGCCCTGGTCAGTGTCCGCTCGTCGGCATCCACGTCGTGTTCAACCCTCCGATCGTGCCGCGCGTCACATCCCCGCTGAAGACCGGGCATCACGTGGGGAACGTTTCACTGCTTCTGTTGTGACCATACGGCCCGGACCTAGGTTGTGAAGGGGGAAGGCCCATGGCTCAACCCTGGCACAGAGGAGGGGGGATGACGAGGATCTCGATGGCGGCCCTGACCATAGGCCTGGTCCTGGCGGCCTGCGACCCGGAAAGCCCCACTACGCCGGCACCCGATGGCATCCGTATCCAGCAGGAAGCGCTGCGACTGCAACTCGGAGCCACGGCGGATCTCTCGGTGGTCGATGCGTCGGGCCGGGACGTGACCGATGAGGCCAGCTGGAGCAGCCAAAGCACTCATACGGCGACAGTGGACGTGGGTGTCGTCCAGGCGCAGCACAACGGGATGACGTGGGTCACCGCCGAGTACCGGGGTGTCCGCGACTCCGTTCACGTCACGGTGCCGTTCTCATTCTCCGTTCAGGAGGGCCTCGCGCTGTCTCTCGGAACCGAGGCCGAGCCGCTGGCCCTCAACGGCATGACCTGGGTGTACCAGTACCTGGGTGGGGACGACCCCTTTACCGTGGTGAACGCCGCGCCCGGCCCCGACGTCCTGACGGACCTGGAAGGGGAGGATTTCGTCGTGCCCGACACGCTGGTGCGCATCTTCGCTGATGGGCTCCTCCAGCCAGGGAGCCATACCTTCCAGGGTATCACGATCGACGCCGCCCCCGATGGCACGTTCGCGCTGGGCCGCTCCGGCGTGATGGTCTGGGTTCGGCGACCCGATGATCCGTCCCTGGTAGAGCTGTGGCTCCCCGTCGCCGGCGCGGAGGTGGCGGTCGACGAGCTCACGCTGGCCCCGGAAGAAGGCCCGGCCACAGGCCGGATGGTGGGCCGCCTGGCCTTTGAAGCGGCCGGCCTCCTCGTCAAGTGGGACGAGTCGCCGCTCAGGATCGTAGGCCAGGTCGACACGGCGACCCACATGGTGTACGGCGAGTTCGACCTCCCCCTGCGGCGACGACCCCTCGGATTCGCCGACGTGGCCGTCACGGGTGGGCCGGCCCCCATGGAGGCGCGGCGGGTCACCGTGTCACAGAGCGCCGTCCTCGACGGCGCCGTCATGCTCCCGTTCGTGGGCCGCGACGGCGACTGGTTGTTCGCCACCCACGTCCGCCTGGGGACGCCGGCCGTCGGTGACCTCGAGCTGCCGGTCGTCGACCCGGTCTCGTTCGTCACGGGCGAGGCCTTCTCGGGCTCGGCCAACTGGATCTGGTCCGTTGGCGAGGCCATCGCGGGCGACCAGGCGACGCCCCAGCTCGTGGCCTACGGCCAGTCGGGGTCCGTCTCCGTTTCCGGATACACGCCCCCGGACGAGACCACGTTCGGCCGCATCGACGGCACCCTGGCTGCCGTGGAAGCCGTGTACACGGAGAGCGGATTCGCGGGCACCCAAACCGTGACCGTCGACTTCACCGTGCCGCTGCAACCGCTGAACCAGTACTACGGGCCCCCGGTTCCGCCCATCGTGGACATCGCCCTCACCGATCCGTCCCGGGGGCGGATCGGCAGTGGGGACGGCACCCTGGTAGGCCGGGTACTGTTGGACGAGCGCGAGGCCGTGGCCGGCGTGTCCCTGACCCTCACCGGCGACGAGGGATCCGCCACCGCGGTGAGCCGGGAGGACGGCGGGTTCGAGTTCCTCGGGCTCGAAGGGGGCAGTTACACCATCTCCGTCACGCCTCCGGATGGATACGGCCTGGCCTACGGGCAGAACGCCAACACGGACCTCATCTATACCGGGAGCGACACCTCGTATTTGAACATCAAGCTGTCCGACGGGGAAGGTAACGGCCGCCTCCAGGTCGTCGCCTTGAATCAGGTGAACGGGCTGGAGATCCGCGTGCGGCCCGAAGAGGGTGGCGACGTGATCGCCACCATCGTTACCGGAATCGACTTCGAGCCCCCGATCCCGGGCTGGGCCAGCGTCAAGCTGCCCGCCGGCCGGTATCTCATAGAGTTGAACCCGCCCGACGGCTTCGCCCTGGCCCCGGACGAACCCGCCGAGCGGGTCATCGAGATTTTCGAGGGTCTGCTCACGTGGGACCATGTCGACCTGGTCCAGACCAGCAGCTGAACGCCGGCCGCATCTCCGGTGGGGCAGGCCACGTTGGGATCGTTGACCTGCCCCGCGACAGGTTCGTCGTCTTGCTCCCGACCGTGTACTGCGCCGTCGTGAAGGTCACTACGGCGGACATCAGCTGCGGATCGTCGAACGGGTGGACGATCAATTGCGAAGCGGTGATATCCAGCCTGCACCCGTCCACGGTCTTCATCTACGGGTTCTAGGTGACGATGGTGACCCGGAAGCTGGGCGTATTGTACAGGGCCCCGTCATTTGTTCCGTTCGCTCACGTGCCAGGTCGGTCGATATGCGAAGCAGCGTGCCCCCCAGGGGATCCGTCGTCGAGCCTCCGGAGTGGCGTCCGGAAGGGCGCGGGCCGGCCGCTTCGGGTACCTCAGTACCCCACGGTAACGCGTAGCTGCACGCTGCGCGGCCTGCCCACAGCGGCGCCGCTGAAGAACGCTCCCTTCAGGAGGTAGTGATCGTCCAGAATGTTGTTCACGTAGACCTGCGGGCTGACGACCGTGTGCCCGATGACGAATGTGCGGCCGGCGGCACCGTCGAGGATGAAGTTCGGCTTCACGTGGATCGATGAGTTGAAATCGAACAGCCCGCGCCCGATAGGCCGGGTAATGTCCGCGCCGTTGGTCAGGCCCGACCCGTAAATGCCGGTCAGGCTCACGAACGTGCGGTGTGCCGAATACACCGCGTTGGCAACAGCGGAGATGCGCTGATCGTGGTCCAGGTCGAACCAACCGCCGGGGACGTTGGCGATATCGGTGGGGAAGAAGCCGCCCGTGACCGGTCCATGACCGTAGGCGTGGCTGACGGCGAAGTTGAGGTAGCCCGTGATGGGGCTGCCCTGTGGCTTCACGTCGATGGCGGCTTCGATGCCCCGGACCTTCACTTGCGCGATGTTGACATCCGTGGTGATGGCAGAGCCGGGGACCGTGTTATCGTCGATGCCGGGTGAGCTGTTCTTCAGGTAGCCGTCGAGCTTGAGGACCAGGCCGGCGGAAAAGCGGCGGATGACGCCGGCCTCGAAGAAGTTGTCGCGCTCGGGCAGGGTGGGGGATGCCGCGGTCGTGTCGCCAGCCTGGGACACGGCGGTGATGGCCCGCAGGTTCTCGACGTTCGTCGGCATGAACAGGCGGCCGTAGTACAGGTACAACGTGTTCCCGTGGCCGGGATAGAAGCTCAGCTTCACCCGCGGGCTGACCTGGTGCTGCGCGGCCGTGAAGGGTGCCGTGTGGGTGTCGTAGCGGACGCCGGTGCGCAGCTCGAACCACTCGACGGGCGTCAGCACGGTCTGGGCGTAGATGCCGACGTCGTGCCCGTTCAGGTTCGACTGGGATGCGGGGCCGGGATTGCCGAAAGCGTCCGTGGTCGTGAAATCCTCCCGTCCCGTCGTGGCCGATGCCTGAACGCCCGTCTTGAAGGCGGCGTCGTGGCCGGGGCGCCACTGGAAATCCACCTTGGCACCGTAGACGTCGAACGAACGGGCCTCCCTCACGTTGACGGGCGTTGTATCCGGGTAGAACACGAAGGACGGCTGGTCCGCAGCGCCGGGCACGTAGTCCAGGCCACCGTGGCGGGCGTACACCGCGGCGAAGAGGTCCGAGCCGTTCTCGCCCACGCGGTCGGAGCCGCCGAACTGATGGCGCCAGCTCAGGTTCGCGAAGCTGTTCAGGTCCGTCTGATGGTCGTTGATGATCCCGCTCAGGGAGTCGAACGGCACCTGGAAGTGCGTGCGTGACCAGTTCAGGTCCAGATTCACCATGTCGCCGGACCGGGGCACGTACTGGAGCTTGCCGAACGTGTAGTAATCCTGCCCGTCGTTGTGGAAGTTGATGGGCGCATCGTTGGACGTGTCGAACATGACCGGCTGCTCCCGCATGCCGCTGACCTGGCGGGAGCCGGAGATGAACCAGCCCAACGAGCCGGCGTTGCCACTGGCGTCCAGGGATTCCCCGCTCCGCTGGAACGAGCCCACGTAGCCGGAGGCATCCGTGTGGAAGCGGCCGGCCGGGATGCGGGTCTGGACGTTGACGATGGCTGCGTTCCGGTTTCCGTACTCCGCGTCCCAGCCGCCTGTCTGGAAGTCGATCTTGTTGACGACGGTGGGACTGAACACTTCGTTGAGGCTCCCTGCGATCCCTGGCGGCACCGGGACGCCGTCGATGTAGTAGGTGTACTCGGCGTGCTGCCCGCGGATGTGTACTTCTCCGGTGGGCGCCCGCGCGGCGCCGACGATTGACTGTTGCAGGATTTGCGATGTCGGATTGGACGGCGCACCATGATAGTCCTTCTGCTGATAGACTTGGTCGCCGCTGCGGGTGTCCAGCGTCATGGGTGTGGTGGCCGTGACTGTCAGCGCCTCCATCTGGAGGGGGGCCGCGGCCAGTTGGAACTGCACACGCACGGGCTCGCCCGTCGCGGGCACCGTGATGTCCCGCGCACCGATGCGATAGCCGATGAGGTGGATCTCGATGCGGTAACGCGCCGCCGGCAGGTTGTGGGCGATGAAGCGCCCGAACTGGTCGGTCATGACGTCGGCCACCACGCCGCCATTGCGCATGATGACCACTTCCGCACCTGGCAGCGGCGCGCCGCTGGTGCTGTCTGCGACCACGCCGAGGACGTCGCCGTTAGAAGTCATCGGCCGCGCCGAACGGTCTGCTCCCGTGTCGGGGAGGGTGAGAGTGGGGGCCGTCCAACCGGCGACGGTGGCCGGGACCGAGGAAGTGGTGGGTTTACAGATCACAGGCAAAGGCGTGACGAGGCCCGCGACGGCCGCGACGAGCACGGCCAGCCGCGGCGCACGCGTGCGCCGGGCATACGTAGTCATGAAGTCTCTCCTGAAAGACATGGACGCGCGCAGCCTGACGGCCAACGTCAGGATGCGCTGCTCCGATGGTTGTCGGCGTCCGCGCAAACGCGCGGTCTTTCAGGTGAGTGGCGGGGCGCGGGAATCGGGAAGGTGAAGGACGGTCTCGCGGACCGGCGCGACGGGCGTGGCGAGGGGAACGTAGCCGAAATGGAGGTCCGGCCCCGTTGACACCTCGCCCTGCGACGCGATGGCGTGCTGGCCCAGGAGCTGGCAGAAGACGCAGTTGTCCTGGTGCGGACGTTGGTCCTTGGGTTGGTGTTCTTCGACGGGCAGGTGCACGATCGCGTCCGCCACCGCCGCCCCGGCCGGGGCGGCGGTGTACACCATCGCCATGAAGACAAAGGCGAGGCCACGCGACCAGCTACGCCGTCTCATGAGTCGCGCACCGAAGCAGGTTGTGTGCCAGGGGCAGAATCATGGTTCGCCCGTGTTCAACGCATCATTTGCTCCACACCTCAAGCCAAATCCAACCCCTTGACGTCGATGTAAAACGTTGCTGGTAAACGATATATGGCGTAGCAAGCGCATGAGCCGCAGAACGGTTCGACTCCCGCCGGCTCCATGCAAAACCGCCCGGTTCGAAAGCCCCGGGCGGTTTCTGTTCCCCCTGATCGTGAAAGGCGGGATTCTCACCCGCTGCGGGTGTGCGCACCGACAGACGCGGGTTCGCCTCCTGGCCTCCGCCCGCTTCACTCGGCCCGCAACACGTCGGCGACGTCGCTGCGGGCGGCCCGTCGGGCCGGGAGGTAGCAGGCGAGAACCGCCACCAGGCCGAGGGCCACCGAGGCAGCGACGTAGGAGACAGGGTCGAGGAGCCGGGTCTCGAAGAGCAGTTGACCCACGACGAGGGTCCCGGGGTACGCCGCCGCGAGGCCCAGGGCGAGGCCCAGGCCGACCAGGACCAGCCCGCGCTTCAGGATCATCCGCACGAGGTCCGCTTCCGAAGCACCCATGGCCAGGCGCACGCCCAGCTCGCCCTTGCGTTGGCTCACGTAGTAGGCCAGGACCCCGTAGATTCCGATGGCAGCCAGGCAGACGGCAATGCAGGCGAACAGGATGAGGGAGAGCATGATGGCCCGGAAGCCGGCCAACTCCTCCCCGATCACGCCGGCCATTGGCCGGGGCCGCGCGAACAGGACGTTCGGGTCCTTCTGACGGAGCAGTTGCTGGATTGGCCTGACCAGGAGATCCGGATTTCCGGTTGTGCGGATGGCGATCTGCATTCGGGCGGGAGCCATCTGGGCCGCAGACATGTACATGGCCGCGTCGGGCTGGCGCCGGAGCATGTTCAGCCGGGCATCCTCCACCACGCCGACGATCTCGAAGTTCCGCCAGTCCCCGATCCTGACCTGTCGCCCGATGGGGCTGCTGCCCGGGAAGAGCTCTCCCGCCACGCTCCGGCTCACCACCACGACGCAAGGGCTCCCGAGCACGTCCGTTCCCGCGAAGTCTCGCCCTGCAAGGACGGGAATTCCCAGGGTCCGGAAGTAGCCCGGAGTTACCCAGCGGGCCATGGCCGAGAGCCCCTGGTTGGGCAGGGCCGGTGGCTTTCCCACCGGCCAGACGGACCAGTCCTGCCAACGGCTCAGAAGGGGCAGCTTGTTGGCCAGGGCCGCCCGTTGGACACCCGGAAGCGCTTCCACCTCCTCGAGAAGCGACGCGTAGAACTGATCGCGTTGCACGGGTGTGGGGTAGTCCGGGACCTGGATCTGAACCTGACCGGTCAGGAGGTTCTCGGGGTCGAAGCCGAGCTGCACCGTCGAGAGTCGGGCCAGGCTGCGGATCAGCAGCCCGGATCCCACCAGGAGGGTCACCGACAGGGCCACCTGCAGGACGACCAGGCCGCTCCGGAACCGGCCGCTCCGCACATCCGGCGTGGTTCTGGACTCTGCCTTCAAGCGCCGGCCCGGCTCTACGGTTGTGCTCCGGAAAGCCGGTACGATGCCCACCAGGAGGCCAGTCGCGACGGAGAGCAGAAGCGTGAAGGCCAGGACGGCCGTGTTCGCTCCGGGTGGTCTGGCGCCCAACTCACCCGTGGGCAGAAGTCGGAGCAGGAGGTCCTGAAACAAGAAAGCCACCATGATGCCGAGAATGGCCGCGCCCACTGCCAGCAACACGCTCTCCGTCAGCAGCTGCCGCAGGAGACGGTGGCGGGGCGCGCCCAACGCGACGCGCATGGCCATCTCCGACCGTCGTCGCTCCCCCCGGGCCAGGAGGAGACCCGCTACGTTGGCACAGGCGATGAGCAGCACCAGCACCGTCGTGCCCATGAGAAGCAGGAGGCTCGTCCGGACGTTCCGCACCAGGTATCCGTGGAGGTCGGCCAGCAGCAGCGCCTTGCCGGTATTGCTCTCGGGGTACTCTTCCGCCAGGGCCCGGGAGATGCCGTCCACGTCGGCCTGGGCCTGATCGATGGAGACCCCCGGGGCCAGGCGGCCCACCACCCAGTGGCTGTGCGAGTCCCGTTGAGTGTCGAAAGGACCATTCCGGTCGATGAGCTGCCAGACGTCCGCGTCGAACATGAAGCGGAAGCCACGCGGCATCACGCCCACGACGGTGAAGGGCGTGCCATCCAGAGTGAGGGTGGCGCCCACGGCATCGTCGGCGCCCCCGAAGCGTCGTTGCCAGTAGCCGTAGCTGATGATGACGGAAGAGGCTCCGCCCCGGGCCTCCTCCTCGGGGAGGAACGACCGGCCCCTCACCGGAACCACGCCCAGGGTGGGAAAGAGGTTCCAGGTGACGTAGGAGGCTTCTACCAGCTCCGGGTCCCCGTCCCCCGTGACGGTGTGCTGCTCGACGAAGGTGGTCAGCGCGGCCAATCGCTCGAAGGAGCGGGAGCGCTCCCGGTAGTCGAAGTAGTCCACCCGTGAGACCGGGCCGCTCATCTCCCCGTTCATGGTCTTGAGACCAATCACCAGCCGGTCGGGATGCGGGAAGGGCAGGCTCCGAACGAGGACGGAGTGGACCGTGCTGAACAGGGCCGTGTTGGCGCCGATGCCTACGGCCAGGATCAGTGCCGACACCGTCGTGATCCCGACATTCTTGCGGAGCGACCGAAGGGCGTAACGAACATCCTGAAGCAGCGCGTCCAGGCCGGCGCCCAACCGTCGCTCGCGGACGTCCTCCTTCACCTGTTCCTCGCCGCCTAGCTCGATCCTGGCCCGGCGTTCAGCCTCCGCAGGAGACATTCCCGCCCGGACCTTCTCCTCGACCAGCATGTCCAGGCAGCTGCGCAACTCCTCGTCCAAATCCTCGTCCTGCTCCGCCTTCCGGAACAGGGACCGGAAGACGCCTCCGATCCACCTTTGCAGTGACATGGGACCCCCCCTTCAGGTCGCCTCCATCACTTTCCCGATGGCCCAGACGAGCTGTTTCCAGTTCTGGCGCTCCTCCCCAAGCTGCCGCCGGCCAGCGGCCGTCAACCGGTAGTATCGAGCCCGGCGGTTGTTCTCGGACTCGCCCCAACTCCCCTCGATCCAGCCCTTCTGCTCCATCCGGTGCAGGGCGGGGAAGAGGGAGCCGGGCTTCACTTGGAAGGCGCCCTGGGTGACCTCGTCGATCCTCCGGGCCAGCCCGAGCCCGTGCATGGGTTGCAGGGTCAGCGTCTTGAGGATCAGCATGTCCAGCGTGCCCCGGAGGAGATCGGTTCTGGAAGCCGCCATGGACCCGTCCTGATCGAGACCGTCGGGAAGTCATGTAGAATTTCTATAGGAAGGACGCTCCCGTCAACAATCTCGTGCCCGGGCGTTGGCGAGCAGGGGGCCGACCGCAAGGAGCGCGGTGCAGGCTCCCGCGCCGAGGAAGCATCAGAAATGATGAACCGTGGGGAAATCGGGCGTTGGAGGCTGACCCGGGCAGCCGGCCTTCTGGATCTGCCGAGGCCGGGGCTCGTGCCCGGATCACGCTCTGGCCACGAGCACGCGCTGCGTGATGCCTCGGTAGATGGTCTCGATCACGACGCTGCCCGCCAGCGTACCCCACGTGGCATAGAACGCGGCCCGATCCGTTTGCCATTGATAGCGCATCAGGAGTACAAAGACGACCGCCACCGTCACAAGCGACAGTCCAATAATGGCGCGGTGCCCGCCGACCTCATCGGCGAGTCGGAGGTGGGACAACAGGACGAAGAGGTACACCACCATGAACACGGCGCTCGCGATCGATGCAATGCCGTTGAGGTTGAACGCGATAGCGAAGCCGAGCCCAAGCACGCCCGTGATGTACAGGCCTTCCGGCGCCTGGAACCACGTCTTCCGTTCGAAGAACTCCGGCAGCTCTCCTTCCTTGGCCAAGGCATACGCGATGTTGGCTCCGCCGTACAGCGTAGCATTGAGCGCGGAGGCGATGGAGAAGAGCGCCCCCAGGGAGACCAGCAAGTACCCCGCGGAGCCGAGGAACGGCTTGGCGGCCTCGGCGAGCGCGTAGTCCTGGGCGTCGATCAGGCGGGGTAGGGGGAGATTCCCCACCGCCACGACGGTCACGGATACGTAGATCACGGTCACGATCAGGATGCTCAGATAGATGGCACGCGGGACGTTCTTCTCGGCGTGGTCGATGTTCTCCGACGCGTTCGTGATCAGGCCGAATCCCATGTACGAGAGGAAGAAGACGGCCGTCGCGTTGAGCGTGCCCATCGTGTGCGCCGCCCCGAACGCGGGAGTGATCCGGGCAATCCGGATGCTCCACAAGCCCAGCGCCACGAACAGGCCGAGCACCAGCAGCTTGACGCCCACGATGAAGATCTCCGTGCGTCCCACCGCTCCCGTACCCAGGAGGTTCAGCACCACGAAGCCGGCGATCACGACCGCCTCGATGAGCGCCGTGTGAAAACCCGTTCCCGAGAGGTGGAGGAGTGGCAGGACGTAGCCGGCAAACCCCTTGGCGAACAAAGCAATCGAGACGACGTACGTGAGCCACATCAGAACGCTGAGCGCGCCGGTCACGACCCCGTCCCCCATGCCCCGTATGATGAACTCGATAGGTCCAGCGTTGGAGACGATCTTGGAGCCCAGGTGCGCGTAGGAATACGCGACGAGCAGAGCGACGCCTCCGGAAAGGACGAAGACGAAGGGGAGGTTGGGTCCTGCGATGCGAGCGCCGAGGCCGAAGACGGAGAAGATGCTCGCACCGATCATCGTGCCGACGGCGATGGAGACGGCGCCCCAGAGGCTCATCTTGCTCATGCGTTCAATCGTCCTGTTTGCATCGCGGTGGCTCGCCCGAAATTACCCTACCCGCCCATGAGCTCCTTCACCGCCGCCTCGATCTGTTGGTCCCGACCTGCGGTCATCACGGCGGGATCCATGGGGACGCGGATGTCGGGCTCGAGCTGGGTCCCCTCGGCGAAGCGGCCGTCGGGCATGCGCCAACCGCCCATGGGGATGCCGAAGACGAGCGTCGGATCGATCTGGCGCTCCCACCAGACGAACGTGCCGGTGCCCGGAACGGGCATGCCGACAGTCTTGCCAATGCCCTTGAGCTTATAGGCCAGCGGGAAGAGGTGAGCGTCGGAGTAGTCGCTCTCGTTGATGATCACGATGGACGGCTTCGTCCACTTGTTCATGGGCTCCGTCGCGATGTGCTGCCCGTGGGGGATCACGTCGAAGTAGACCTTGCCGCTCAGGAAGTCCGAGAGCTGCTCGTGGATGTTGCCGCCGCCGTTGAAGCGGGTGTCCACGATGACGGCCTTCTTCCCCCAGCCGCGGCCGAGGACCTCGTCGACGACGGTGCGCATGCTGGCGTCGTTCATGGCGCGGACGTGGACGTAGGCGAGGGTGCCGTTGGAGAGCGAGTCGACCTCGGCGCGACGTCGCCGGACCCAGCGCTTGTACATGAGCTCGTGCTCCGCCCCGGCGCCGATGGGCTTGACCGTCTCGTCCCAGTGCTCGCCCGTGCCGTTCGTGAGCGAGAGCAGCGTGAGCTTACCCACCTTACGGTTGAGCAGGGCGTAGAAGTCCATGTCGGGCGTGATCGCCTGCCCGTCGATGCGCTCCAGGATGTCGCCCGCGCGGATCTTGGAGCCAGCCTTGTCGGCGGGGCCGCCACGTACGACTTCGGCGATCCTCATGCCGTCGCCCGTCCAGTCGTAGTCGTAGAGCAGGCCCAGCTCCGCGGTCTCGTCGCCCCCCGGCTCGCTGTCGCGGTAGCGCATTCCCGTGTGCGACACGTTCACCTCGCCCAGCATCTCGCTGACCATCTCGGCGAAGTCGTAGTTGTTGGTGATGTAGGGCAGGAATCGGTGGTATTCCCGGTAGTAGTAAGGCCAGTCGGCGCTGGTGATCTGCGGCAGGTAGAACTTCTCCTTGAACTGGCGCCACACGTGGTCGAAGATGTAGTTCCGCTCGTCGGCGGCCTTCAGGACCATCTCCCCGTTCGTCGCCACGGGCGTGACCTTGCCGTCGTCCGTGGAGACCTTCACCGGCTTTCCGTCCGCGAGCACGAACAGGAACTTGCCGTCGCTCGACATCTCCATGCTGGCTCTGCGGGCGCCGAGTTTGGCGAACAGCTTCGTCTCGTGCGTGCGCGGCTCGGTGACCCACACGTCGTTGCCCTTGTCGAAGACGGTCAGGTAGTAGAGCTTCTCGCCGTCCTTCGAGAGGACCCAGTCGCTCAGGGCCGAGGTGTTGACCGTGAGCCGCGCCCTGCGCTCCGTGAGCCCGTCCCAATCGATCTTCACCGGCTTCAGTGAGTCGGGCGACGTCGCGGCCTTCTTCTTCGCGTCCGTCTTCTCCTTGCCGGCGTCCGCCGCTTTCTCCTCCTTCTCCTTCACCAGGCCCAGCTCTTCCTTCGTGAGACGGAACCGGTCCCAGGCGGCGCGCGTGAAGAACATGGCGTAGACGTCGCCGCTGGAGAGGCCACCGCCCTGATTCAGCGTGCCCTCGCGGTCTGAGCCCCAGATCATGGCCGAGCCGTCGCGAGTCCACTTCGGGCGGAAGTCGTCGTAGCCACTGTGCGTCAGGTCGTGGAGCTCGCCATCGCCGGCGGCGGAGACCAGGCCGACCTGCGGCGTGAAGATGCGGTCGTGGTAGCCGTACTGGACCAGGAACCACTTCCCGTCCGGTGACCACCGGTAGTACTGGTCGCCGTCGGCGTAGGAGTAGTTGTGATCCCCGGTCAGGATCGTGCGCGTGCGCCCCGTCGCCAGGTTGATGACCTTGAGGACCACACGGTTCTCGAGGTAGGCGACCTCTTTCCCGTC
The DNA here is from genome assembly GCA_037388885.1 of Gemmatimonadota bacterium. Classification (GTDB taxonomy): domain Bacteria; phylum Gemmatimonadota; class Gemmatimonadetes; order Longimicrobiales; family RSA9; genus JARRJS01. The sequence goes on from JARRJS010000005.1 coordinate 24,680, forward strand.
CGGAGAGAACGACGGCTGGTATTCCTCTGCCGCGGTCGCGACGACGGGCTTCTCCTCCAGCACCGTCGACGCGAAGAAATACGGCTCGTCCTTCCGCGCGATGGTGGTGGTGTAGACGTTCCAGCTGCTGTCGCGCTCGGCTGCGTAAACGAGGGAACGGCCGTCGGGGCTGAAGGACACGCTGCGCTCCTGCCACGGCGTGTTCGTGATGCGCTTGGTGACCCCACCCTCCATCGACGTGACGAAAATTTCGCCGCGGAAGACGTAGGCGAACTCCTTCCCGTCGGGCGAGAGCGTCGCCTCCGTGAAGTGGTCCTTCACCGGGACGACCTCGTCGAGGGCCTGCCGCCCGTCCTGCGCGATGCGGACGCTCACCTTCGCCGGCTGAGCGCCCGGCGACAGCGTGTAGATCTCGCCGTCATAGCCAAAGCACAGCGTGCCGTCGGTCGCGCGTGTGAGGAAGCGGACCGGGTTCTTCGTGAAATGCGTGACGGCGGTGCTCGTGGTCGGATTCGACAGGGAACTGTGGTAGACGTTGAACGAGCCGTCACGCTCGCTCAGGTAGTAGAAGGCGTCACCATCCGAGTCGAAGACCGGGTTGCGGTTCTCGCCCGCGAAGTCGGACAGCTTCCGGTAGCTCCTCGCGGCGACGTCGTAGACCCACACGTCCCGGGTCACCGCAGACGTGTGGTGCTTCCGCCACTTGTCCTCGTAGCCTTTCACGTCCTCATAGATGATCTTCCCGCCGGAGGCGTCCATGGTAGCGTTGAGAGCCGGCACCGGCAGCACCATTCCGACGCGACCGCCCGCCACGGGGACCGAGTAGAGGTGGGTCATCAGGGAGAGCGGGAATTGCACGTCGGTCGGGACCTGCTGGCGATAGCCTGAAAAGAGCACGGCGCCGTTATCCGCCGTGAACGTGCTCGGGATCTCCGGCGTCGAATGGAACGTCAGGCGCTTCGCGACGCCTCCAGCCGCCGGCATGATGAACACGTCGAAGTTGCCGTAGCGATCCGACGCGAAGGCGATGGACTTCCCATCGTGGCTCCATACCGGCGCGAACTCGTACGACTCACCGATGGTCAGGGGCTTCGCCGTTCCGCCCGCCGCGGGCACGGCGTAGATATCGCCCTGATAACTGAACGCGATGGTCCGGCCATCCGGCGAGATCGCGGGGTAGCGGAGCCAGAGAGGCCCCTGTTGCTGAGCCGCGCTCGGCGCGGCCGGGAGTACGAGGGCGAACGCGAAGGCGGCCACGAGGAGGCGGCGTACGGGCAGGGTGCTTGGCATGGGAAGCTCGCCGGGTCTAGTGAGCGATGTGGAAACGGGTGTGCAGGCCCGTCCAAGCTAATGCCGGAGGGGGCACGTCGACAGAGAGTGAATCCGGGCTCCTGTCCGGAGGTGGGGGGAGAACGCGGCTCGTCGGTGGGCGACGCCGCGATCGAGACTTCGAGCCCCCGGCCAGCGAACTCGACGTTCCGGAACAGCGTCGTGCTTGTCGAGTTTACGAGAATTATTGTGGTTTCCCCGCCGCGCATGGGACGGAAAGGATGGCCGACCTGTTCACGCGCGTCGAGTTGTTGTCATTACCGATGCGCCTGGGCCGCGAAGCGCGGATCCCAAGGCTTGGTCTACCTCTTGCGAAGCTGGCGGGCCGTTCCGACTGGAATCCCCGCACGCCGGAACGATGACCGAGCTCATGCCCTGCACCACGGACCGCGGCGCCGCCCGAGGGTTTTTGTCTGCGGGGCCCATGTAGGTGCCTGAAGGAGCCAAGCGCCATGCCTCTTCTCTCGTCCTTTCCTGCCGCCGCGCGCCGCTGCGGGCTCCTCTGCCTTGGCCTGCTCGCGCCCGTCCCACTGACAGCGCAAACGCCCACGCAGTATTACCGCCATGTGATCTTCGACAACAGCCTCACAACGCAGCGATACTTCAACAGCCATGCGTTCACCTCCGGGCAGAGCACGCTGGAGGCGCAGGACGGACGGATGCCCGTCGATACCCACATCTTCCATACGCCGCCGAACGCTCTCCGGATTGCGTGGCGGTCGGCGCCCCAGGGCGGATGGGTGGCGGAGATCACGCTCGACGATTTCCGCAATCGAACGCCCGGCCTGGACGGGAAGAATCTCTACTTCTGGCTCTACGCGACGCAGGCGATTGTCGCGGCCGACATGCCCCGACTGGTGCTTTCGACATCGACCCGCGGCCTGCAGGTGGCGGAGTTTCCGGCGAGCTTCACCGCGCCCATCGATCTGGGCCGGTATACGGGCGACATGCCGGTCGGGCGCTGGGTGCGCGTGCGCATTCCGCTGGACTCCTGCAAATCGGCGTCGATCTACCCCTTCCGGCGGGAGCTTCTGCAGGGTCTCACCTTCCACCAGGGCACTGCGGACAACACGCCGCACACGTTGATCGTGGACGACATCTACGTGGGCAACGACGCGATGGACTCAGCGAAGCTGGCGGCGCCCACGCACCTGCGCGCCACCGGGTACGACCGTCACATCGAGCTGGCATGGGACGCCAAGGACGCGCCGGGCGTGGCGCGCTACGAGGTTTATCGCTCGCGGGACGGCAGGGCGTTCGAGCCGGTCGGCATCGAGTGGCCGGGCGTCCATCGCTACGAGGACTTCCTGGGCAGGTCGGGAGCGAAGGCCGAATACAAAGTCGTTGCGGCAGGCTGGGATGGCCGGCAATCGGCCTTCTCGAACACCGCGCAGGCTGCCACGCATGAGATGACGGACGACGAGCTGCTGACGATGATGCAGCGGGCGAACTTCGAGTACTACTGGGAGGGCGCCGACCCGCACTCGGGCATGGCGCGGGAGAACATTCCCGGCGACAACCGCATCGTGGCCACAGGCGCAAGCGGATTCGGCGTGATGGCCCTGATCGTAGGCGTGGACCGCGGCTTCATCACGCGGAAGCAGGGCCTGGAACGGCTGACGAAGATCGTCGACTTCCTCACGCACGCCGAGCGCTACCACGGCGCGTGGTCGCACTACATGAACGGCGCCACGGGGCGCACGATGCCGGTCTTCGGCATGTTCGACAACGGCGGCGACCTGGTGGAGACCTCGTTCATGATGGAAGGGCTGCTGGCGGCGCGGCAGTATTTCCGCGGGCCCAGCCCGGAGGAGCAGGCGCTCTACAGGAACATCACGCGCCTGTGGGATACGGTGAACTGGGCGTGGTACCGGCAAACGCCGGAGAGCAATTTCCTCTACTGGCACTGGTCGCCGGAGTGGCAGTTCCAGATCCATCATCCGCTGATCGGCTTCAACGAGGTGATGATCGCGTACCTGCTGGCGATGGCCTCGCCTACGCACGCGGTGCCGCCGAGCATGTACTACTCGGGATGGGCCGGGCAGAGCCAGCGCGCCATCGAGTATCGCGAGGGTTGGTCCGGCAGCACGGAAGGCGACCACTACCGGAACGGAAACACGTACTTTGGCATTCACCTGGACGTGGGCGTGCATCGCGGAGGGCCGCTGTTCTTCACGCATTACTCCTACATGGGCTTCGATCCGCACGCTCTGCACGACAGGTACACCTCGTCCTACTTCGACAACAACCGCAACATCGCGCGCATCAACCTTGAGTACTCGATTGCGGACCCCAAGCACTGGAAGGGCTACGGCGCGGATGCGTGGGGGCTGACGGCGAGCGACGGCCCCCATGGCTACGTGGCACAGGCGCCGGACACGGCCGATGATCGCGGCACTATCACGCCCACGGGCGCGTTGGCGTCTTTCCCTTACACGCCGAAGGCCTCCATGGCCGCGCTGAAGCACTACTATCGCGACCTGGGTGGCCAGTTGTGGGGCGTGTACGGATTGCGAGACGCTTACAACCCCACCGACGACTGGGTCTCGCCGATTTTCATGGGCCTGAACCAGGCGCCGATCGTGGTGATGATCGAGAACTACCGCACGGGCCTGGTGTGGAAGGAATTCATGGCCAATCCGGAGATCGGCGCGATGTTGAAGAAGCTGAACGCGGAGACGACGCGCCCGGAGCAGCGCTAGACCGGACGGGATAGTGAATCCCGGTTCAGTCGGATCTGGGGCGCAAAGAGTCAATCCAATCGGCCGACCGGCGCCGGTCAACCTGCCATCGGAACTCGTTGAATTGTTGAAAGGCTCTCGCTGGAGGCGGCTGCCGACACTACCATAGAGGATAGCTGCGCGGAGACCTGGCACGGGCGCTCGTGGAGCTGACGCGCCGACGGCAACTATCGCCGGACACACTTCCGAAACCCCTGGTGCAGGCGCTCCGTAATGGAGCGGGCGTGCACGCGTCGTCGAATCCGAAGGAAAGAGGACCGAGATGCCGGTCGACTGGGTAGGTCTCGCAGGTGTCATCATGGGGACACTCATCATCCTCATTCCCATCGCGGGAATCACCGCCCGCTTCGCGCTCAAGCCGATTGTGGAGTCGCTTGCGCTGGTGCGGCAGACGCCGCAGACCGATGAACGCCTGGCCTCGCTGGAGTCCCGGATGGCGCTCCTTGAGAACCAGATGGACGGGACGGAGGCCGAGCTCCGGCGCCTGTCCGAGGAGAGCGAGTTCAGGAAGGAGTTGAGCACGCCGCGACCCAAGGAGTCCTGAGCCTTTCGCCTCGCCAGTGAGCGCACCTCCGGAGGACCGTCAGATCATGCTGCAGAATCCGGCCGGTTGAACCCGTGCCGGGGCGTTGCACCGAAGCGTGCAGGCGGTGCCTGTGGACCGAGAGGTGCGGACTTACCCGCGGCCCTGGCGTGGCGCGCGGGGCGAGCCGTCTGGCTCGGGCCCCCGCTGCGCGCCGCCGCCGCGCCATCTCCTCGTCGAAAGCCACCAGCTCGAAATCGTCCTGGTACGCGATCCTGTTGACTGGCGGGAGGTAGCCGACCAGGTGCTCCTCTGCCGCGGAGTTCTCGGCGGGCGCGCCGCCCATTGCCGCTTGTCCAGCTCGAGGTTGCGGCGGACGGATTCGGGAGTGAGTAGACCGATACGTCTGGCAGGGAAACTGTCTATCGAGTCCGGGATGGCGTTCGAGGGGACTTGTCCCCGCGGTGCGTGCGGCACCAAAGTAATAAAGGGAAGTCTTGTCCCGTGGATCGGTCCGGGGGAAGGGGGGCGACATGGCAGGGAAAGAGGAGTCCTCATCAAGCGCGAACCGGGAGGCGGAACGGAGACGAGAGCTTGCCCCGCTGGCTCTCTCGCCGGAGCGCTTCGAAGCCGTCGTGCACAGCATCTCCGACGGGGTCCTGACAGTGGATCGGGAGTGGCGCATCACATGCTTCAACCGGGCTGCCGAGGAGATCACGGGCTACCGCCGCTCCGAAGTCCTGGGCCGTCCATGCTACGAGGTGTTGCGTTCCGACCTGTGCCACGAGGCGTGCCCGATCCGGCATACGGTGGAGACCGGGAAGCCCGTTGCCGGCCTGGTGGTGTACATCACGGATGCCGAAGATCGGAAGGTGCCCGTGAGCATCTCCACGGCTCTCTTTCGGGATGCCCAAGGGCGTCTGATGGGAGGGGTGGAGACTTTCAGGGACCTCCGGCAGATCGAAGCTCTCAAGAAACAAGTCGAGAAGAGTTACACTGCGGGAGACATCGTCAGCAGAAACTCCAGGGTGGGCGACCTTCTGGACATGCTTCCGGTCGTGGCCGAGAGCGATAGCACCATCCTGATCAGGGGCGAGACGGGCACGGGCAAAGAACTCCTTGCCCGTGCAGTACACAACCTGAGCCCGCGGAAGAAAGGGCCTTTCGTCGCCGTCAACTGCGGCTGCTTCCCCGAGACCCTCGTCGACTCCGAGCTGTTCGGGTATGAGAAGGGGGCGTTCACAGGGGCAGACCGAGCCAAGGTGGGGCGCTTCGCCCGGGCCGAGAACGGGACTCTCTTCCTGGACGAGGTGGGGAATTTGGCCCTGCCTGTCCAAGCGAAACTGCTCCGTGTGCTGCAAGAAAGGACCTATGAGCCGCTGGGCGGTACCCGGACCCTCCAGACGAACGCCCGTATCGTCGCAGCGACCAACCAGGACCTCGCCGCCATGGTGGAGGAGGGCACCTTCCGCCAGGATCTTTACTACCGTATCAACGTCATCCAGCTGGATCTGCCGCCCCTTCGCGAACGCCCGGAAGATGTTTTGCCGTTGATCCGGCATTTCATCCGGCAACTGGCCTTGCTTCACGAAAAGGACATCGAGGGGGTGACTCCCGAAGCGTTGCGCATCCTGATGGCACACGACTATCCGGGCAACATCCGGGAGCTCGAGAACATTGTGGAGCACGGGTTCGTCCTGGCCGCCGGTCCGCTCATCGGCATCGAGCACCTGCCTCGCTGGCTCGTGGAAACGAAACAAGAAGTCATTCCCACGGACAGTCTGGAGAACTGCGAGCGGCGGGTGATCCTTTCAGCCCTGGAGAGAAACGAGGGGAACCGGGCGTCCACCGCGGAGGAGCTGGGCATGCACAAGTCTACCCTCTACCGGAAGATGCGTCGACTGGGCCTCCTCTCCTCGGACGCTTCCGTAGAGCCGACCCCGAGCTAGGGGGCGTGGGGCATCCCGGGCACGGGAATCGATGCCCGCCACGGGACGACAGTCGACTTCACGCCCAGATGACCAGGACCACCGCCCCATCCCGGCTGGAGAAGGGGCCATGGTCGGTGTGCGCCGGGATGCACTGGTATGCGCCGGCGCCATACTCCCTCGCGTCCGCTTCGTAGCTTCCTTCGAGAACGAAGTGCTGCTCGCAGCAGATGTGTGAATGAGCCTCCATCCGGAATCCAGGAGGGAGCTTCAGCAGGACGGACCGCGCCTGTCCTTTATCCCGCAGAACCTTCATCATGGTTCCCTGCGGATAGGCACTGGTCTCGCTCCACGCCATCTCGTTGGTGTCCAACTTGATCTCGGGCATGGTTTCCTCTCCTTGCCGTTGCGCACCCCGGGCTGTCCCCGGAGTACCGGGCCCACCTTGCCGATCTGAGTCCCGTCACGCCCAATCTCGAAGCCTCTCTCGGGTCACGTGCAAGGGCAAGGCCAAGACCGTGGTGCTGCGTCCCACCGTTCTCCGACCGGTGACGGGAGTGCAGAATTGCAACTCCGGCAGGTTCGGGAGTCGCAGATCTGCATAGCCGGGCTCGACTCCGGGGTCGGTCACCGGTGCTGGAAGTCCGCTTGTAGCTTGGTCTTTCGTTCTTCTCCGACGGAGACACGGACTGGCATACATGCTGCCTTCTGGACCAGCGTGGACGCGTTTCAAGGAGGCGGACCATGGAAAAGAAAAGAGACATCATGCCGGAGTACCCCAGGTACTACGAGCCCCGCTACCCGGGGCGTCCCCTGGAGTACGTGAAAGACAGCGCTGGCAACGGCTGGCTGTGTGAAAGGGGCGTGAACAGGGGTGGTGATCTCCACGCCCAGGGGTGCTGGCGTTGCGATGAGATGGCGTTTCCCGATGGCGGTCGGTGATTGCACAGACCCGACTCCACAACGCTGCCGAGGGCGGTTGAAGCGCACAGGGGGTCCGGGATGCCGCTTGCCCCTCTCTCCCGTTCCACCAGGCGCGCGGTCGAGGGACGGGGTGAGTAGGGAGGACGTTCCGGAAGTCGCCAATCCCGTGAGGTGGATGACGACATGAAAAGACGGGATGTCTTGAAGACGTTTTGCGCGGCCGGGGCTTCCCTCCTGGTGGGGGGGAAGCTGCATGCTGAGGAGGCAGGATCCGGAGACCCCGACCGCGAGGCCATGGGCGTCCTGGTGGACACGACCAAGTGCCTCGGATGCCGGTTGTGCGAGCGAGCGTGCGCGGAGAGCCACGGCATGCCGCCCCCGGAGGCCGAGGTGGATCTGTTCGAGGAGCGGGCGACCTCGCCGGATCGACTGACGGTGGTGAACGCGTACGAGACGGAACGAGGGCGGGTGACGGTCAAGAAGCAGTGCATGCATTGTCTGCAACCGGCTTGTGGGGCGGCCTGCCTGACTGCGGCGATGAAGAAGACGCCCGAAGGTCCCGTGATCTGGCGCGAGGACAAGTGCATGGGTTGCCGGTTCTGCATGCTCTCGTGCCCGTTCGACGTGCCGAAGTTCGAATTCGACAGCCCGAACCCGCAGATCCGGAAGTGCGACATGTGCTTCGACCGTCTGCAAGAAGGCAAGGAGCCAGCATGCGTGGCCAACTGTCCGACGGGGGCCCTCACGTTCGGGCGGCGATCAGAGCTGCTGGAAGAAGCGCGGGGGCGCATCTACGCGCAGCCCGACCGATACGTCCGTCACATCTACGGTGAGCACGAGGCCGGCGGCACCAGCTTCCTGTATCTGGCCCCCGTACCCTTCGAGCAGCTCGGCTTCCCCACGCATCTGGACACCACGCCATATCCGGTTCGTACCCGGGAGTTCCTCTACGCGGTGCCGGTGGTACTGACGGTCGTCCCTCCGTTCCTGCTCGCGGTGGCCAGGTCACGACGCCGTGGAGCGACCGGGGAACGTGAGGACCTCCTGGATGGAATGGAGGAAAGGCCATGAACACGGGAACGCCGCGCGTGGCCCAAATGGCGGCCGAGACCCGGCGGTTCGTGGGGTTCCTGATCCACGAGCTCAAACCGAAAGGGAGGGTGCTCACACCGTTCAACGTGATCACCGGGTCTCTCATGGCAGCGGGTCTCGTGCTGCTGGCGATCCGTTTCACCCATGGTCTTGGCGCAATCACGAACCTCGACCAGCAATTTCCCTGGGGGCTCTGGATCGGATTCGACGTGGTCACGGGTGTGGCGTTCGCCGGCGGCGCGTACGTCCTCACGTTCATGGTCTACATACTGGGCCAGGAGAAGTACCACCCCATCGTGCGGGCGACGGTGCTGAACGGGTTCCTTGCGTACGTCTTCTACGCCGGCGCCTTGCTGCTGGATCTCGGGCGTCCGTGGAAAGTGGTCAACCCCATCATCGGCAACTCCTTCGGCGTGAGCTCCGTGCTCTTCCTGGTGGCCTGGCACTTCATGCTCTACATGATGGCGGAATTCGTCGAGTTCTCTCCCACGGTCGCCGAATGGCTCGGCTGGCGCCGGGTGCAGAGGGTGCTCGGGGGGCTGACCCTGGGAGCGGTGATCTTCGGAATCACCCTGTCGACGTTGCATCAATCGGGGTTGGGGGCGTTGTACCTGATGGCGAAGGACAAGATTCACCCGCTCTGGTACTCGGAGTTCATCCCGTTCCTGTTCCTTGTCTCCAGCATCTTCGCGGGACTCGCGCTGGTGATCTTCGAGGGCTCCATCACCCACAGGGTGTTCCACCACCGAGTAGGGGCACGACTCGAACGATCACATGATGACATTCTGGTTGGCCTGGCCAGGATCTGTGCGGGCACGATGTTCGTCTACCTGTTCCTGGAACTCCTTGTCCTTGCCCACGGCCGCCACTGGTCGCTGTTGAGCACCGGTTGGGGCCTGTGGTATCTGCTCGAGGTCATCGGGCTCGTGGCGATTCCGGCCGGCCTGTTCCTCTTCGCGTATCGCAGCCGGAACCTCGCGTTGGTGCGGGGGGCGGCGGCCGCGACCTTGATCGGAATCCTCCTCAACCGACTCAACGTATCGGTCATCGCCTTCAAATGGTACGCGCCCCACCACTACGTCCCGAGCTGGGAGGAAGTGGTGGTGTCGCTGGCGGTGGTCAGTGCGGAGATCTGGGTATTCCGCTGGGTGGTGAATCGAATGCCGGTGCTCGCGACGGTGGGAGAGACGAGGCGTGCGCAGGCTGCCGAAAGAGGATTCCAACTCGTCGCCTGAGGGAGGCGAAGGAGCATAGATATGACACCCCCCGACCTGTTTGCGACAAAGGGGATCGAATACCTGATCGTCATCGGTTACCTGATTGCCTTGGTGGTTATGTGGTGGTTCCTCCGAGGATCAGAGCCGGCGAGGGAGGTGGCACGCCATCAGCGCCGAGTGGCAGGTTGGTTCATCCTGCCGGACGAGTACTGCTTCCACCAGGGCCATAGCTGGGCCATCCCGGAAGACGAGTACGTGGTGAAAGTCGGCATGGACGATTTTGCTCACAGGCTGCTGGGGCGACCGGATGCCGTCGAGCTGCCGGGTCTGGGTACGCGCCTGTTGCAGGGCGAGCGCGGCTGGGCGATCACGGTGGGCTCGACCTCGGTGGAGATGCTGTCGCCGGTGGACGGCGAAGTCGTGGGCGTGAATTACCGAGTCGTAGACTCCCCCGAAATCCTGTGCGAAGACCCTTACGACCGGGGCTGGCTGTTGAAGGTTCGCGTACCGGAGCAGAAGCGGAACCAGAAGAACCTCCTGTGCGGCACCCTGGCCCAGGCCTGGCTGGAAGAGCAGCTCCGGGCCATGCGGGTCGACCTTGGCTTGATCCTCCCGGAGCTCGACGCCACAGCAGGCACCGTTGCAGGATGTGATGGCCTTGCCCGGGCTGCGGCCCCTGACGATTGGCATGAGGTGGCAGGCTACCTGTTGCTGAGCACGGATTCGGTGCGCAGGGGGATGAGGCCGGCCCGACGGGTGGTCGGCTGGTTCAGCCTCCCGGGCCCGTACTGCTACCACCAGGGTCACACGTGGGCGGTCCCGGAAACAGGAAACATCGTGAGAGTCGGCATCGACGAGTTCGTCCGGTGGCTGGTCGGCCCCGCTTCCGGCCTGGACCTGCCCGAGGTGGGCAGCCACCTATCGCAGGGCGAGACGGGTTGGTCGATCAAGGTGGACTCGAAGTCGGTGGGCATCCTATCGCCGGTGGAGGGGGAGGTCGTGGCGGTGAACAGTGCGGTGCTGGACTCTCCGCAGATCCTCTGCTCGGATCCGTACGGCCAGGGCTGGCTGCTGAAGGTCCGGGTCCCCGACCGCAAGCGAAATCAGAAGAACCTCCTGTGCAGCGGTGTGGCCCGCGCATGGATGGAACAGCAGGTGCGCGACGTGCGGGCCCGCGCGCTGCCGACGCTCGGGTCGGGGCTGGCTCTGCCGGACGGAGGCGGTCCGGCCGGGTGCGCGGGCTTCGCCCGGATCCTGGCACCCGAGAACTGGGACGAGGTGGCGAGTGAGTTGTTGTTGAGCCGGGATTGAAGGAGGCGGGATCATGCGGTTGCTCTTGGTGGCGGTCGCGTCCGGGGCATTCCTCCTCTGCGCGATTCGGAGCGCTCCCGAGGTGGCCTCGGAGCTCCAGCAAGAGGCACAAAACCCGTCCGCCTCCTCCGCCTCCGCCACCGCCGCGGGGGAAGGGCCCGGACCGACCGCAGCCGACAGCCCTTCCTGGCTGGAGCGTTTCCCCACCAGCCTCCATGCCACTGCACAGGGCATGAAAACCTGGTATGACAGGTCGAACCTCGGTTTCGAAGGTTACACCGGGGTCCCGTACGGCCGGCTCTCCTGCAAGAGCTGTCACGAACCCAGCGCCACCGGTGGCTGCGCAGCGTGCCACGGTGATGCGGATCCTCACAGCGGCGCCCGGGTGGATGCTTCTCTCGACGGCGCCTGTGGGGGCTGCCATAGCCGCCAGCAGGCCGAGGCTGCCCACTTCACGGATGTCCACCGGGACCTGGGAATGGACTGCATGGCGTGCCACACCAAGGCAGATGTGATGGGCGACGGGCACGCTTACTCATCCATGCTGGAAGAGGGGGCCATCGATGCCAAGTGTGAGAACTGCCATACAGCCTTGACGGAAAACGCGGCCCACCTGCTGCACCAGCAAACGGTGGACTGCAGCGCCTGTCACGTCCAGAGCGTGGTGAGCTGCTACAATTGCCACTTCGAGACCGAGCTCCAGCTCGACCGCAAGGTGGCGTATGGCCAGTTCCGTGACTGGATCTTGCTGATGAACCGAAACGGGAAAGTGCACGCGGCGAACTTCCAGGCGGTGAAGTACGGCGAGCACACCTTCGTGGCTCTCGCACCGTTCTACGCGCACACCATCACCAGAAAAGCCCGGGAGTGCATGGACTGCCATGGCAACGCCGCGGTGAGGGACTACCTGGAGGACGGCGTTATCGACGTCGCCTGGTGGAACGAGGCCGCGGGAACGCTGGAACATGTGAAGGGGGTGGTGCCGGTACCGCCCGACTACCAGACCGCCCTTCGATTCGACTTCGTCGATCTGGATCGGCCCGGAGGAACGAGCTGGTCCTTCCTGGAGTGGGGGCCGGACACGATACAGATCCTCTTCGGGGAGCCTCTCACCGATTCTCAGATGGCGAGCCTGGCATGGACGGCCCTGTGGCGATCTGTGAGGTCGGCCCCACCTCAGTGAAGACCGGGGAAGCCGGTCACAGGAGGAACGATGCCTACCTTGAAGAGGCTCACGCTCGAGGGCGTGCACCGGGCCATGCAGAAAGCAGAACGCTACCGGCTCCTGGGGGAACCTTTGGAGGCCGAGAGCATTTGCGTCGATGTCCTGGAGGTGGACCCGGGAAACCACCAAGCGAGGATCCTGCTGATTCTCTCCCTGACGGACCGGTTCGCGACCGATCTGAGCCGTGTACAGGAAGCCACCAGAATGGCGGCGGAGCTGGAAGAAGACTACGAGCGCTTCTACTACAGGGGGATCGTTGCCGAGCGCTTCGGAAAAGCCCAGCTGAACCGGGGTGGCCCCGGTTCCGATGACTACGCGAACCGCGCCCTCCGGGAAGCGATGACCTGGTATGAGAGGGCCGAAGCCGTTCGACCACTCGGGGATGATGACGCCATCCTGCGATGGAATACCTGCGCTCGTGCCATCCTGCGCCGCGGCTTCGCCGAGCCCCCGGACCTGCCCAAACCGGCGGTCGTCATGACGGAGTGAGGCGGGCCCGTTCTCTCGCCCCGGGCACCGTTCCGGATGCCCGTCAGTGAAGCGTGGCGTATATGCGTTCCCCCTCACGTTATGCGGCCCGGTCGTCACGCAGTGCAGGCGGCGAGTACCACGAATCCGCCCGCGCCGTGGCCCGGCAGGGCCGGCTCGGGGCGCGACATCCTGTCGGGATCTCCCCGAAGGGTCTGCACATAGCGCAGGTCCCGGAAGCCTGCCTGCTCGAGGAGCCGACCGGCCTCGACCGCTCCGACGAACCGGGCGCCACGATAGAATACGTTGCCGGGCCTGCGCCTTTCGTACTCCAGCCCCAGGGCGCTGTCCCGGTCGACGAATGCAAGGACGGCCTGGCCCCCGGACGCCAGGACGCGCCGCATCTCGCCCATGGCCCTTGCTTCGTCATCGAGAAAGCAGACGGTGGTGACCATGAGCACGGTATGGAAAGAGCCGGCAGGGAAGGGCAGCGCTTCGGCGACGGCCTGGGCTACATGGATGCCCCGTGCCCGTGCCCGGACGAGCATCGTTCGGGAAGGGTCCACTCCATGCGATACGCCGAGGGGCGCGGCGAACCTCCCCGTCCCGACGCCCACCTCGAGCCGGGGCCCGCGTGTCGAGAGCAGCTCCCTGATGGCCTCCAGCTCGGAACGGAATGCGGCGCCATGTCGCTCGAACCACTGCTCGTACCGAAGCACGTGGCGGTCGAAGACATCGACTTGCGTCATATCGGATCCGAACGGCCTCTCCGGCGCCCGCTATCGGCGGATCACGCCGACGGCGTGTATTCCATCGGCAGGCTCATCGTGACCGCCTGGAGCTTCTGCATCGTCTCGATGTAGCGACCGAAGTAGATGGCGGAGATGCGCGTCTGGAGCGCGTAACCCATCCGCAGGTCCCGGTCCATCAGTTCCTTCAGCGCCGCGGCTTCGATCTTGAGAAGCTCGCAGTCCCTGGCGCACTGGGCCGTCAGCGCGTACGCGTTCCGCTGAAAGCACATGCACGAGCCAAACATGTCCCCCGGTCCCAATTGATCGATGACGATGCTGAACCCCCCCGCGCCGGGCAGATGTAGCGTCACCTGGCCGTCGAGCACGGCGTAAAGATAATCGGGCTTTTCACCCCGCTCGTACACGATCGCGCCGGCGGGGAACCGCACCCGCTCGGCTCGCTCGCTGATCGCGTTGACCTGCTCCGGACGCAGGAAACTGAACACGTCGTGCGCAACGAGTCGTTCCGGCATGGTTGTCCTCCCTGGGTAGGGTCGGTGATGCACGCGAGTCGGTCACGGCCGCTGCCTGCCGCCCATCGCATCGTACACGAGCAATCGGGCGGGAGGAACAGAAATGAAGTCCGATGCGCCAGAGCTGGCGACGACCATGAAGAGCCCGACATACTCATGAGTACAATGATCGCGGCCTGCCCCCAATCTACCGGTGGCCATAGCAAAACGCAAGCGGTGGGTTGCCGGCAAATTCGTGCGGTTGTATGTTTCCTATCAGGAACATACTCAAGAGTATAGTTCAACGTCCCGTCAGGAGGTAGGGACATGGAGCGATGGGGCCGAAGCCTCGGAACGTCCCGGGAAGAAGCAGGAGAGGGCCAAAGATCCGGGACGAGGCATGAGGTGCGTGGCACCGGCCCGCCGGGCGGGCAGGGTCGGGGGGGTGGACGCTTCGCCACCCGGCTGACCGCTGGGCCCGGGTCCCTCGCGCGGCTCCCGACGGGGGCGCAGGCCGTCGTACAGCGGGTGTGTGGTGGGCGCGAGTTGGGCCGTCGTCTCGCCGGCATGGGACTTACCGTGGGCTCTCGGCTGGAGGTGTTGCAGAATCGGGGGCACGGTCCTGTTCTGGTGCGTGTGCGGTATACGCGCATCGCGCTAGGGTATGGTGAAGCGGCGAAAATCCTGGTCGAGGACGTGCACGCGTGAGTGTGTCGGACCCGGCCATGCTGATTGGACTGGCGGGCCAGCCCAACGTTGGCAAGTCCACCGTCTTCAATTTGATCACCGGGCTGTCGCAGCACATCGGGAACTGGCCCGGCAAGACGGTTGAGCGGCGGGAAGGGGTCGTGACCTGTGACGGCAAGACCCTGCACGTCGTAGACCTGCCGGGCGCCTACAGCCTCTCAGGCGATTCTCTCGAGGAGCGCATCAGCCGCGACTTCATCCTCCGGGAGCGGCCCGACGTGATCGTCATGATTGCGAACGCGGCCGCGTTGGAGCGCAATCTCTACCTGTTGGCCGAACTCCTCTGGCTGCCCTCACCGGTGATGCTGGTCCTCAACATGTTGGATCTGGCGCGTTCGGAGGGCGTGGAAATCCGGCCCCAGGCTCTTGCCGCGGCCCTCGGTGTGCCCGTGGTCCCGCTCGTAGCGACGCGCGCCGGAGGCGCGGTGCCCTTGCTGAGGGCGGCATTGCGTCTGGCGTCGGAGCCGTCCCGCTTCACGCCGTCCCGTCCCGACGTGGGCCCGCCGCACGATGCGGTGGTGGCGCAGTTGTGCGGGCGGCTTGCCGGTCACGTGCCGGAGCCGTACGAGCTGCGCTGGGTGGCAACGAAGCTCCTGGAGGACGACGTTGAGGTCGTCGAGCTGGCACGCGGGTGGGTTGGTGAACGCGAGGGACGGGAAATCGAGGCCCTTGTGCGATGCCACGAGGACATCGGCCTCGAAATCGTCCGCAGCAGGTACGAGTGGATCGGACACGTGGTCCGCACGGCCGTGGCACGCCCCGGCACGGCCCGGCTGAGCCTTACGGATCGCCTCGACCGGTGGGCCATCCACCCGTTCTGGGGGTTGCTGTTGCTGTTCGCCGTCGCGGTGCTCGTCTTCGCCATCACGTTCGGGATCGGCGTTCCGGCTCAGGAATGGCTGGATGGTGCCGCCGTCGAACCGTTGCGCTCCTGGGTCGCGGCAGCGCTTTCCACGGCACCAGGCTGGGTGGCGGGTCTGGTGGCGGACGGCGTGCTCGGCGGGGCGGGAATCGTGGCGACCTTCGTGCCCGTTCTCGCCGTGTTCTTCACCGCCATCGGCGTCCTGGAGGCCACGGGCCTGCTCGCGCGCTCCGCCTATGTCATGCATCGCTTCATGCGTGTCGTCGGTCTGCACGGCACGAGCTTCCTGCCGCTGTCCCTGGGGTTCGGCTGCAACGTGCCTGCCGTGATGGGCACGCGAATCGTGGAGGAGTCGAGCGGAAGGCTGCTCACCATTCTGTTGGCGCCCCTGGTGCCGTGCAGCGCCCGGCTCGCGGTGCTCGCCTTCCTCACCCCAATCTTCTTCGGCCCTGCCGCGTTCCCGGTGGCTGTTGGGCTCGTCGCTTTGAACCTGGCCGTGTTGGCGGTGACCGGCATGGTGCTCAGTCGCACCCTATTCCGCGGTCCCCGCATGCCGTTCGTCATGGAGCTGCCACTTTACCATATGCCGAATGCCCGCGCCATCGCCCGATTCGTCTCGGAGAAGACTCTCACGTTCCTTCGCAACGCCGGCACGATCATCGTTGTGCTCTCCGTGTTCGTCTGGGCCGCGGCGTACTTCCCGCGAGGCGACCTGGAGGGGAGCTACCTTGCACAGCTCGGCCGTGCGCTGGCGCCCCTCGGGACGGCGCTGGGCCTGGACTGGCGGATGCTTGTGGCGTTGCTCGCCGGCTTCGTCGCGAAGGAAAACGCTGTCGCGACGCTCGGCATTCTGTACACGTCCGGGGCGCCGGGTGCGACGCTGACGGAGACGCTCGCCGCACAGGTGCCTCCGGCCGCGGCGCTCTCGTTCCTGACCGCTACCATGCTGTTCATCCCGTGTGCGGCAACGGTCGCAGCGATGCACCAGGAGACGCGCAGTTGGCGCTGGACGCTGTTCGGCGTCGCCCTCGTGCTCGGCATCGCCATAGGTGTGGCGGCGGTGGTGTACCAACTGGCGCATGTGGGAGCGCAGCTGTGATGCAACACGATCTGGAGTGCTATCCCTGCCTCCTGCGGCAGGCCCTGGAAGCGTCCCGGATGGCCACGTCGGATGAGGCGATTCACAGGACCGTGCTCAGGGAGGTCGCGGCTCTCCTGTCGGAACTATGCCCCGGGACGACGCCCATCGAAGTGGGGTCGAGAATCCACCAAGCCGTCCGCCAGCATGCGGACTCCCCGGATCCCTACCGGCAGGTGAAGCTGGATTCGAATCGCCGGGCCCTGGCCCTGTACCCTCGTCTCAGGAAGTACCTGGAGTCGTCGGAATCTCGGCTGGAGACGGCCGTCGTGATCGCTGCCGTCGGGAACGTCATCGACTTCGGCGCCCATCCGCATTTCGATGTGGAGAGCGCCCTGGAGAATGGATTGAGGAGTGGGCTCACAGGATCTGATTTCCATTCCTTCGCCCGGAGGCTCGGCGAAGTAGGGCAGGTCCTTTATGTGGGCGACAACGCAGGGGAGATCGTTTTCGACAAAGTGCTGGTTGAAGAGATGGCTTCCCGGGGCGTACGCGTCACTTTTGCCGTGAGGGAGGCTCCCATCCTGAACGACGCCACCCTGGAAGATGCTCTGGCTGTGGGGATGGACGAGGTGGCGGAGGTGGTGAGCAGCGGCATTGTAGGACCGGGAACGGTACTGGCACAGGGGAGCTGGCACTTTCAGCGCCTCTTCTCCAGGTCACGGCTCACTCTTGCCAAGGGTCAGGGGAACTATGAGGGTCTCTCCCAGGAGACGGGATCCCTCTTCTTCCTCCTCATGGCCAAGTGTCCGGTGGTAGCCCGGGACCTGGGGGTGGAAGTAGGGGATTTGGTTCTTCGGAGGCCCGTGCAGCAAGCGGCTAAACACCTGTGAAGGGAGTCCAGTTCGGGAGGAATGTGCCGGCATGGCCGGTGGCCCGAGACCGAGGCGCCGGAGGTGGCGATGTCACGATTCGTGCCCGGAACCTGTCCCTGTTTGTGTGCGCTGACCGTCGCGGTGGCGGCGGCAGGGGCGCAATCGCCGCAAGCGAAGAGCGAACCGGAAATGCGCGAACCACCTGACAGCGTGCGCATCACCGTCGTGTACGACAACCACGGGTACACCCCGGGCCTGCGGACCGGTTGGGGGCTCGCCGTGCTGGTGGCGGCCCACGGCCATGTCGTGCTGTTCGACACCGGTGCGGACGGTCCGACCCTGCTCGCCAACATGCGTGCCCTCTCCATCGACCCACGGGTCATCGATGCCGTCGTTCTCTCCCACGCTCACGCCGATCACACGGGGGGGCTCGACGGATTGCTGGACACCGGCGTTCGACCCACCGTGTACCTGTTGGCGAGTTTCCCGGAGGACTTCAAGCGACATCTGCGTTCGCGGGTGCGCGTCGTCGAGGTCGACGCCAGCCGAAACGTACTCGACGGCGTGTCCACCACCGGCGACCTCGACGGCGCGATCCCGGAGCAAGCCCTCATCGTGGAAACGGCGCAGGGACTCGTGGTCATCACCGGCTGCGCGCATCCCGGCGTGGCGCGAATGGTCGCGCGAGTCCGGTCCCGCAGAACCGAGCCGGTGCATCTGGTGCTGGGAGGGTTCCACCTGCGGGACAGCGGGCGCCAGCAGATCCAGGCCGTGATCACCGAATTTGGTCGGCTCGGTGTGGAGCGCGTGGCGCCGTGTCACTGCACGGGCGACCGCGCCATCGAGATGTTCGCCGCCGCATACGGAGCGGACTTCATTCGAGCGGGCGTGGGACTGGCCATCGCCATCAACGCCCTCCCCGACACACCCCGGTGAAGGCGGTTGGTCACGCGACCGATGGGTCACGAACGGTTGCGTTCAGGTCTGATGCGTCATGTCGGGGGCACGGTGGCCGCCGCAGGCACTTGTCGCGTCGACCGATCAGTGATCGTTGGAATGGCGATAACGTTTCTCTCCGGCACGGATTGGCAGGTCGAGAGCGTTTTCACGCGGCGAAATCACGCATGAATACCCATCGGTATAGGCGCACCAGGGGTTGTAGGCTTCGTTGAAGTCCACGATCCACGTCCCTTCCGGCGTGCGGTGGACCTGCGGCTCGAGGTCCAAGTAGCGGCCCCTGAGATACGTCTCCGTGTCCGCCGTCGCGTCCCGGAACGGCACGAACAGCCTCGATTGTCCCGGGTCCAACCGGTAGACCTGCAACGTCCACTCTTTTCCGTCGACGACGAACCGGAACTCGCCCCAGCGCACCATGTGCCGCTCGTCTCCGCCCGTTGCACCGAGGGTCGCCATCGTCTTGTCATCATGCTCGTGCAGCTCGAGCTCGAACCGGTAGTCCTCGTTCAGCGGGTAATAGCTCAGACCCTCGAACGTCTCGCGATCCCGCCAGGAAAACGGCGATTGCGGACTTTCCCGGAAGAACCGGTCCTTGCCTTTGCGGATCTTTTCCAATCGGTCCATCCATTTGGCGCTCATGTATGACGTCCCTTCTTTCGAATTCGTCGTTCGTCCAACTCCCGACCGGCCGTCAGCGTGCGGCTCGGGCCATTTCAGACTCGCGGACGCCGACGGCCACGTGAGCGGGCGCGATCTGTCCCCGCTTCAGTCGCATCATCGCTTTCTGCAGCTCACCGAACGGCACGACTTCTGTAGGGAGGCCGAGGTCCAGCCTCGCCGCCAGGGCCAGGAACGCCTCCGCGTCGCGCCGGTTGACGTTGTACAACGTGCGGATGTCGCGGCCCCAGAAGTGCCTCGAGTAATCGGCGATCTGGATCTCGGACATAGCCACGGGCGCCAGGACAAGGGCGCCGCCCGGCTTGATGTGTTCCAGCGCCTGCTCCACGAGCTCGCCGGCCGGGGGAAAGACGATGGCGGCATCCAGCGGTCCGGGCATTTCGTCCTTTGCGGTGCCTGTCCAGTCGGCTCCATGGTGGAGCGCCCATCCCAGTTTCCGCGCGGAACGGCTGCTCACGAAGACGCCGTGCCCGAAATGGCGTGCGACGCGGAGCACGTAGTACGCCGTCGGGCCGAATCCGTAAAGACCGATCGTGGTGCCTTGGGCCGCGTCCATCAACCGATATGCGCAATAGCCGGCCACGCCTGCACACAGGAAAGGCGTCAGCTCCGCCTGGGGCAACGCGATCCGTCCCAGGGAGAACACGGCCGTCTCGTGGGCGACGGCGTACTCGGCGAATCCACCGTCCACGTCCCGTCCCGTCGCCTGGAAGTCGGCGCAGTAATTCTCGCGTCCGGCCGCGCAGTGCCTGCATTGCCCGCACGTGCGGCCGAGCCATGTAACCCCTACACGCTCGCCCTCGCTCACGCCCCCCACGTGTTCACCCAGCGCGTCCACCACGCCGACGATCTCGTGACCGAGGACAAGATCGTTCTTTCCGGCGGGCAGGTCCCCCTCGGCGATGTGCAGGTCGGTCCGGCAGATGCCACAGACGGAAACCTTTATGCGCACCTCGTGGGGGCCCGGTTCCGGCGTGGGCACGTCCACAAGGGTGAGAGGCTGCTCCTCCATGGGGGCGGGTGTCCGCAGGATCCAGGCGCGCATCAGATGACCCTCAGCGCTCCATGGTGGTCCAACGAGGCGCCGCGTCGGCCTCCCTCCAACATCTGTATGGCGTGGGGAAGGTGTGCGGCAATGTTGCGGGCCGTCAACGTCGTCGTGGTGGCCCTGGAGTGCGCGGCGAGATCGGCGGCGACCCCTTCCGCGAATACGCCGGTCAGCAACGCATCCTCCGGCGAGAGACCCAACGTGAACATGTTGTCGACCGCCTGCCGGATGGTCTCGTCCCGGCCCGCCACGGCCCACAGCGAGCCACCCACCGGGTTGATGAAAACCCGTCCGTCCGGCAACCCGATCAGGGCTCGGGGCCCCTGGACAACGAGAGGCGTACCCAGCTCGCCGGCCAGTTCACGGACAGGCGTGATTGGGTCCGCTTCGATCCGGGCCAGGGTCCAGCCCGTGGAACTGGAGAGGTCGACCGTCTCGAAGATCAGCAGCGATTGCTTCGTCCCGGCTTCCGCCCCTCGAACGTCCGGGCGCGGAGTCGAGTGCACCGTCGGGTTGGAAAGGGCCCGGACCCGGGGGATCGCCACCGGCTCGTTGAGAGCGACCCGGAATCCGGCGGAGGAGATGAGCGCAGGCGGGAACGAGATGGGGCTGACGTAGAGTCGCCCGCCGACGGTGGCGCCGGGCTCCAGGACATTGCCCAGCTTGGGGAGGCCAAACGTGATCGTTGCATCCGCCTCGACGGCGCAGCCGCGGATCCGCCCGTTGTCACCCTCCACCCCCGATGGGATGTCGACACTGAAGATGGTGGCCGCCGCCTCGTTGATCGACCGCACGATTCCGGCAAACGGCCCGTCGACGTCCCGCGTCAACCCTGTGCCCAGAAGGGCGTCCACGACGACATCGGCCCATGCCAGGTTCTCCGCCAGTCGTTCCGGTCCGGGTTGGTCGAGCAGCTGGACCTCGCCTTTCGCCAGGCGGGACAGGTTGGTCAGGCTCGGGCCGGTGTATGCCGCCCGGTCCGCCATGATCGCTACCCGAACCCGCGCACCGGCGGTGTGGAGCTTCCGGGCGACGACGAACCCATCGCCCCCGTTGTTACCGGGACCGCTCACCACCAGGAAACGCCCACCGTCTACCACCCTCCGCTCCAGCATCGCGTAGTAGACGGCGTGGCCGGCGTTCTCCATGAGCAGCTCGTCGGGAATGCCGTACTCTTCCGTGGCCCGATGGTCCAGGTTCCGCATCTGCCGAACCGTACTTACGTACATGCGCCGATCATTCTCCTTGCCGGGCAGCCGCCGGTCCCCGCAAGAACAGCCGCGCCGACCTCCCGTTGCTGGTCTCCCGCTGACGATTTCGAGCGTGACATACTCACAAGTGAAGTTGGTGTGGCACATGCTGAAAGTACCGGATGCTGATGTAGAGTGCAAGTGGCGTCTTGCCTTGGAAATCATGGGATTGTATGTTTGGAACGTGGACATACTCACAAGTGCAGTATGACGCCCGCGATATGGGTGACACGCGTAGGGCGGTTGCGTTGGCGGCTCCAGCGTGCGACACGGCACGGGTGAAAAGGAGATGACCATGGGTCCGAACGAATCGGGGTGGGAGGCCATGGACACGGCCTGTGTTCATACCGGACCCGAGCCTGATCCTCTCTACGGCTCGGTGTCCCCACCGATCTACCAGACGTCCACGTTCGCCTTCAGCACGCCCGAAGAAGGTGCTGCGCGTTTCGCGGGGGAGGCACCGGGTTACATCTACACGCGGATGGGCAACCCGACCCTGGCCATGTTGGAATCCAGCGTGGCGGCATTGGAAGGAGGGGTGGGCGCCCTGGCGACGGCGTCGGGAATGGCGGCGGTCTCGACCGCCTTCTTCGCCCTTCTCTCAGCAGGGGATCATGTCGTGTGCACCGCGTCGGTGTACGGCCCGACGCGGGTGTTGCTGGAGCGTGAGTTTTCCCGCTTCGGGGTCGTTTCCACGATGGTGGATACCAGCGACGCGGATCGGCTGCGAGCGGCGATCACGGAAAAGACCCGGGTCGTTTTCGTCGAGACACCGGCCAATCCGACGCTTGCGGTGACCGATATCGCCCTGGCGGCGGAACTGGCACACGAAGCGGGCGCGTTGCTGGTGGTAGACAACACCTTCATGAGTCCCGTGCTTCAGAAACCGTTCCGTTTCGGTGCGGACATCGTGGTGCATTCCGTGACGAAATTCCTGAACGGCCACTCCGACGTGGTGGGGGGAATTCTGGTGTTCCGGGACCCGGCCCTTGTGGCTCGGGTGAGTCCGGTCCTGCATCACCTTGGCGGCACGATGGACCCGCATCAGGCGTGGCTGGTCATACGTGGTCTCCGAACGCTGGCGATGCGCGTGCGTCAGGCGCAGGAAAACGCACGAGCCCTCGTCGGCATGCTGGCCCATCACCCTGCTGTGGCGGGGGTGCGCTATCCGGGACTTCCCGGCCATCCGCAAGCCGAGGTCATCGCCCGGCAGATGGCCGGGCCGGGTGCCCTGATCTCGTTCGAGTTGAAGGGCGGAATCGATGCGGGTCGCGCATTGCTGAAGAAGGTGCGTCTGCCCGCGTTGGCGGTGTCGCTCGGTGGCGTGGAGAGCCTGGTCCAGCACCCGGCATCGATGACGCATGCAGGCGTCGACCGCGAGGATCGCCTGGCTGCAGGCATCACGGATGGCCTGGTGCGGTTGTCGGTGGGGTGTGAGGGTCGTGAGGATCTTCTGGCAGACGTCCAGCAGGCCCTGGACGGGTTGCCGACGGATTCGGACAGCGCCTGACGGAGCGAAAGGCAGTCGGTCATGATCGCATTCGGCCCCGTGCCATCCCGGCGTCTCGGCCGGAGTCTCGGTATCAACCACATCCCGGCGAAGGTGTGCACGTACTCGTGCACCTATTGCCAGGTTGGCCGGACGAATCGGCTTCGCACAGCCCGCTGCCCATTCCTGGGTGTGCCTGCCGTGGTGGAAGCAGTCGAGGAGAAGGTGGAAGCAGCCAGAAAGAGCGGCGAGCCCGTTGATTACCTGACGTTCGTGCCGGACGGGGAACCCACGCTGGATGCGGGATTGGGTTCGATGATCGAGGCGCTCCGTCCGCTGGGCATCCCCATCGCCGTGGTGACAAACGGCTCTCTGCTGGACCGCACGGATGTGCGGGAGGAGTTGACCGGAGCGGATTGGGTGTCTTTGAAGGTCGACACGGTGGACGAGGAGACATGGCGGCGGGTGAACCGGCCACACCGTCGTCTGCGTTTGGCGAGCATTTTCGATGGCATGCAGGAGTTCGCGGCCGGCTTCGACGGCCGACTCGTGACGGAGACCATGCTCCTGGCGGGGCTCAACGATTCGGAGACGGAGCTGCGTGCCGCCGCATCGTTCATCGGGACATTGAAGCCGGCGACCGCCTACGTGGCGGTGCCGACCCGCCCGCCGTCGGAGCCGTGGGTGAGGCCCGCGACGCCCGACAGCATCACCCGGGCGTATGAGGTGTTCCGAGCGCTGGCCGGCCGCGTCGAGCTTCTGGTCGGTTACGAAGGCGACACGTTCGCAACCACGGGCGACCCGACGGAGGACCTGCTGGCCATCACGGCGGTGCATCCGATGCGGGAACAGGCCGTCGCGCGGCTGCTCAGGCGAGCCGGAGCCCCTCCGAGCGTCGTTGCCGAGCTCGTACGGAGGGGGGAGCTGGTCGAAGTGGCTTATGGCGGGCACCGCTATGTCGTGCGCCCGACGGCCGGCGGCGACAACGTGACGATGGAGAAGGGAAGGGCATGATGACGATCTGCATCCCCACGATGAGCGACAGCGGCGCGACGGCCATTCTGTCGCCACGCTTCGAAAGCGCGCCTTACTACACACTCGTCGACCTGGAAGCTTCCTGGGCCCAGGCGTTTCCGAATCCCTGCGCCGGAGATGAGGACCGGTGGGACGCCGCGAAGGGGCTAGACGGATGGGCCGTCGACGCGGTCGTCTGCAAACAGATCGGCCTCACGGCGTTGGAACAGCTCCGGGCCCATGGGATTCCGGTTCTGGCGACCGAGGCGGGAACCGTGGCCGAAGCCGTCCGGGCGTTCCGGGAAGTGAAGGTTTCACGACTGACGCATTCGTCTGGACCGGGCGTAAGGCATCCCATCCATCGAAATGCCAGTGCTATACCCGTAGGTATTCCACCCGAAGGATAGGTTGATGGTCTTGTTTTAATGGTAATAGAAGGCTGAAATGCGTTTTCTACATATACATTCGTGGCTGGGCTGTTGCTGTACCGGCAGCGCCGACATACTTTAGAGTATGTTGGCGCCCCGTGGGTTGGCGGGCGCCAATATGTAAACCACTGCGGAAGCGAAAGGGGAGGCAGCCAAGATGAGTATTGTCGGCGTTACAGCGACTGCACCGGACCTGGACGCGGAAGTCGATCTGCGGTTTGGTCGGGCGCCTTATATCCTGCTGGTGGACGGGGAGACGATGGGTTGGGAGGCGGTGGAGAATCCGGCTCACGATGAGGGGAGCGGCGCGGGCGTGCGCGCGACGGAGTTGCTCGACAAACGGGACGTCACGGCCGTGGTCAGTGGGGAATTCGGGCCTAATGCCTACGCCGGGCTGCGCGCGGCGAAGATCGCCATGTACTATTGCCGGGAAGGCATGACGGCCCGGGAGGCGGTCGAGCGTCTGAAGAAGGGCGGGCTGGAGTCGTTGTCTGGAACGGGCGGAAGCGGCCAGAAGGAGGCCGGTGCAGGGGCAGGCGCCGGCGGAAT
>JARRJS010000006.1:0-52008 GCA_037388885.1 Gemmatimonadota bacterium
CTTCCGCATGGTGGGCAAGGACATCCTCCTGGGCCTCGCCATCGCCGGCACCCTGGCGGCGGTGGTGCCGCGGGAATGGTGGGCCACCCTGTTCCTGGCCAGCCACGCCGGGGGCCACCCCAGCTTCTGGGTGAGCCTGGAGAACGCGGTGGTGGGCCCCGTCATCGCCATCCTCTCCTTCGTCTGCTCCGTCGGCAACATCCCGCTGGCCGCCGTGCTGTGGAACGGCGGCATCGCCTTCGGCGGCGTGGTGGCGTTCATCTTCGCGGATCTCGTGACCATCCCCATGGTGCTCGTTTACCGGCGTTACTACGGTTGGCGACCCGCCCTGGTCTACGCCGGTTACATGCTGATCACGATGATCGTCACGGCACTCATCGTGGAGTACCTGTTCCGTTGGGTGGGGTTGGCGCCCGCCAGGGTGCCCCTGTCCGCGCCCAGCATCCAGGGCGCTCACTACTTCGCCTGGGACTACACGACGTTCCTGAACATCGTCATCCTGCCCCTGGGCGCGTGGCTCGGTTGGGTTGGGTGGCGCAAGGGTGGTGGGGGCGCACACGACGACGCTCACACCGGCCACGCGGCGCACGCCGGGGACTGAAGTGTCGTCGTCCGCAACCGGAGCCCCCACCCCGCCCCACACAGGGGCACGCAAACACGACGGCGGGGCAGTCCATCGCCCCGCCGCCCAATGGTGTCCGACCCCGGTCCGTTCGTCGGCCGGCTATTTCTCCATCCGGGGATTCCACACCTCCCACACCCGACCCACCAGATCGGGGCCTGGCTTCAGCGTGATCTGCCCCGGCTCCCACCCCGACGGCGTCGCTTCGACACCCTTGGTCTCGCGAACCAGCTGGAACGCCTGGATCTGGCGCAGCGTCTCCTCCACGTTCCGTCCCACGGGGGGCGTCAGCACTTCGAACCCCTGGACCACTCCGTCGGGGTCGATGAGGAACCGGCCCCGAGCCTCCACGCCCGCCGCCTCGTCGTACACGCCGTAGACCATGCCCACCTTGCCGCCGGCATCCGACAGCATGGGGAACGGCACGCCCCCGTCCACCATCTTCGACAGCTCCGTTTCGTTCCACATCTTGTGCACGAAGACGCTGTCCACGCTCATGGACAACACCTCCACGCCCAGCTTCTGGAACTCACCATACTTGTCGGCGACCGCCGACACTTCCGTCGCTCACACGAAGGTGTAGTCGCCCGGATAGAAGCACAGGACCACCCACTTCCCCAGATGGTCCGACAGCTTGACCGAACCGAACTTCCCCTCGTGATACGCCGGCGCCGTGAAGTCCGGCGCTTTCTGGCCGACTTTGATCATGCTTCGCTCCGTCCCGGTCGCTGGAGTATTGACCGTCTCGTTCTCGTCTCCCGACGCACCTCCGACAGGTCCTCCCGTCGGTCGGGCGCAGCCGACTTCCTCCACGGGCCACCTCCTGGTCGTGTTGTAAGTAGGCCAGTCCGGAGAACGGCACGTGCCAATTGTGCCATTCCTCACGAATAATACGCCTCGGTGACAGGAGTACAAGGTGGCGGAGCTCGCCCTGGGGCGTGGAAGGCCCGGTTCGGACGCGGGCGTCAGCCTGGCGGGCCAGGCAGCGCCATTTGACGCGGAGTCCCGCGACGCGCAGGTTGCAGGGAAACGGAGCAGTGCACGCGTCGGCGCCGGCCCACGGGAGTGGACCGGCGCTGTCTGCTCCGGATCCCCCGGACCGGAGGACTATCATGGCGGAGAGCGTCTACAAGGTGATCGAGCTGGTGGGGACCAGCACCGACAGCTGGGAGAAGGCGGCGGCTGCGGCGGTGCAGACGGCCTCCCAGAGTCTCAAGGACCTTCGCATCGCCCAGGTCGTGGAGCTGGACATGCAGATCGAGGACGGGAAAGTGCGGGCCTACCGCGCAAAGGTGAAGGTGTCGTTCCGCTACAAGCCCGGCGACTGAGCGGCGTTCGGCGCGGGACGCCGTCCCGGGAAGCGGACGGGTCCCGCGAACCGGATCGGGAGTTCGACGCGGCGCCGCACCCGTACACGGCGCCGCGCCGGACTGGCGCCAGGTCGGCGCTTCGCCGATCTTTGGAGCGCTTGGAGGGCTAGACCTAACCGGTAAGGCAGCGGTCTTGAAAACCGCCGGGCTCACGCCCATCGGGGTTCGAATCCCCGGCCCTCCGTTTTCCAGTAATGGCCCTTCAGAAAGCGATGCGGTGCACTGCCTTGATGGCGAGGGCCCCGTTCAGCGGCCGGCTCCAGGCGCGGCGGTCCGGGAAGGGGAACCGCGCCATCGGGTCGGTCGTATAGCCCGAGTTCCAGACCACGTACACGTCGTCGCCGATCACCGGGATCCAGTGGAAGCGGACGTTGAAGTCCACCCGCTGGTCCTCGTTGTTCCACTGCACGAATCCGAGCAGGGCCGTACGGGTGCCGAAGTCGTATTCCAGGCGGGCGTCGCTCTGAAAGGCGATGAAGCGTCCGCCGGGGAGCCGCGCTTCGGTGCGCGTGAGGTCGACGCCCAGGTTCATGTGGCCGCCGGGGTGCCACGACGGGGAGAGGGAGACCTCGGTGCTCCTGCCTCCGTAGAATCCACCCCAGCTCACCTGCGCCTCGACGCTGAACGGGCGCGCCGGCGAGGTCGAGTACTGCAGCTCCCAGCGGTTCCACCAATAGCGACCCGGCGGGACCGTGACACCCGTGAAGACCTCGAAGCTGTCGGGTGGCACGTCGAGCTCGCGCTGGAAGTTGACCTCGAAATCGTCACCGGACTGGAACTCGCCGCCGAGCGGCCGCCACTCGAACCGGGCGGTCTGCCAGTCGCCGACGCTCCCCAATGAACCGCCCTCCGGGACGATGATGTCCCAGTCCGGGACCGGGAACTTGATGCTCAGCTGGCGAAGCCCCAGCGCATGGGGGCGCGGCCGGAAGACGACGTGGCCGGTGGTTTCCCAGACGCCGGTGCGCCGAAAGAAGCCCAGGGCCGGGGAGAACCCGCTCTGGATCCGGTAGAGCGAGACGAAGTTGTCGAACAGGTCGTTGGGGTAGTCGGTGGCGATGCGGAACGCGACCGGCGTCCCGGCCACACCGGGCACCCGCGTGCCGGCAAGCCAGAAGGTGGGCTCGATGTTGTGTCCCCTTATGACCAGCGGGAAGTCGGCGTCGACACCGAACGCGCTCTGCGTGCCGCCTACCCCGGGGCCGGAGCGCAGCGTGGCCATAGCGCCCACGTACGAGCGGCGGAAAAGGTCGTGCTTGATCCGGACGACGGCGTCGCTGGCCTGGTCGGCGCCGCCGGTGCGGGCGTCCAGCAGCCCCAGGGTCCAGGGCCCGGCTTTGCCGTATGCCCTCACGCCGGCCAGGATCGGCACGGGGGAGGTGTTGCCGCTGCTGTCCTGCAGCAGTCCGATACGGCGTGAGTAGAAGAGCTGGGAGATCTGGTTGAAGCCGAAGGAGAAAACCCCGCTCGACTCCAGGAAGAACTCCCGCTTCTCGGGGAAGAAGAGCGGGAAGCGGGTCAGGTTGATGACCTGCTGGTCCGCCTCCACCTGCGCGAAATCGGGGTTGAAGGTGAGGTCCGCGGTCACCGTCGGTGTGACGGCGAGCTTCACATCAAGCCCGATCTTGCCGTCCTGGCGTCCGGCGTCCGTCGCCGTTCCGCTCACGTCGTGATCGGCGGCCACGGCCTGGCCGAGGGCGTATGGACGCAGCTCGAGGTCCCGGCCGCGCCTCAGCGGGCCCAGTCCGACAATCGCTCCCTCGTACTGCTGCCGATACAGTCCCTGGCTGCGGCCCCAGCCTCGCCACAGGTCCACCTCGGTCCGGCGGGGGATCGAGCGCTGGACGTTGAACCCGAATTCCGCGTCGCGCTGGTCGTGAAACCGGAGCGACTGGAACGGGATGCGGAATTCCGCCGTCCAGCCGGCGGAGTCACGCGAGACCGCCACCTGCCAGATGCCGTTCCAGTTCTCGTCTGCCCCGTCTTGCACGGTGATCTGTGCGTCCCACATGGCACCGTTCGGGTTGGTGCCGAAGACGAAGCCGCTGCGCTCGTCGCGCAGCCCGTCGAAGAGCAGCGTGACCATGTCGTCGTAGTCGCGCAGGTTCGCGTCGCGCCGCCACTGGGTGGCCCTGATCAGCGATGGGTCGCGGTCGTAGAGGCGCACGCCGACGTAAAGCGCCTTCGCGTCCCGCGCCACGCGGACCACGGTGCGCTCGGAGGCGAGGGCGCCCTCGAACGGTTCGCGCTGGCGAAGATCCGTGATGGAATCGGCGGTCGCCCAGAATGGCTCGTCGAGCCGGCCGTCGAGCCGCACGGGGGCGGTGATCACGGTGGCGCGGACAACGGCGGCACGCGCGGTGTCGGCCTGCGGCGGCGCGGCAAGGAGCGCGGCGATGGCGAGCGGCAGGATCAAGGCCGGTGAAACTCCTTCAACTAGCTGACGCAGACTCACACGCGGCGCAGCGTCTTACCGATCGGGCGAGCCCTGGAGGCGGCGGCAACTGCCGTTGACGCCGAGTAAGTTACGATGCCCAGCCTGGCAGGACGATGACACCGGCGGCCCTGTTGCGTTAAGAAAGGCATGTGGCTTGCGCTTGGCCGCGGGCATGATTCCCAACCTTCGCACTCTCGGTGGCGCGCTGGTCGCCATGGCGCTGGCCGGCGGGCCGGCCGCGGCGTCGGGTCAGCAGGCTCCGGCAAGTCTCTCGGTCGTGGTCGCATCGCAAGGCCAACCACTTGCGGGCGTGCAGGTAAGCAGTGATGGGAAGGTGGTGATCGCGGACGCGCGCGGGACGGCGACGCTGCGGTTGAGTGCCGGGAATCGGCGCGTGGTGGTGTGGGATCTGGGATACGCGGCGGACACGCTGTCGCTGCATCTGAGGGCGGGGGAGGACACGACCGTGCATGTTGCCTTGCGCCCCGTGGCGCAGCAGCTGGCGCCCATCGTAGTGCGGGCGACGCGGATCGAGACGCGCATTGAGCGGGAGCCGGAGCGTGTGGAGGTGATGGCGCCCGAGGATGTGCACGAGAAGACGCTGACGAGCCCCGGCGACATGACGAACCTGCTCGTGGAGATGGGCGGCATCCGCGTGCAAGCTCTGGCGGCGGGCCTTGGTGGGGCGTCGATTCGCATGCAAGGTCTGCGGGGAGCCTACACGTTGCTGCTGGTGGACGGGTTGCCCCTGCACGGGGAGGGTGCGCCGGCATTCAGCCTGGTGCAGGCACCGCCGCTGGACCTGGCGCAGGTGGAGGTGATCAAGGGCGCCGCCACGGCGCTCTATGGGCCGTCGGCCCTGGGCGGTGTGGTGGACCTGATCTCGAAGACGCCGGATGACGCGCGCCAGGTCGTGCTCAACCAGACGAGTCAGGACGGGACGGACGGGCTGTTGTGGTTGTCACGTCCGCTTTCGAAGCGATGGGGCTACACGGCGCTGGCGGGCGTGCACCGGCAGGGCGAAGAAGACGCGGACCGGGACGGGTGGGCCGATATCGCGGGCCACACGCGGGTGGAAGCAAGGCCACGGTTGTTCTGGCGCGGGCGTGGCGGCAGCTCTCTGCGTCTGACGGTGGGCGGGACGTGGGAGCAGCGGCAGGGTGGCACGCTCCCGGGCCATACCGTGGCGTCCGGCAACCCGTTCCCTGAGAAGCTGGACACGCGCCACCTGGATGCGGGGTCGACGGGCCGCTTCGTCATCGGACGGGGTTGGGTGCTCGGCGTCCGTGGGTCTGCCACGGGGACCTGGCACGACCGCACGTTCGGCGCCTGGCTGGAGCACGACCGGCTCAGAACGCTGTTCGGCGAGGCGACGGTCGGGCTCACACGGTCGCGCCACGCGTTCGTGGCAGGCGTGGCGGCAGAGCACGACGGCCTACGCACGAGGCCGTTGTCGGCACCGGACTACGGGTTCACGACGCTGTCCATGTTCGCAAGTGACACGTACACGCCCGTCGCGCCGGTTTCCGTTGCGTTGAGCGCGCGCATGGACCACCATGACCGGTACGGCACCTTCGTGTCGCCGCGCGCCTCGCTGCTCCTGCGCCTGGGCGATGCCTGGAGCGTGCGCGCGTCTGCCGCCCGTGGCGTACAGGCACCCAGGCCGACCGCCGATCCGGCGGCCGGCTTCGCGAACTACGTAGCAGGGATGCCGTTGCGGATGGAGCATGGTACGAGCACATCTCTGGATGTCGACGGGACGCTCGGACCCTTCCAGTTGAATGCGACGTTGTTCCGCGCTTTCGTGGACCATCCCGTGCTGCCCCGGCCCATCGCCGGCGACTCGACGCACTATTCGCTGGTGAACGCCAGCGGCCCCATGCGCAGCGCGGGCGCGGAACTGTTTGCGGTGTACGCCCGGGATCCGTTCCTGGTAACAGCGACCTACTCGCACACGGCGGCGACGGAGTACTCTCCCGAGGTCGGGACGCGCATCGACGTGCCGCTCACGCCGCGCAACGCCGGCGGCGCGGACGTCGCCTGGGGGGACGACGAGCCGGGGGAGTCGGGCTTGCGGGCGGCGCTGGAGGTGTTCTACACCGGGCGGCAGCGGCTGGAAGAGGATCCGTACCGCACCTTCACGCCCGGGTTCACCACCGTGGAGATCCTGGTGTCGAAGCGGTTCGGCGGGCTGACCGTGTACGTGAACGGTGACGACCTGACGAACGTACGCCAGACGCACTGGGATCCACTGTTACGCACCACGCCTGGCCTGGGTGGCGTCTGGGCCACCGAGCAGTGGGCGCCCCTCCGCGGCCGAACCGTGAACTTCGGCGCGCGGGTGTCGTTCTGAGTCCTCACGCAGAAGTCAGCCTGGTGGTTCCGCTGGAGGGCGAGACACAGGTGGTGCTGCGGGTTGAGAGCTGATACACGTGGGAGGGTGCGGACGTGATGTTCGGTGTGATATAACGGCTTGACACGGAGGGCTCGGAGGAGCGGAGATTACCGAGATCTCCCGGAGTGGGGAGCTCGCGGGTGAGCCGGCTGACCAGCATCCGCAAATGGCCGGCGTTCACCACACCCGCGCTTCGACCGGGAGTCCTCCGTTATTCGTGTACTCCATGTCAAGGTGTTGATGGCCGAGGATACGTACCTGAGCTTCGGAGGCGATGTACTGGTCGCCGCGCAGGACGCGTCCTTCGATGGACCAGCCTTGGAGATGGAACCGGGAGAAGGAAGAGGTCAAGATGAAGATTACCCGCCGAGCCATCCTGCAACTGGGCATCGGAGCCGGTGCCCTGCCGTTGCTGAACCGGTGGCCGTTCGTGGCGTCGATGGTGGGCGACGAGACCAAGGGTCCCGGCACGGGTCCGGGGGAAGAGAAGCTCCGCGCGCGGCCGCTCCCGTTGACCGCCGTCCGGCTGCAGGGCGGCCCCCTAAAGCATGCCCAGGACCTGGACTGCCGCTACCTCCTGGAACTCGAGCCCGATCGCATGCTGGCGTATTTCAGAGAGCGCGCCGGCCTGAAGCGCAAGGCTGAGCCGTACGGCGGATGGGACGGCGGTGGGCGGAACCTGACGGGCCACGTGGCCGGCCACTGTCTGTCGGCCGTGAGCCTGATGTGGGCGGCCACGGGGGATGCGCGCCTCAAGGACCGTGCGGACTATCTGGTCAAGGAACTGAAGGAGGTCCAGGATGCGCAGGGCGACGGCTACCTGAGCGCTCTCGAGGGCGGCCGCGAAGCGTTCCAGCAACTGGCGCGCGGGGAGATCCGGTCGAGCTCCTTCGATCTGAACGGGCTGTGGTCGCCGTGGTACACGCTGCACAAGATGTTCGCGGGCCTGCGGGACGCGCACCGTCACGCCGGCAGCGCCACGGCGCTGGACATGGAGGTGGCCTTCGCCGGGTGGGCGGAGCGGATCCTGTCGGGCCTGGACCGGCGGCAGCTCGAGCACATGATGAACACCGAGTTCGGCGGCATGAACCAGGTGATGGTCGACCTCTACGCGGACACAGGCGACGCGCGCTGGCTGACCCTCTCCTACAAGTTCGAGCACGAGGACTTCACGGAGCCGCTGAAGCGCCACCAGGACGATCTTCCCGGAAAGCACGCGAACACGGCTGACGCAAAGATCATCGGCTCCGCGGATCGGTTCGCCGTCACCGGTACCGCAGACGACCTGATGGCCGCCGCCTTCTTCTGGGACGCCGCGGTCGGGCACCACGGCTTCGCCACCGGCGGCCACGGCACGGACGAGTACTTCGGGCCTCCGGACGGCTACGGCGCCCAGGTGGACGGCCGCACGGCGGAATCGTGCAACGTGTACAACATGCTGAAGCTGACCCGCCGGCTCTTCGCCCTGGCGCCCGATGCCCATTACGCCGATTACCAGGAGCGGGCGCTCTACAACCACGTCCTGGCCTCCATCGACCCCGAGGACGGCCGCATGTGCTACATGGTGCCCGTGGGGCGCGGCGTGCAGCACGAGTACCAGGACATGTTCCACAGCTTCACGTGTTGCGTGGAAACCGGGACGGAGAACCACGCTCTCCACGGCTACGGCATCTACTACGAGGCCGGCGACCGCCTGTTCGTGAACGTGTACGCGCCGACGACCGTGGAGTGGGCCGGGGCGGGAGCCACGCTCGCCATGGAGACGGGCTTTCCCATCGGCGAGAAGGCCACGCTCCGGTGGACCCTGCGCACGCCCCGCGAGCTGACGCTGTCCCTGCGTCGTCCGTACTGGGCCGGGGACGGCTTTGCGGTGCGCGTGAACGGGCAGCCGGCGAAGTTGCCGCCGTCCGCGCCGGCAGAATGGCGGGCCCACGGCAGCCAGTATCCCGTCGCGGCTTCTGCGCCCAGCGATTACGTGGACATCAAGCGCACCTGGCGCACCGGCGACACGGTGGAGATCGACCTGCCCAAATCGCTGCGCCTGGAGCCCACGCCGGACATGCCGGGCCGGTCCGCGATCCTGTGGGGGCCTCTCGTGCTGGCCGGCGATGTGGGCCCGGAGCGTCGGCGCAGTGAGGGCGAGGAGCGCGAGGATGTGGCCCCGCCGCCCCCAGTTCCCGTCTTCGTGGCCGCCGGCAAGCCGGTGGCATCCTGGCTCAAGCCGGTGGGCGACGTGGCCGGTCACTTCCGCACCGACGGCGTGGGCCGGATTCCCGACGCCGAAGGCCGGCCCCGCGACATGGACCTGGTCCCGTTCTACCAGCTCCATCGGCGCACCTACGCCGTGTACTGGGACCTCTTCACCGACGACGAGTGGGTGGCGGAGAAGGCGAAGTACGTCGCCGAGGCCGAGCGGCTCCGGAAGCTCGAAGCGGCCACAGTCGCGTATCTACAGCCGGGCGAGACGGTCTTCGAGCGCAGGTTCAACTATCAGGGTGCCAGGGACGCCACGCCCTACCGTATCCAGGGGCGCCCGGCGCGCACGGCGCGGACCTGGTTCTCCTACGATGTCCCGGTGGACCCGGCCCACCCCATGACCCTGGTGCTGACGTTCTACAGCGATGACCGGCGCTACTCGCCGGCGGACTTCCGGATCCTGATCGACGGCCAGGTCCTGGCCAGCCACCACCTGGCCCGCACCAGCCCGCAGCGCTTCTACGACGTCGCCTTCCCGATCCGGGCGGCGCTGATCGAAGATCGGGACCACGTCACGGTCCGGTTCCAGGCCGAACAAGGCAGCCAGGTGCCGGCCATCTTCGGCGTGCGCATGGTGCGGGCGGATGCCCTGAAGTAACCGGTCTCCTACTCGTCCCGCAGCGTCCGGATGGGATCCACGTGGCTGGCCCGCCGCGCCGGGAGCCAGCTGGCCATTGCGGCGGCGGCTACCAGCAGCAGCGTCGCGACCGCGAAGGTCGCCGGGTCGGTAGCGGTCACGCCGACGAGCAGCGCCCGCATCACACCGGTGCCGATCCAGGCGAGGATGAGCCCCACCACGGTGCCAGCCAGCACGGTCCGCATGGCCGAACCCTGCACCATGGAGACCACGGCCCGCTGTTCGGCCCCCAGGGCGAGCCGTATGCCGATCTCACGATTGCGCCGGGCGACGGCGTGGCTGACCACGCCCCAGATGCCCACGAGGGCCAGCAGCAGGGCCGCGGCGGCGAAGCCGCCCAGGGCGTCCAGCGTGAACCGCCGATCCGTCATGGTGTCACCGATGAACGTGGTGAGGCTGGCCACGCGAGCTGGCACGTCGGGATCCAGGTCCCGGACCACCGACCGGGCGGCCCGAGCGATGCTCTGCGGGGCGGGTCCGGTTCTGATGATGGCGTAGGCCGACTGGAGGTATTCCGGACGCTGCCGCCACGAGACGAACATCTCGGGCTGTGAGCCCGCCGGCTGTTTCCAGTCGCGGGCATCGGCCACCACGCCCACCACCTCGGCAAACTCGCCGCCGCCCGGGCTCTGCGTGTCCCACGCGTGCTCCACCCGCTTGCCGATGGGGTTCTCGTTCCCCCAGACCCTGCGCGCGAACGATTCGTTGACCACCGTCACCAGCGGCGCGCCCGGACCATCCCGCTGGTCGAACATGCGGCCCCGCAGGAGCGGGATGTGCAGCGCGGAGAAGTAACCGGGGCTGGCGACGCGCCACCCCGCCACGCCCACCCAGCTGTCCCGCCGCTTGAAGCTGCCGCCCGGCCCGATGACGGCCGCTCGCACCAGTCCGGGGTGGATCGGGATCTGGTTCACCACGCCGACGACCTGCGCGCCGGGGAGCGCCCCGAGCCGGGGGAGCAGGCGGTTGTAGAAGGCCGACATCGACTCCAGCGTCCTGTAGTTGCCGGGTGGCAGAGAAAAGTGCACCGCCAGCACGCCCTTCGGGTCGAACCCGTGATCGCCACGGACGATCTCGCGGACACTGCGCACCATCAGGCCCGATCCTACCACCAGCAGCAGCGCGACGGCCACCTCGCCGGCCACGAGGCCGCTCCACAGGAGGTTCCGCCCGCCCCGGACCGTCCGCTTGCCGCCGCGCAGCACGTCCATGGCGGACCGGGACTGGGAAATGGCGGGTGCCAGGCCGAAGAGCAGGGTCGTGAGGATCACGAGTCCGGCGGCGAACCCGATCGTCGACGCGTCGATGCCGATGTCGCGGATGTGCGGCAACACGGATCCTCCGAAACGGCGGACCACGTCCACGGCTCCGTAGGCTATGGCCACCCCCGCGGCCGCGCCCAGCGTCGCCAGCATCAGACTCTCCGTCAGCAGCTGCCGGACCACCCGCGTACGGCCGCCGCCCAGCGCGGCTCGCACCGCCAGCTCATGCTGTCGCTCGGCTCCCTTGCCCAGCAACGCGGCCGCCATGTTCGCGCACGCCACCAGGAGGAGGAGTACGGCGGCCGTCGCCAGCAGCAGCAGGGGCGTCCGGGCGTCGCCCACCAGGACGGCATGGAGCGGCTGCACGATGATGCGCTTCGCTCCGTTGGTGTTGGGGTAGGCCGCGGCCAGCGCCCGGCCCAGGGCATCCATCTCGGCCGTGGCGGTGGCGATGGACGCTCCCCGGGCGAGCCGCCCTACCACGTAGTAGTTGCCGGCGTTGCGGAGCGGCGGACCCGGCTCGAAGGGGTACCACACGTCCACGTCGAACTGGTCGTGGAACGCGTCCGGCAGCACGCCCACGACCTGACGGCTGGCGCCATAGAATTGAAGGGAGACCCCGGAGAGGTCGGGCGTCGCTGCCAGCTCCTGCCGCCAGAAACGCTCGCTCACCATCACCACCGGCGGGGCGCCCGCCTGGTTCTCGTCGTCCCGGATGAGCCGGCCGACCAGGGGCTGCGCACCCATGGTCCTGAAGTAGCCACGGGACACGCCTTCCACCGGCGCACGAACGGCATCCGACCCGCCGAGGACCGTGACCGTCGACGGGAACTGGGCGGCGACGACCGCGTCGAAGCTCGTCGCCTGGTCTCGCCAATCGGTGAAGTTGGGATAGGAGACCAACATGGTGGCGCCAGCCTCCGTGGCCTCGGAGATGCGGACCAGGCGGTTGGCCTGCGGGTAGGGAAGCGGGTCCAC
The DNA here is from genome assembly GCA_037388885.1 of Gemmatimonadota bacterium. GTDB lineage: Bacteria > Gemmatimonadota > Gemmatimonadetes > Longimicrobiales > RSA9 > JARRJS01. The sequence goes on from JARRJS010000006.1 coordinate 11,958, forward strand.
CAGGATGTCACGGATCACCGTGTACAGCGCCGAGGTGGCGCCGATGCCCACGGCGATGGTAATGACCGCGACAATGGTGAACGTGGGGGACCTCATCAGTCTCCGCAGGCCGTAGCGGACGTCCTGAACCAACCCTGCGGCGGGACCGCCGTACCATGGACTCCGGACCGTTGACCGCCTCATGGGCGTCTCCTCGTGGTGTCTGGTCGCGTCCTGGTCGGGTTCCGGCGGTGCAACGGGTGGGCCAATCGCGGGCCACCCCGCGTATGTTACGACGGCACAGCCGGATACCGTCTCTCGCGTGACGCGCAATCCCGACACCAGCCGTCCCGTTTCCGGACAACCGCTTGGCGGATCTGCGATTACGCCCTTCGCGTTTTCGCGAGACACCGCACGCTAGGCACGCCGCCCGAGGTAGGTCATAGCCAACGGACCTGGGCCGTAACCCTACGCCGCTTCGTGTTCCATGCTCCCGACTATCCGAGCCCCACGGCCCGCATCAGCGGACCGACCAGTACGACCGGTCCAGCGGGCTCGCCACCGTCAGGTTGATGGTGTTGCCGGAACCCACCAGGATTTTACCAGAGGAATAGGTAGTCGAGGTACCGACGAGGTTCACCACCAGTCGGACGCCGCCCGTCAGATCCGCATCGCTGGGCAGCTTCACGCGCTTGCTCTCGGTGCTCGGCACCATGGCCACCTGCTGGGCAATTTCACCGATGAGGGCGTAGACATCGACATCGTTGACGCTGTGGTTGGTCACATTCAGCGTCACCGCTTCGCTCCGCGCTGGTGCACTCCCCGCTGACGCGAGGGCTCCCGTCCGCCCCGTGGCCGATGCGCACGCCGTCACGGCCAGCGCCACTGCCGTAGCAAACAACAGTGACTTCGGTTTTCTTCCCATCCTGCCCTTCTATGTCGTGGGTCGCCGGCGCAGAGTCGGTACCCTCCATGAATATTGAAAACCGGCCGGAGGCGATGCTCGCTTCAGGCGCCCCTTGGCCGGTTTGACAGATCAAGGCGCAATTGCGATGCCAGGTGAGGCGGCGAGCGCCGAACCAAACGACACCGTCGATTCCCTTCTCACCGGCGTTGACCCGGATTGGAAGGGGTTGGCCTTGCAGGATGCGGACGGCTGATGCGACCATGGTCACGGTTTGGTCGGTTGGATCCGGTGCAAGATAGGAGATTCTCAGATGCACGGGAGAGGGCTGGCAGCCGTGCTGACTCTTGTCACGCTGAGCGGTTGCACGCGCGGGAACACGCCGGTGCGCGGAGCCGTGGCGCCGGCAGGCTGTTATGCGGGAAGCGGCCTGGAGCAGGCGTTCCGACCGGCCATGGCGCATCCCTCCGGGCCGACATCGGCGACGCTCGTGCTGGACTCGGTGGTCGAGCCGGGCGGCAAGCAGTTCCATGCGCGCCTCGCCGCCGGTGACAGCGCAAGGGCAGGCATCTGGTACAACCTTCCGCACGACACCACCGCCGTCACCGTGACGGGTGTCTATCCGATGGTCGTGTTGACCCTGGAACGCCAGGCGCAGCGTCTGACGGGCACAGCACAACGGGCCGCAATGTGGCCCGGTACGGTGGTGGACACGACGCGCTGGCCGGTGGACCTGGCGGTCACGCCGTGCGCATCTGTGTTGGCCCGGCTGCAGGACGAAAATGGACGGCGGCCACCGTTGCCGGATTCCGTGCGCACGGAGCTGGTCGTCATGGACTCGACGGACCAGGTGATGCGCAAAGCGATGAACGCGGCGACGTTCGCGGACACGTCGTTCATGCGTCGTCTGGAACGGAGCGACTCGGCGCGCACGGCGCGACTCGAGGAGATCGTGGCGCGTTGGGGTTGGCCGACGCCGTCGCGCGCAGGGGAGACGGCGGCGAGCGGCGCGTTCCTGGTGCTGCAGCACAGTCCGTCGTTGCAGTTCCAGCGGAGGATGCTGCCGGTGCTCGATACGCTGGCACGTGTGGGTGAGCTGTCCAGTCAGGACGTGGCGCTGCTCACGGACCGCACCCTGAACCGCCAGGGGCTGCCGCAGCGCTACGGGACTCAGTTCGGCGTGAAGGACGGCCGTCTGGTGCTCCACGAGATCGAGGACTCCGCACACGTCGACGCGCGACGCGCGGCCATGGGACTCCCGCCGCTGGCGGTGTATGAGAAGGTGATCCGGCAGCAGCTACACCTTGCGCCCGAAGGGGGATGAGGAACCGCACTGGCCGGGCCCGGGCCGTCTGCTACGCCCCCCGGGGCCTCGCCGGCCGGGACGGTCGGGAACGCTGGCCGTAGATCGTCATTCTGCCGGTGGCTTCGACTGGAACGTGTAGCCAACGCCGCGGACGGTGTGGATCAGAGGCTTGCGGTCACCCTCCCGCAATTTCTTCCGCAGGTTGCCCACGTGCACGTCCACGACGTTGCTCATGGGGTCGAAATGGAGGTCCCACACCTTTTCCAGCAGTTCGGTGCGGCGTACCAGCTCTTCTGGATGCAGGAGCAGGTATTCCAGCAGCTGGAACTCCTTCGGCGTCAGATCCAGCCGTTGCCCGGCTCGGGAGGCGGTGTGCTTGATGCGATCCAGCGCGACGTCCGCGTAGACCAGGCGCTCCTGGCGGCCCGATCCGCCGCGGCGGGTCAGCGCGCGAACGCGTGCGAGGAGCTCGTCGAAGCTGAAGGGCTTCGTCATGTAGTCGTCGGCGCCCGCGTCCAGCCCGCGCACGATGTCCTGAGTCCCGTCGCGTGCGGTGAGCAGGAGTACGGGATAGTGCTTCTGCTCCTTGCGCAGGCTGTGGACGATCTCGTAGCCCGTTTTGCCGGGCAGCATGATGTCGATGATGGCGAGGTCGTAGTCGTACACGTGGGCCTTCATCGACCCGTCGACACCATCGTAGGCGGTGTCCACGGCGTACCCTTCCTCGCGCAGTCCCCGTTCGAGGAAACTGGCCACCTTCCTGTCATCTTCGATCACGAGAATTCGCATGCCCTCATCCAACCGGAGGATCGACGGCATTCAGCATGGCGGGGTGACCATCGCCGGTCAACTGGTGCCACGCCCGGCGCCACGTTCACGCAGGAGTTCCCTCCGGTCCTGCCCCAGCCAGTGCTCGACGTCCTCGATGAACGTCCTTGCCTTCTGAACGCAGGTCGATACCTGGGCCGTCGACAGTCCCGTTTCCAGAAGTGCTTCTTCGAGCGCCTCGGGAAGCACCCGCAACTCGGCCCGTATCCGGTTGCCGTCGATACGGGGTGCGCGCAGTCGTGCGATCTCGGCGGCGGTGAGCACCTCGCTTCTGCGGTGCCGTTCCGGGTTGCCCGGCGCAAGAGTCTGGATGAGGAGGGCCCGCTCCAGCGTCCTGCACTCGGGCCGGGCGCGAGAGTCCTGCGGCAGCCGGCGTCGCCACGCCCGGAACAGGGCGGCTTCGAATTCGTCCAGGTTCCGGTCCGCGATCCATGGCACGGCGTCGACGGGAACCGATCGCGGCGATCCCGTCATCGGCGACGCGAGCGGGCGGCGCGGCATATTGCACGCATCGGGCGGTTCGGGCTTGCGAGTGTCTTGCGGACTGTCCCGAAACCGCTGGGCACACGCCGGGCAGCAGAAGTAGAACACCTGCTCGTCGACCACGACGTATTCGACGGCTTCCTCCCACTCCAGGACCATCCCGCAGACGGGATCACGAATTCGCATGAGTGCTCCTGAGACCTGCGCCGTGACCCAACCTGCCGCACGCGCCCTGAAGCGGTCGTGAAATGCGTATGAAGAGACGCTCATCCGAGTGCAACGGACGATCCGGCAAGATGGACCCGCTCCGGCGATCCGTCGTGTGAAGGGCTCTTCATGCGGCCTTCATCACAATCTCATGCGGAGCCGTGTAAGCTTGCGCTGTCGGGCTGGCCAGGTGGGCCCGGCTCTGAGCATCTGGCGCCTGGCAGACCGGAGAGGAGAGCACCGATGACACGTCGCAAGACCCCGAAGAAGCGCTCGACCGGACCGTTCTGGGTCCTTGGCGTCGCGCTGCTGTTGATCGTGGGGCTGTTCGCCACGCGCCGTGACGCCCAGGGTGCGCAGCACCCGAAGCCGCGGCCGACCGCCAGCGCAGCAAGCGTGGTGCCGGCCAGCCGCTACGACGGCTACCCGCGTATCAAGGAGACGTATGCAGAAGTGGCGCAGGTCCCGGAAGTTGTGGACGGCATCTACTGCTACTGCCACTGTGAGGAGAACATGGGGCACTACTCGCTGCTGGATTGCTTCTCCAGCGACCACGCGGCGAACTGCGATGTGTGCCTGTCGGAGGGCGCGCTGGCGTACAAGATGAACAAGGACGGCAAGACGCTGGACCAGATCCGCCATGCCGTCGACCAGCTCTACGCACAGTGACCCCGTGAAACGCGCGCTTGTGGCGGTGGCTGGTTGAGGTCGAACGATGCGACGCGTGTGGCTCGTGCTGCTGGTGGTGGGCGTTGCGGTCGTCGGCTGGCGGCTGCACGAGCGACGCGCAGCGGTCAGGCAGGCGGCCGTGGAGCGCAGCCTGCTGCGCCAGTGGGTGCTGACGAAGACGGATGTGGGACGGTCGGCGCCCGAAGCTGGCATAAGCTTCGAACGGCGCGACATCCGTCCGCTCACCATCGCTCGGCAGGAAGAGTTGTCCGGCCTTCCGGGCTTCGGGCAGTATCAGCACCGGTGCGAAGCCTGCCACGGCCCACCGGACCCGACGCTCCACCGGCCGTCGGAGTGGCCCGGCGTCGTGGACCGTATGGGCCGGCACATGCAGGCGGCGGGCTTGTTCCCGCTGTCGGCGCAGCAGCGGGTCGGGATCATGGAATTCCTGCAGGCGGCGTCGAAGAATCGGTGAGCCTCTGTCCGTGCTCGCGGCGGCGTGCGGCCAGGACGCCACGACGCCTGCTCCGCCCAGCGGCATGTATGGAATGGCGTTGACCTTCACGACCGCGCCCTGAACCTGCCACTCCGGTCACGAGCCGGAATGACCGCCGTGCTCGTGGCTGTGACTTTCTTTCATGCCCCGCATCATCGCCGGTCCTCCCGTGCGGCGATAACGCAGGTACAGCCATCCGGCCAGGAGAAGCGCCGCGATGTTCAGCCAGGTCGTGTAGTTCCAACGAAACGCGGCCTGCCCGACGTTCGCGTGTCGCACGCTCGGGACCCAGCCGAACACGCCGAAGAGTCCTTCGATGGCCAGGGCCGCAAGCACCATGGCCACGTAGAACGTGACCAGGAGAAACGCGCTCATGCGGACGCCGTAGTACTTGCGGTAGATGTTGAGGATCGGGAGGATGATGAGGTCGCCGAAGATGAACGCGACGACGCCGCCGAAGCTGATGCCGCCGTTCCAGAGCACGGCGGCGAGAGGCACGTTGCCGATGGAGCAGGTGAAGGACGCCATGGCGATGAGCGGCCCGATGAGAGGCCCCCAGAACCGGGACAGGACGGGATGACCCGTCAAGAACGCCGCCTGCCAGAAGTGCGGCGGCACCAGGGCACCGAGCGTCCCCGAGATGACCAGGCCGAGGGCGATGTCCGTCCAGAGCATGGACCAGTTCATGACGAAGAAGTGGCTGATTGAGGTCCAGCCTTCGCGCGAAGTCAGTCGTTCGCCCCAGCTGCCTCCCTTGGCCATGGTCTCCATTTCGGCGTGGCCTTCCATCCGCCCTTGAAGGCCCCTTTCTGCCTGACGACGGGCTCCTTCCACCCGGCCGGGGCGCAGGAACAGGCGGAAGAAGACGACCAGCAGCGCGATCATGATGGGCCCGCCGATGAACTCGGCGGCTCCGAAGCTCCATCCCATGAGCACCACCAGCAGCACACCCAGCTCGATGACCAGGTTGGTGGAGGCGAACTGGAACGCGATCGCGGCTGTGAAGTTGGCGCCCTTCCGGAAGATGGAGCGCGTGATGGCAACGGCGGCGTAGGAGCACGACGACGACGCACAGCCGAGCAGCGAGGCGCGGGTGATGGAGCCGGCGGAGGCGTCGGGCAGCAGCCGTTGGAGCTCGGCCTTGGAGACCAGCACGTCGACGACGGCGGACAGCGTGAACCCGAGGATCAGTCCCCAGAGGATCTCCCACCCCATGGCGGCGGCGAGGTGCAGGGCCGAGAGGATGGCGTGCGGGACTGCTGTCATGGGCTGCCTGTTGATCGGTCCATGAGGCGGCTTCGCTGGCGCTGAAGAACCTTACACATTTCGTGCCTGCGTTCCCGTCGTTCGCCGGTGCAGGGAACACGAGCGTTCTCCGCGGTTTTTAATGCAACCATGATCCAATCGTTTCGATGGCGACTGACGGCGCGTTTCACGGCCATCATGGCGGCGGTGCTGAGCGTCGTCGCCGTGCTGAGCTGGCTCGCGATCCGGGAATCGCTGGACCGGGAGTTGAACGCCAACCTGTTGAACGTGGCGTCCATCCAGGCGGCGTCGGTGACCGATGCGCCCTCGGGCGCCATGCACTTCCACGAGTGGGAGCTGACCCCCGAGGAGGCCGCGCAGATTCGCGACCTGAACCGTTACGCGGAGATCTGGAACGCCCGGGGCGAGAGCCTGCTGCGCACCCGCTACATCACGCACGACCTGCCGCTGGACACCGCCGTGCTGCATCGAGTCGTCGACGCAGGCAAGGTGGTGCGTACGGAGCAACGCTTCCAGGGCATGCCCATCCGGTCGCTGTATTACCCCCTGGGGCGACTCGGGCCGCTTCACGCTCTCCACGTCCTCCAGGTCGCGGCACCGCTGGATGCCCGCGACCGGCTTTTGCGTCGTCTCGCCCTGATGCTCACGCTCCTGGTCGTCGGCGCTACGCTGGCTACCCTCGCCGGCAGCTGGTGGCTGGCGGAGCGTGCCGTGCGGCCCATCCACCAGATCATCGACCAGGCCGAAGCGATCGAGGCGGGGTCCCTCGACCGGGGGATCCGGGCATCCGCCGACTCGCGGGAGTACCATCGGCTGGTGGCCGTGCTCAACGGCATGCTGGGCCGGTTGCGGTCGGCTTTCGATGCCCAGCGCCGGTTCACCGCCGACGCCAGCCACGAGCTGCGCTCGCCTCTGACGGCGCTGCGGGGAGAGTTGGAGCTGGCGCGTCGCCGGGAGCGCTCGCCCGACGAGTACAGGCGCGTCATCGATAGCTCCCTCGAGGAGGTGGACCGGCTCTCACGCATGGCGGAAGACCTGCTGACCCTCGCCCGGTCCGATGCCGGCGTCATGCAGCCACGCTTCGACCCGGGCGATCTCGCCGACTGCGTCACGCAGGCGGTGGATCGGCTGCGCGGCGCTGCGAGCAGCGGTCAGGTCGAGCTGGCCGTCCAGGCGCGGGGCGATACCCACGGGTGCTTCGATGCGGACCTGCTGAAACGCCTGGTGTGGAACCTCGTGGACAACGCCGTTCGCATGACCCCGGCGGGCGGACGGGTGGAGGTGCGCGTCGGCCGGACCGATGGGCGGGTGATGCTGGAGGTGCTGGACACGGGGCCCGGCATCCCCGACGACCAGACGGAGCACATCTTCGATCGGTTCGTGCGCCTGGACGAGTCCCGCACGCCTGAGCCGGCTGCGGGTACCGGCCTCGGGTTGGCCATCGTGCGCTCCATTGCCCGAGCGCACCACGGCGAGGTGTGGGTGGAGAATCGGCCGGAAGGCGGCGCCTGTTTCCGCGTCGAGCTGCCGGCGGACAATGCCGGGCAAGAGGTGACAGGGGAGAGCCCGGGCGTTACACGTTGAACCGGATGTTCAGGATGTCCCCGTCGGAGACGACGTAGTCCTTCCCTTCAACCTGCAGTTTACCAGCATCGCGTAGCGCCTGCTCGGACCCGTACTCCATGAAGACGTCGTAGGGCATCACCTCGGTGCGGATGAACCCACGCTCCAGGTCCGTGTGGATGCGGCCCGCCGCCTGCCGCGCGTTGCTGCCTCGCCGGAGCGGCCAGGCCCGCACCTCGTCCGAGCCGACGGTAAAGAACGAGATCAGGTCGAGGGCCGCGTAGGCGGTTCGGATGAAGCGTGCGAGCGCCGACTCCCGGAGGCCGAACTCCTCGAGGAACGCCGGCTGGTCCGCCGGGTCCATCTTCGCGATCTCCGCCTCGAGGCTTGCCGAGAGCACGAGCCCCGCCGCTTGCGCGGCTTCAAGCCTCGGCACCAGGTCGTCCGGGAGAGGGAGAGCGGCTTCGTCCTCGCTGCGGTTGACGACGACGATCAGGGGCCGGTCGGTCAGGAAGCCGTAGCCGGTGAGCCGGCTGCGGTCCAACTCTTCCGCAGAGAGGGACCGCAGCGGCAGCTCCCGGTCCAGCGTGTCCTTCATGCGCTCGAAGGCCGCCAGCTCGGCGGCGTCGGGCTTGTCCTTGGCTGCCCGCTCCAGGCGCCGTTCGACCATGGCGAGGTCGGCGAGCAGGCATTCGGCGTGGAACGCGTCGAGCTCGCCGGCCGGATCGGCCGCCGTCTCGAGGGCGGGGTTGGGGAAGGCGCGTAGGACCAGGCAGAGCACGTCCTGGTCCCGGATCCGATCGAGCGCTTGGCGGGAAAGGCCCTTCCGGTCGGCGCCGTGTTCGCCCGGGATGTCGCTGAAGACGATCTCGGCGTAGGTGGTCTTCTTCGGTTCGAAGATCTCCGAGAGCGCGTCGATACGCTCATCGGGCACCTTCACCGTGCCGAGGTGCGGCTCCCCGCCGAAGCCGACGGGGACGTCCAGGCCCGTCAGCGTGTTGAAGACGGTCGTCTTGCCGGAGCCTGCGAAACCCACCAGTCCGATCTTCATGGCTCAGTCCATCCGGCGTAGCGGCGCCATCGGTGGCCTTGCAGGTTCACGCTCTGTCCGGCTCTCCATCCAGCCATTCGTTGAGCCGGTCGGGCGCGACGGCGCCCGTCTGGCGCTTCCATTCCCGACCGTCCCGGAACACGATCATGGTGGGAATGCCGCGGATGCCGTACCGGACGGCCATGGTGGGGTTGGCGTCCGTGTCGAGCTTGGCCACCAGCAGCTTGCTCTGGCGGTCCCGGGCGAGTTGGTCCAGCACCGGCGCCATCATCTTGCAGGGGGCGCACCAGTCGGCGTAGAAATCCACCAGCACCGGCACGTCGGTGCCCGTCACGACCTTTTCCAGCGTATCATCGGTCACGCGCACAGGCCGATCCAGCAGCATCGGCTTGCCACACTGGCCGCACTTCGGTCGGTCGGCGGCCCGGGCCAGGTCGACGCGGTTGAGCGTCAGGCAGAATTGGCACATCACAGTGGCGTTCTTTGCAGCGATTTCCGGCATTGCATCCTCATCGGGTCGGGTCCCGCGAACGGGACCAATATAGGGGGAATCGTTTGTCTCCGGCGAGGGCCGGTGTCGCATGAACATCCCTTCACCCCGTTTTCATCGGGCCCTCATGGCGCGTGCCTTATCGTGGACCGGGGAAGGATGGACGCACGGAGTCCGTGAGAGTCCGGACGGAAGGAAATGATGGCGGATCGTGGGACCAGGAACGTGCAACGTCCCCGCAGTCCGGGCGGGGACGGCCGGGGCTACGCGGGGCTCTGGGCGCTTGCTGCGGTCATGGTGCTGGTGGCCATGTTCTTCCCGATGTGCCATGCCGGTACGACGCACCCGGAGCCGCGTGCCGGTGTGGCCTCCGCCAGCGTTGTGCCGGCATCACACTATGCGGGCCACCCATCGGACCTCGCAGGTGTACCGCGAAGCCGCGCAGGCACGAGAGAATGCCCCCGCCGAACGTAGCGGGAACGGTGCGTTGCCCGTTGCGTCGTGTTCCGGCAGGTGTCGTCGGTCAGCGGCGGTCCGTTACGGCGCGACCTCCACAACCGCATTCGCCGGTGCCGCACGTGGCGCTCGGCTCGCGGCTGCCACCGGGTGGGCCCGCGCGACGCATGAACACGAAGCCGACGGCGCCGAGGCCCAGCAAGAGGCCCCAACCGATCAGGTACGACATGGTTCGTCTCCCGTTTACAGCTCTCTCCAAGCTCGCGGTTCGAACCTAGGGCGTGGCTCATGAAGCGCAGGCGAAATCCACATGAAGATTCGTTCATCGGTGGCGGGCACGGGGCCGGCACCGAGGTTGCGGCGCTCGTCGCGGATGTGTCGCGCGGCCGGTTTCGTCGGTGCGCATCTGCGGGGGCGTTGATTCGGAACAGGAGGAACGGTGCAATGGTCAGGAAGATGGTGCTGGTCCTGGTCTTCGCGGCCTTGCCGTCGGCGTGCGGGTCCGGACGCGCGGTGAAGGGGAGCGGTTTCGTGCCCGGGGCGTATGCCGCGGAGTCGCGGACCGGGCAGCTGGTGGTGGACACGGGAGAGGTCGATACGACCTGGGCCGGGGACACGTTGAAGGCCGACACCCTGCCGGCAGAGCCTGCGTACCGGCCCCGTGGCAGGCGCTTGTCGGGCGCGACGGACAGGGGAGTGATGGGCGCACGTGGAATGATGGGGGGCCGGGGGATGATGGGTGGGCGCGGCATGATGGGAGGCACCGGCATGACCGGCGGCGGCCAGGCGCCTGCGGCGGCTGCACGGACGGCGGACGATACGGGCGCGTGCCCTCAGATTACCCAGGCGCTGGTCGACGAAGGGCGCCAGATCTTCACGGGACGTGGGAACTGCGCGACGTGCCACGGCGCGAACGGGGAGGGCGGTCCGCTGGCCCCGAATCTGACGGACAGTGCGTGGTTGCAGATCGACGGTTCGTATGCGTCGATCGCCGGAATCGTGAAATCCGGGGTGCCGGAGCCAAAGCAACACCCGGCCCCCATGCCGGCCATGGGCGGCGCAAGCCTGAGCGCCCGGCAGGTGTGCGCCGTGGCCGGCTATGTGTACTCGCTTTCGCACAAGCACTGACCGTCTCTGCGGTGGGGGGAGGGGCCGGTACGGCGTTGATTGGCCAGGCCGGCCCTTCGCTTTCCCCGGTCCCGCATCGTCACGGCACGGATCTTGTGAAGGGTGCTGCGTGGGAGCGGGCACAGCCCACCCGGAGGGCTGTGCGATGTCTGGAAGGAATCAGCAGAATGAGTGACAGAGCGATGGTGCGACCTGCGTTCGTTTCCCTTACGGCGCTCGTCGTGTTGTGCATGATCGGAGGGTGCCGAGGTGCACGGGCGCGCCGGGGGGGAGCGAGCCAGGCGTCTGCCGCGCGGACCGCCGGGGTCCCGCTGCCTGCGACGGAACGGTGGCGGCGGACCCAGGCGCCCCTTGTAGCGCCCGTGGCGGCAGGGACGACCGGGTTCTGTCCTGCTATCGACACGGCATTGGTGGACGAGGGGCGCAACGTCTTTGAGCGCGACGGTGGATGCTATGCATGTCATGGGCTCGATGGCCGCGGGAGTGGCGTGGCGCCGGGCCTGAGGGGGTCCGTGTGGCTGGATATCGACGGCTCATACCTGTCTATCGCACAGGTCGTGCAGTACGGGGTGGTCCGGCCGCGGCGCTTCCCGGTGCCCATGCCCGCCAAGGGTGGCGCCAGGCTCGACGGGAAGCAGGTGTGCGCGGTGGCGGCCTACGTTTTTTCCCTCAGCCATTAGCCGCCAGAGACTCCGGGGCGACTGGCCAAGCTGCGGCCTTTCCGTTACCTATTCATCGGGCGGAGTCGCCTTCCCCGGCGACCCGCCCGTCTCCGTCATGATCCTTGCAACACCATAGCCGGGCGGAGCAACGTTCACCGTTCCTAAAGGAGTTTATTGTGTCGTATCCTTTCTCTCTCCCTGATCTGCCGTATGACTTCGGGGCCCTGGAACCCCACATCGATGCCCGCACCATGGAGATCCACCATGACAAGCATCACGCGGGCTACACCAAGAAGTTGAACGCCGCGCTGGAGTCCCACGCCGACTGGCAGGGCCGGTCCGTGGAGGACATCCTGCGCCATATCAACGACGTGCCGGAGGAGATCCGCACGGCGGTCCGCAACAACGGTGGCGGCTACGTGAACCACTCACTGTTCTGGCGGATCATGTCGCCCGACGGCGGTGGCGAGCCGAAGGGTGACTTCGCGTCGACACTCTCCGACGCGTTCGGGTCCTTCGAATCGTTCAAGGAGACGTTGACGAAGGAGGCGTCGGGCCGGTTCGGCAGTGGTTGGGGCTGGCTGGTGGTGGGTGGTTCGGGCGACTTGAAGGTGTACTCCACGGCGAACCAGGACAGCCCGTACATGAACGGGGACACGCCGATCCTGGGCGTCGATGTGTGGGAGCACGCTTACTACCTCAAGTATCAGAATCGCCGCGGTGACTACCTGAACGCCTGGTGGAACCTGGTGAACTGGGACGAGGTGGCGCAGCGCTACAGCGACAGGGCGGCAACCGCGGGTGCCCGGGCCAGCTGACGCGACCTCATCGCTCTTGCACCCGGCGTCGTCGGGCCCCTACCATAGCAGCAGGTGCGGGGCGGCCCCGTTCCGGGTCGTTCCCGTCGCCTGACGGGGCGAACCCCTGCCGGAGGTGGCCCGATGCTGTGCAAGGAACGGTTGGAGCAGTTCCTCCGCGATGCAGGTGTGAAGCATGAGTATCAGCGTCACTCGGCGGCGTTCACGGCACAGGAAGTCGCGGCTGCCGAACACGTGCCCGGTCGCATGCTCGCCAAGGTCGTCATCGTCATCGCGGATGACACCCTGGCGATGACCGTGGTGCCGGCGCCCTCGAAGGTGGACATGGAGAAGGTCTGCGCCGTGATGGGCGCTGGCGAAGCGCGAGTGGCCCGGGAAGGGGAGTTCGCGGAGGCCTTCCCGGACTGTGATGTGGGTGCGATGCCGGTGTTCGGGAACCTGTACGATGTGCCGGTGCTGGCGGACCGCGCGCTGGCGGAAAACCAGACCATCATCTCGCAGGCAGGTTCCCACACCGAAACGGTGAGCGTGGCCTACGCCGACTTCGAGCGGCTCGTGAACCCGAAAGTGGCGGACCTGACGGTCCACGACTGAAGGCGGACGAACTGGCAGCGCGCTGAGAGGCCGCCACCCGGTGCCGGGTGGCGGTCTCGTGCGTGCGGTTACCTGATCGGGTGATCCGGCTTCAGGTACGGGGCCAGGAACCGCCAGATCTCGCGCCGCGACTCCCGGGCCAGCGGCGTGTCGAGGCGGTTGAACGAGTGCCCCCCCGGCGCGTCCTGGTAGATCTTGTAGTGGAACCCGGCCTTGCCTTCCGCCTTGAGGGCCTGGATCAGCCGCTCCACCTCCAGCACGTTGACGTCCTCGTCGGTGGTGTTCGTGTGGATGAGGAGCGGCGTGCCGTCGTACTTGGCCGTGTTCCAGCTGGGCGAGCGGCGCCGGTACTCGTTCACGTCCTCGTAGGCCGTCTTGCCGATGTGGTAGTCGGCGGAGTAAAGGTCACGGTAGCCCTGCGTCTTGTAGCCCATGCGGGCGATAAGGTCGCTGACCGGCACGCCGGCGTACGCCGCTGCGTAGTCCTTGCCGTGCTCGAAGACGTTCATGAGGGCGTGCAGGCCGCCGTGTGACCAGCCCACGATCCCGACGCGGGCCGGGTCCAGGAAGGAGTAGGTGTCCAGCATGAACTTGCGTGCCGCGTACGTGTCCTCGATCTCCAGGCCGCCGTAGTCGATCTCCTGATAGAAGCCGCGGCCGTACCCCGTGCTGCCGCGGTACTCCGGGGCGACCACCGTGTAGCCCTGTTCCAGCATTTCGCGTAACACGTGCGTCGTGCCGGTGCTGAAGTTGCTGTGCACACCGCCGTGGGGGAACACGATGAGCGGCTGCTTGTGGGACCGGTCCAGGTTGCGGGGAATGAACACGTAGGCGCGCAACCGGACCGGGTTGCCGGCACCCTGGGCCGTCGGGTTCGGCTCGTGGCGTGGCGGTGGCCCCGTGAATCGCACCAGATCGATGTCGGCGATGTCGCCCAGGCGTTCGAAGAACATGACATCGTCCACCTGACGGCTGAGCACATCGAGCCTGTGCTGCAGGTTCTGGACGTGGCGCTCAAGCAGCGTCCGCATCTGGCGGAGCTCATCGTTCGACTGGGCGCTCGTACCCGCGGGCACCACGGCCGCCAGACACAGCAGGGCAGAAAGCAGGGAGGGGAGTTTCGCTCTCGCGCGGGGCATGGCGGTCTCCTTATGTTGTGTTGACGTTTTCCCGACAACCCCGGGAGACAAGGTGCTTCGTTCGGTATTCTGACGCCAGGAGCCGTGCTCCTGTAGCGAAGCGTGGCATTGTCTTCAAACGGAGAAAGGGACGGCGGCGAGCATGCCTCCCATGTCCATGATGCTGGCATCGGCGAATTATGCCTTTAGCGGCTTCGCCGTGCCGCCGCTCGTGACGGCCGTCGTCTGCGTCGCGCTGGGCGGACTCGTGCTTTTGCGGGAGCGCGGGAGCCGCATCGGCTGGTCGTTCTTCTCCATGACCGTGGCGGGCGGCATCTGGCTGTTCTCGTTCGGTTTCGTCTACCTGTCCGTCGTACCCGAGGTCGCGCTGGCATGGTCGCGGCTGGCTTATCTGGGCGTGCCGTTTCTGGCGCCGACCATCCACGGTTTCGTCATCCGACTGCTCGGGGTGCAGGAGTCAAGGCGCCAGCTCCACCGGATCGCCTGGGTCGGTGCGACGCTGACTTCGGCGCTGGTTCTGGGCACCGACTGGATGGTTGTCGGTGTGGAGCGGTATTTCTGGGGGTACTACGACCGCGTGGGCTGGCCGATGCTGGCCTTCATCGTGTTCTTCCTGTTCTTCCTGGGTGCGAGCCAGTGGGACCTGATTCGTGCCTACGGTGAGTCGGAAGGCATCCACCGGCACCCCCTCCGCTCGTTCATTTTGCTCCTGACCATCGCGAGCATCGCGCTCCTCTCGTATCTGCCCGCCATAGGCGTTCCGCTCTACCCGTTCGACTACCTGCCGACCATCATCTTCATCATCGGGGCGGTGCGTACCATGGAACGTCACGAGCTGGTGGACATCACGGCCGCGTTCGCCGCCGAGCCGATCCTGGCCACCGTCGGTGACCCGCTCCTGGTGTGCGATGCCGTCGGCCGCATCCGGGTGAGCAACGAGGCGGCCACGCGTACGCTGGGCTGGACGGCGCAGGAGCTGGCCGGCCGGCGCTTGTCGTCCCTGGCGGCAGACCAACGAGGCAGTGACCTGCTGGATGAGTTGCTGGTGCGGCCCCTGGTCCGGGATCGCGAGATCGAGCTCGTGGGCCGCGAGGGCGATGCCGTGGATATGAGCGTGTCCATCTCGCGGCTGCAGGACGGGCACGGCCGCCCGGTGGGAGCCGTGATGATCGCGCGGGACGTGCGACAGCGCAAGCGGATCGAGGCGGCGTTGCGTCAGAGCGAGCGCTACTTCCGGGCGCTTATCGAGAACGCCCACGATATCGTCACGGTGGTGAGTCGTGAGGGGCAGATCATCTACGAGAGCCCGGCCGTGGACGAGGTCCTGGGCACACCCGCCGATCAGCGCGTGGGCAAGGACGTGTTCGAGAAGATGCACCCGGAGGACCGGCCGCGGGCCAGGGAAGCGTTCGAGTTGTGCGTGGAAGAACCCAACGCGGTGATGACCGGGGAGTTCCGGCTGATCCGGTTGGACGGCGCGGAGCGGATCGTGGAGGTGACGGCGCGCAACCTGATCCACGAGCCATCCGTCGGCGGCGTCGTCGTGCACTCCCGGGACGTGACCGAGAGCCGACGGATCGAGGAACAGCTGCGGCAGGCGCAGCGCCTCGAAGCGGTTGGACGGTTGGCCGGCGGCGTGGCTCACGACTTCAACAATGTCCTGACCGTGCTGGTGGGCCATGTGCACTTGCTGCTGGACGAGATGTCCCTGGATTCGCCAATGCGCGCCGACCTGGAGGAGATTCGCAGAGGTGCGGAGCGCGCCGCGGCGCTCACCCGCCAGCTCCTGACGTTCAGCCGGCAGCAGGTAAACCGGCCGGCGAACGTCCACATCAACGCGGTGGTGGACGGCATTCGGGAGATGATCTCGCGCCTGCTGGGCGACAACGTCGTACCGGAATTCCGGTTGGCGGCCCGGCTGCCGGCGATCCGGGCCGACACATCTCAGCTGGAGCAGGTGATCATGAACCTGGTGCTCAACGCCCGGGATGCCATGCTGGACGGAGGCACTCTGACGATCGGCACGGCCGCCGCCCATGTGGAGCAGAAGGACTACCGCGGCGCCGATGCCGACGACCTGCAGCAGGGCGATTACGTCTGCCTCACCGTCACCGACAACGGGCACGGCATGGATGAAGAGACCGCCGCTCGCATCTTCGAGCCGTTCTTCACCACGAAGCCGAAGGGCAGGGGAACCGGGCTGGGCTTGAGCACCGTGTACGGGATCGTGAAACAGGGCGGAGGCGCAATCCGAGTGCAGAGCCAGCCCGGCCGGGGCACGACGATGCAGGTGTTTCTGCCCGTCGCCGGCGCAGCCGTTGTCTAGTCCGGCTGGATCCTGACGCGCCTGGCCAACTCGGCGTCCAGCGCGATCTCCGTATAGCCCATCCGGAACACGAAGACGGGATACCGCTGGAGCAGCACGACGCGCGCGCCCGGCAGGATCCCGAGAGCGGCCAGCTTGTAGGTGCGCCTGCTGGCCGGATCCTGGAGACACGTGACCGTGGCTTCTTGCCCTGGGCGCAAGACGGTGAGTGGCACCGATGCACAGTCCGAGTCGACACAGCGTGCCTCGTCGGGCACCGGCGCGCCACCGGCGCAGGCGCCGCCCCACGCTCGGCGACCCCGGCGTCGACGCCGACGATTCGCACGCAACAGCCTACGGATCACGACGACCTCCCGCCGCCCATCGGCGCACCCGCTCCAGCCAGGCCGGCGCCGCCGGGTTCTCGTAGCCGCAGTGCGGGCATCGCACGAACCGGCAGGCGCCAGAGAGGGGACAGGCCTGACACGTCGGTTGGGCGGTGTCCTCCCGGAACTCCTGCCGACAGAAGCCACAAACCAACACGCGCCCTCCCCGCTCGAGATCCGCCGGCCTCACCATCCCAGCCCCCGCAGCAATTGGTTCAGCAGGAACCCGACGCCGAAGGAGAACGGCGTGATGAAGACCAGCATGCCCAGCGCCGTCTTCACACCCCGCTCCCGGATCATCATGAGGAACTGCGCGATGCACGGAATGAACAGCGTTAGCGTCACCGCAGCTACGGTCAACTGGACCGGATCCAGGAGCCCGCTCCGATTCAGCTCGTAGAGGCCTGCCGCTCCGTAATCCCGCCGGAAGAACCCGAACAGAAATACGGACGCGGTTTGCGCCGGCAGGCCCAGCGCGGACACGACCGGCCCCAGCGCCGCCAGGGTCCGGGACAGCAGACCGATCAGGTTGCCGAACCAGATGATCACCGACGCCAACAGGAACAGCGGCAGCACTTCGCGGAAGTACCAGTGCATGCGCGTGTACGTCTTCGTCAGCACGTTGGACACGCGCGGCATACGCAGCGGCGGCAGCTCCATGTGGAACGTAGCGCTCTCACCGGGCAGCAGTCGCGCCGAGATGGCGCCCACCAGCAGGAACGTGCCCAGCAGCGCAACTGCCCAGATGGCCAGCGCCATGGGGTTGGACGCCAGGATGGCGACGATCACACCCAGTTGCGCCGAACAAGGGATCGCCAGCGCCAGCAGCAGCGTGGCCAGCACACGCTCCCGGCGCGTTTCCAATGTGCGCGTCACCATCGTGGCCATGGTGTCGCACGCAAACCCCAGCACCATCGGGATGACCGCACGGCCGCTCAGCCCGATCCGCTTGAAGCTCCGGTCGACCAGCAGGGCCAAGCGGGGGAAGTAGCCGCTGTCTTCCAGCACCGAGAAGAACAGGAAGAACGTGCCCACCACCGGCAGCACTATGGCCACCGCATAGCGCACACCCAACGTGAGCACCCCGTAATCGCCGACGAACAGGGTTCGCACCCAGTGCCACGGCACGTTCGCAAACACCGCTTCCAGAAACGGGGTCACGTGACCTTCGAATACGACCCGCTCCAGGAAGTCCACCAGCGTGCCCGCGCCGAACGTGCCGACGAATTTGTACAGGCCCAGATACAGCACCACGAGGAGTACCGGAATGCCTGTCGCCGGCCGGCTCAGCGCCCGGCCCAGTGAATCCACCCACGGCACCGCGCGCCGGCCACGGGTGACCACGGCCTCCAGCAGCGTATCCGCTGCCCGCTGCCGCTCGTATGCCACTCGATAGGAAGGCGGACCGTCCAACGCCGCAACCGCCTCCGCCACGGCGGACCGGACTTCGGCTCCGCCATCAGGCTCCCGCGCACGAACCAGGGCCTCCACTTCGGGATCGCCCTGCATCAGGAGCGCCACCATCGCCCGCGCGTCCACAGGATACACGCCGCGCAGCCGCGACCGCACGCCGCCGATCGCCGCGCCCACGCCGTTCAGGTACGCCGAAATGCGCACGGGATCCGTCGCGGACGCGCGCACCACCGCCTCCCCAAGCTCCCCCAGCCCGCGGCCCCGGATCGCCGCCATGGGCACCACTTCCAACCCCAGCCGCCGCGACAACAGGGCCGCATCCACTCCTACGCCCAGGCGCTCGGCCTCGTCCATCATGTTCAGCGCCAGCACCAGCGGCCGCCCGAGCTCCGCCAGGGCCAGCGTCAAGGGAAGCATGCGTGGGAGGTTCTTTGCGTCCACCACGTGCACCACCACGTCCGCCTCCCCGCCCAACACGATCCGCTGCGTCACCCGCTCTTCTTCCGACGTCGGCAGCAACGCGTACATCCCGGGCGTGTCTACCAGCTCCACCGCCCGCCCGCCCAACCGCGCCGATCCCCGCGTCACCTCCACCGACGTGCCCGGGTAGTTGGACACCGTGACGTACGCGCCCGTGAGACGGTTGAAAAGCGCGCTTTTTCCCACATTCGGCGATCCCACCAGGACCACCTTCAAGCCCGCCCGCCGTGTCACCGTCGTCGCGCCGTGACAGGTCGCCTTCCCCAAGCCGCCTCCACGAATTTGAAAATCGATCTCAACTACTGCAACCTAGTGTGCACTCTGCATGCCGGCAACCGAGCGTACCGCCATGATGGGTGGCCATCCAGTGTCGACGGGCACGATCGCCGTGGTCGCGTCCCGGCCGGCAGGATCGGATCGGGGCGAAATAGGACATTTTCGTGACGGAATGGGACGACGTTTGAGAACCGATCTCATCCGGGAATGCCTCCGCAAGCGGCGAAGTCGGCAGGTGGGTGGGGTGGGAGGACGAGGGAACCGACCGGGAGGAAGGGAGGCCTTCACCGGGGTGCGGAATTGTGGAAATGTGGACAGAATCCCGAACGGAGCGCGAAAGACTTGACCGGGTTTCGCGGGCATTGCATCGTGGTAATGGAACTTCGAGGGAGGCGGTCCGAAGCCTTGAGGTTTCGCCCGAACTGGCGGGACGCCGCCGGTAAGGGAGTTCGCCGAGAGGTTCGTGATCGGCGAGCCGGTTGCGGGGTCGCTGGTCGCAACCGATCCCCGGTAAGCTTTCGGGGGCCCTGAATCTCCGACCGCGAGACGAGGGGAAGAGAATTCGGATCCTGTCACCGCACGTGGTGACGCGAACGAAAAGTGATCCGATCTCGCCAGCGGAATGAAGCCCCCAGGCGGCGGCGTGTCGCACCTGGGGGCTTCGTACATCCTGGTGTTTTCGGCCGTACATTCCTAACCTGTGGGGTCGGGATCGATGTGGTGGTAGGGCGTGGGTCGGCAGACGGAACTGGTAAGGAGCGCAGATGGCAGACGAGATCGACTACCGGATCGTGGGCGACGACATGCAGCTCGTGGAGATCGAGCTGGACCCCCAGGAGGGTGTGCGGGCGGAAGCGGGCGCCATGCTGTACATGGGTAGCCGGGTGGCGATGCAGACCTCGACGGGCGGGGGGATGTTCAAGGGGTTCAAGCGGATGATCACGGGGGAGAGCTTCTTCATCACGACGTTCCTGAACCCGGGACCCGGCAAGCAGCGGGTGGCGTTCGCGGCGCCGTATCCGGGCAAGATCATCCCGCTGGACCTGACGAAGGTCGGGGGTCAGTTCATCGTGCAGAAGGACGGTTTTCTTTGCGCGGCCCGGGGTGTGGAGATCGAGGTGGCGTTCACGAAGCGTCTCGGCGCGGGCCTGTTCGGGGGCGAGGGCTTCATTTTGCAGCGTCTGCAAGGCGAGGGTCTGGCGTTTGTCCATGCCGGCGGGACGATCATCCGCTACGATCTGATGGATGGCGAGACCATGAAGGTGGACACGGGCTGCCTGGTGGCCTTCGCTCCGACGGTGGACTACGACATCCAGTTCGTGGGCGGTTTCAAGAACGCGTTGTTCGGCGGGGAAGGCCTGTTCCTGGCCACGCTGACGGGTCCCGGGACGGTGTATCTGCAGAGCCTGCCGTTCTCGCGCCTTGCCGATCGCATCTTCGCCGCTGCACGGTTCCAGCAGCGGGGCGAGAAGAAGGGCGTGGCCGGCATCGGTGGCAACCTGCTGGGCGGGCTGCTGCAGGGCGACGTCAACTTCTGACGGCCGGGTCGCGCCGGCGGCACGGAACCCGCAATCCAGATGCGCCGCCCGTTCGCCACGAACGGGCGGCGCATCTTGCGTGCAGGTCCTGGATCAGCGATCGGCCTGGGGATCCGGCTCGAGCGGGCCGGGCGTGTCCAGGAGCTCGGCGTCCATCTCTGCGTCGGCGCCCAGGTCCTCGTCGGCACCCAGGTCCTCGTCGGCACCCAGGTCCTCGTCGGCACCCAGGTCCTCGTCGGCGCCCACGTCCTCGTCGGCGTCCAGGTCCTCGTCGGCGCCCACGTCCTCGTCGGCGCCCACGTCCTCGTCGGCCGGCGCGGACGTGATATCCGCTTGGACATCGGCTTCGGCAGACGCTTCAGGTGATTCTTCCAGACGGACGACGTTCTGGGCTCGCAGGCCTTTGGGTTCCTCGATGATCTCGAACTCGACGCTCTCGCCCTCTTCGAGGGTGCGAAACCCCTTGGCCTGGATGGCACTGTAGTGGACGAAGACGTCGGGCCCGTCGGCCTGGCGGATGAAGCCATAGCCCTTTTCACGGGAGAACCACTTTACGGTACCGGTGGAACGCGGCATGGCGCAGTCCCTGTACGGAGGGGATATGACAACGGGACCCGAGGGGAGCCCGAATCCCGTGCGGTGATCGGTCTCGGTGCGGCCGCACCTTCGTTGGCGCACCAGCCACTGTGGGTGCAAGTTAATGCGCCTGGGAGCCACGGTCCAGGGGTTTGAGAGTTGCAGGTCCGATTCGCAGAAGTTCGACGACGATAGCCAACCCAGAGGGAAGGAGACGGCAATGCCAGTACGGAGCGCGGACGCAGTGTGGGACGGCACGCTGCGGGATGGCAAGGGGACGATGAAGTTCGGCAGCGGGGCGTTCGAGGGCCAGTATTCGTTCGCGTCGCGTTTTGAGGAAGGCACGGGCACGAATCCCGAAGAGCTCATCGGCGCAGCGCATGCCGGCTGCTTTTCCATGGCCCTGTCGGCGGAGCTGACGAAGGCGGGGATCGAGCCGAAGCGGATCGAGACGAAGGCGCAGGTGCACCTGAACAAGGGTGAACAGGGGTTCAGCATCGAGGTCATCGAGCTGAGCACACGGGCGGACGTGCCGGGCATCGATCAGGAGACGTTTCTGGGCTACGCGGAGCAGGCCAAGAAAGGTTGCCCGGTGTCGCGGGCGCTCGGGGGCGTCGAGATTCGCCTGAACGCGGTGCTGCTCTAGGCGACGCCGGGCCGGCAAGCGATGCAGAGCCTGCGGGCGAACCGGGATTCGTCGCGGTTGGGGCTGGTTGCGGGCTGGAGCTTGCCGCGCTACTCGGCGGCGCTGGCTGGTGTGCCGGACGCGTTGCGGAGCATGACCGCCTGCGTCACCAGCCGGTCGAGATTCGAGTAGGCGAAGCGGATGCGGCCTTCACCGTCCAGCACATAGTAGCTGGGTGTGCCGGGTGGCACGAACTCCTTCGTGGCTTCACCCTTCCGATCCGCGTAGACGGGGAAGGGAACGTCCATCCGGGCCAGGGCCCGCTCTCGCTCCGGGGACAGGGGCTCCGTGCCGATCACGATCATGCGGATCCCGTGGGCCTCCAACCGGCGTCGCACCTGCTCTATGGACGGCAACGCCACCATGGCGGGCAGGCAGAGCCTGTTCCAGAACACCACTGCGGTGGCGCCGGGACTCATGAGCTGCGAAAGTGGCACGACCCTGCCGTCCGGTCGACCCAGCACCAGATCCGTGTCGATGCGGACGTTGATGCGGTCACCGAAGACGTCGTCGGTCAGCGCCGAGCGGGCGGAGGCCACGGCCGTTTTCCAGCGGTCCGTGCGTGTGAGCGCGCCCAGGTCGTCATCGGCGGCATGGCGCAGGCCGAAGGAGAGAGCGGGATCGGCGACCATGCGTGCGTACGCTCGAACAGCGTCTGCGGTGTCGCCGTGCTGCAGCAGGATCCTGCCTGCGCGGTGGAGCAAGTCGGGTGTCCACACGCTACCGACCGCCCGGCGGACCTGACTCACGCCCTGGACAGTTCTGCCCTCGTCGAGCAGCGCGGTGCCCAGGGCCATCCTGGCTCGGCCGGCGACCCGGCCTCTATGGCGATCGTATTCCGTGACCGACAGGTACAACGGCCGGTCCTCATCGTCAGCGCGCCAGCCCTGCTCGAGCGTGCGTTCCAGTGCACCGATGACACGGGTCCGCATGGCCGGAATGGGCAACAGATCCTGAACCAGCATGATGGTCGCTTCGTCAGGTTCCGCGGCTGCTCGTCGCCGATACCAGATCCAGGTGACGGACGGATTCGCCGCGTGCAGGCTCGCCGCATACCCCGCCGTCGCCAGGGAAAAGCTGCCTCCCGTCGCGTCCCACAGGCTGTCCAGCGCGGACGGGTAGCTGCTGTCATGGTACGTCTCGATCTGCGTCATGCTCACGCGAAGCCCGAGACGAACCCGGCTCCACCCGCCGCTGGCATGCAACGCCGCGATCAGTGATCGGCTTCTCTCCTCCTGCCCCAGCACGAACGCGTAGTATGCGAGCTCCGCCACGGCTTCGGGGTCATCCCTGTCGTTTGCCAGGATCCGATCCGCCAGCTCTGACAAACGCTGTTGATGCCGGGGCAGCACCGTACTGTCTTCCAGCACGGAAGCCTCGAACATCTCGAGAGACGACCACGATGCCGGGCGGTCCGGGTAGAGCTTGGTCATCCGGCGGGCGACGGCGAACGCGCCCTCCCAGTTTCGCGACAGCAGGTCATTCATGCGGGCAAAAAGGGCGTCGAACGTCGGGCGCCCGTCGGGAGCATGCACCGTGACGTCCCACAGTCGCCGATCGTTGCTGTCCACGATGCGTCCCGCCGCGTCTTCCACGGCGAAGGCTGCGTAGACGACGGAGTCCGGCAGGGTGATGGTGCCGCGGTAGTGGCCATCGGTGGCCCGCTCGAGGACGCCTGCGGTTAGTTGGTAGCGCCGGTCAGGCGTGCGGTAGCGAGCGCGCACGGTGAGCTCCTGCTGTCCCTGGAAGCGGCCCATGTCCTGGTATTCGAAGGACAGGCGCGCCCCTGCGGTTGGCCGGTCGGGCGTGATGGTGAGGCCCCCGCGCGCGGCCTCGAGAGATGGCACCCGCAGCGTCAGGATGACGGCCACGGCCAGCAACGCGATGGCTGCGATCGCGATAAGCAGGGCAAAGCCCCGCCGGGGCGGCACACCCGGCGGCGTCAGCGGCAGGATCACGCGCTCGCCGTCGGCACGCCGCTGGAGTGCCAGGTCCATGAGGTCCGCGGGTGCTGCCGGCGTGGGCAGCTCCCGAGCGGCGGCACCCAACGCGCGCAGCTCTTCCACGGTCCGCCTGCACCGGAAGCAACGGGCCAGGTGTGCGGTGACGCGGGCACGTTCCCGCTCACGCAGCTCGCCGTCCACGTAGCGATTGAGCGCACGGAAGTCCGGGTGTCTCAGGCTCCGGAACATCAGCCGGTCTCCAGAAGCTTGATCAGCATCTGACGTGCCCGGTAGAGACGCATCTGTGAAGCACCACGCGTGATACCCAGCAGCTCCGCGATCTCGGCATGCGAGTAGCCGTCGACTTCCTTCAGCAGGAACACGGTCCGGAACTCGGCCGGCACCTGCTCCAGCGCATTGTCGAGAGAGATCCTGTCGACGACGGCCTGGGGCCGCGCTACCATTCTCGTGTCCTGGGAAGCCATCGCGTGCACTTCTTTCATGCGTTTCCGCCGTCGTTCGGTCAGCAACGCGGTCAACATGGTCACGCGGGCCAGCCACCAGTCGAGGCTGCCGTGCTCCTCATAGTTGCGCAGCGCTTCCGGCAAGCCGACGAAGACATCCTGGACGACGTCGGCCGCGTCTTCCCTCGACCGGGTCACACGGTAGGCGACGCCAAACAGTCGCCGGCCGTACGTCTCATACAGCGCGGCCAGCGCCTGGGGGGCGCCTGCCCTCGCCTGTTCGACCAGCGCAGCATCCACTGGCCGTGCCTTCATCGGTAGGCGTTGGTTACCCGGTTCCTGTTTGCCACGTCTATATAGTAATTGCTTCTCAGGCTGAAAACTTCACAGACGATGTCCGGGCAGGCATGGGGCGGTGCTCCCCAAGGGCGTAAGTGCCTTGCGGGCCATGGGGAAATGACATTATGGTGACGAGTCCCGCGCGCGCCCTTTTCCCGGGATCCGGCGCATTGACCAGGCTTGGCCGGTAACCATCGGGGGAGCAGGACCCAGATGAGAAAATTGCGGAACGCCATCATCTTTGCGGTGCCGGTACTGGGGATGGCCATAGTGCTGTCGGCCGTGCTGGTGGTGGCGTCGCCAAGAGCGGAGCTGGGCCTGGTGGTGTTGGGTCTGTTGCTGGTGGAGGGCGGCGTCTGGCGCCTGGCGGGCTCCATGCTGCCGAACGAGCGACGTTACCTGGCGCTGCGAGCGGAAGGCAACCGCTTCCTTGCCATGATTCGCCATCTGAACGCGGCGGCGATCGCGGTGCGCCAGCAGGAGACGCCGGGCGCGCGCATGGCACTGGAGGAGACGAAGCGTGCCATGCACCGGTCGGTGGACCGGATGGTCGCGGTGGCGGGTCGTCCGGTGGAGGAGGTGCCCGCCGATGCGCCCATCGAGTTGCCCGAAGAGGACGGCGTGTCGACACTTGCCGCAGCATCCAAGGCGTCGTCGGGGGCATCCGACATGGACTGATGCGGCGCCGCATTGGTGCGAGCCGTACCAGGCCGTGAGGACACGTCGTTCTCACGGCCTTTCTTGCGCCGTGTGGTCAACGACCAGAGAATGCGTGGTCGCGAACAGGAGGACGGTGTGCGAGCAACGGAGCTTGTGTTGATGGTGGCGTTGGTGGCGAATGGTGCGTCGGCGCAGGAGGCGGCAGGTCCTGGCATCTCGTGGACGCTGGCGCAGTCGCGCTCCCGAGATGTGTCCAACGTGACGTATGATGTGTCGCTCCGGATCCCCGCGAACCGTTCGGACGCCGTACACGGTCATGTGCGGGTGGGGTTCGACTGGTCGGGATCCGGACCGCTGGTGCTGGACTTCGATGCGCCGCGGGACCACGTGTTGAGTGTGAAGGTGGACGGGGAGGTCGCCGGTTTTGCCCTGTTGGATGGCCACATCGTGATCCCGGGTAGCCTGCTCGAGCGAGGCCGCCAAAACGTCGAGGTCGCGTTCATCGCGGGCGATGGCCCGCTCAACCGCAACGACGACTTCATGTACACGCTGTTCGTGCCCGATCGGGCCCACGAGGCGTTTCCCTGTTTCGACCAGCCGGACCTGAAAGCGCGCTTCACGCTGCAGCTGGACCTGCCGGCCGCGTGGAAGGCGGTGTCCAACGGCGCCGAGGAGAGCCACACGGTGGACGGCGACCGCGCGGTGCACCGGTTTGCGCAAACGCGACCGCTACCTACCTACCTGTTCGCATTCGCCGCCGGCGCTTTCAAGGTGGAAACCGCGACGCGCCACGGGCGCGTGATGCACATGTACCACCGGGAGAGCGATAGCACGAAGGTGGCGCGCAACGCCAAGGCGATCTTCGACTTGCACGACCGGGCCCTGCGCTGGCTGGAGGACTACACCGGCATCCCGTACCCGTTCGGCAAGTTCGATTTCGTGCTGATCCCATCGTTCCAGTACGGCGGCATGGAGCATCCAGGGGCCATCTACTACCGGGCGAACAGCCTGATGCTGGATGAGTCGGCCACGCTGAACCAGGAGCTGGGACGCGCCAGCGTCATCTCGCACGAGACGTCGCACATGTGGTTCGGGGACCTGGTCACCATGCGCTGGTTCAACGACGTCTGGATGAAGGAGGTGTTCGCGAACTTCATGGCGGCGAAGATCGTGAACCCATCGTTCCCGGAGATCGATCACGAGCTGCGCTTCCTGCTGGCATACTATCCGTCGGCATACGAGGTGGACCGCACGGCGGGCGCCAACCCGATCCGCCAGCAGCTGGAGAACCTGGACGACGCCGGATCGCTGTATGGCGCGATCATCTACGAGAAGGCGCCCATCGTCATGCGACAGCTGGAGGCGCTGGTGGGCGCCGATGCGTTCCGGGACGGGCTCCGGGAATACCTGAAAGCGCACGAGTACGGCAACGCGACCTGGCCGGACCTGATCCGTGTGCTGGACCGGAAGAGTGACGAGGACCTGGCAGCGTGGAGCCACGCGTGGGTGGAGCAGCCGGGCCGGCCGACCGTCGCGACGACGCTGCACACGTCTGCCGGCCGCGTGACCGACCTGGTTCTGGGCCAGGCCGACCCGTGGCCGGGCCGCCACCTGGTGTGGAACCAGCGGCTCACGGTGGCGCTCGGCTACGCCGACTCGGTGTCCATGATCCCGGTGCAGCTGGGCACATCGCGCCTGGACGTGTCCCGGGCACGCGGCCGACCGGCACCGCTCTGGGTGCTGGCCGACGGCGGTACCTGGGGCTACGGCCTGTTCGAGCCGGATTCCGCCAGCATGGCCTACCTGGAGACGTCGTCGGCGCGTCTGCCGGATGCGCGCTTGCGTGCGGTGGCGTGGCTGACCGTGTGGGACGCGATGCTGGAGCGCCGCGTTCCCCCGGACACCGTGATGGCGCTGGCGCTGGACATGCTCTCCGGCAAGCCCAACGAGCTGAACGCGCAGCGCGTGCTCTCGGACCTGTCGGATACGTATTGGCATTACGTCGGCCAGCCGGACCGGCTCCGATGGGCGCCGCGCCTGGAACCGTTCCTGTGGCAACGCATGCAGCAGGCGCAGCACCCCCGCACCAAGGCGGCGTACTTCAACGCATGGCGCAGCATCGTGCAAACGCACGCCGGCGTGGCGCGGCTGCGCCGCATCTGGTCGCGGCAGGACTCGATTCCGGGATTGCCGCTCTCCGAGGAGGACTACACCGACCTGGCGTTCGCCCTGGCGATCCGCGGCGTGGCGGACCAGCAGGAGATCCTCGCGCGGCAGCGGCAGCGGATCCAGAATCCGGACCGACGCGCTCGCTTCGACTTCGTGGCGCCGGCCCTGTCGGCAGACGCCGCGGTGCGGGACTCGGTGTTCGCCAGCCTGGCGAAGCTCGAGAATCGACATCGTGAGCCGTGGGCGCTGGCCGCCCTCGGATACCTGAACCACCCGCTGCGGGCACCGCGCTCCGAGCGTTACATCCGGCCGGGGCTCGACCTGCTGGCGGAAATCCAGCGGACGGGGGACATCTTCTTCCCGAAGCGCTGGCTGGACGCCCTGCTGAGGGGACACCGCAGCCCGGCGGCCGCGGCCATCGTGCGGCGGTTCCTGGCCGAGCACCCGGACTACCCGTCACGACTGCGCGGCAAGATCCTGCAGTCGGCGGATCCCTTGTTCCGGGCCGCGGCCATGCAGCGCTAGCTACGCCTCCTCGCCGTACATGGCCTCCATCTCGTAGATGGCCTCGGCGGGTCCGATAACGATGAGCGTCTCGCCCGCCTGGATGGTGCGCACGGGCTCCGGGTTCAAATCGAAGACACCGTCGCGTCGCCGGACCGCCAGGATGGATACGTTGCGCACGCGGCGCAGATCGCAGTTGGCGATGGTCTGGCCCGCGAACGGAGACGTAGCCGGCACGGCGATCTGTCCGACGTCGACGTCGGGCTGGACGCCGACGTTGAACACGCGGCCGAAGAAGTCGTGGACATCGGGGCGCAACAGGGCCAGGGACAGCCGGTGCCCGCCGATGGACTCGGGGGTCACGACCCGGTCCGCGCCGGCCCGGCGCAGCTTGCTCTCCAACGATTCGGCGTTGGCCCGCGACACGATGAGCAGGTGCGGGTTCAGCTCGCGCGCCGTCAGCACGGCGAGCACGTTGTTCGCGTCCGAGTCCAGAGCGGAGACAAGCCCCCGCGCGTGCGTGATCCCCGCCTGTTGCAGGCTTTCCTCCTGCGTGGCGTCCGCGATCATGTTCGGGATGCGCTCTTCCAGCAGCTCCTGCTCCACCCCCTTGGACCAGTCCAGGACGACGAAGCGCTCGCCGCGCGCCCGCAGGTCCCGTACGATCTGCCGGCCCAGGCGGCCGAACCCACACACGATGTAATGGTCCCGGAGATCCATGACCGTCTCCTTCATCCGGCGGCGCTGCATCGATGCCCAGAACGTCTGGTTGAGCGTGACCTCCGCGGCGTTGCGGACGGCCCATGCGACCGTGCCCACGCCGCCCACCACGAGCACGATGGTGAAGACGCGGCCTGCGGTGCCCAGTGGGAAGACCTCCTGGAAGCCGACCGTCGTCAGGGTGATCACCGTCATGTAAAGGGCGTCGACGACGCGCACGTGCATGTCAGGCGGGGCGAGAAGCATGTATCCCACGGTCCCGATGGCCACGAGGCCGACCAGCAGCGCCAGGGAGAGCTGCAGCTGGCGCACGGGCTCTGCCGTTGAGGCCCGCAGCCGGCCCTGGAACCGCTCGAGGACACCACGCCTGGGGGGTGCGTTCATGGCAGGAAAGGGAAGCGGGTCAGCCTGACTCGTCCGCTCCGGCTTGTTGCTGCTCCTGCTTTTTCTGCTTCCGCTGGTCCTCGTCGACCACCGCGCGTTGTTCCAGCTCGACCTGGGTGACCAGCGTGCCGACGCCCTCGCGCAGGATGCGCGCCTTCTTCTGCTGGTTGCCGCTGCGGCGCGCCGCCAACTCCATGCTGCCTGCCAGCTGCGACAGGTTGTCCAGACCGGCGCCCATGAGTTCCAGCTTGAGCCTGCCGAACGCCCGCTTGATGGGAATGGCCAGCAACTCGGCGTTCCTGCCGCGGGCCACGGCGAACTGCTCCACCAGGCCCCGAACATGGTCGATCTTCCTCGCCATCTCCCGGAGCATGGCGAGCTTCGCCTGTGCTTGTGCGCTGAGCTTGCCGGCCATGCCTGATAAGGTAGCAGGTAGCAGGTGGTGGCTCAACGTGCCGGGTAGGGTGGGTCCATCGTTGAGCGCGAGACACGGGCGTGCGGATCGGGCCCGTGCTTGTGAGCGGCGTCACGGCCGCGGCGATCGGGCGGCAGGTGGTCATGGCGACGGCGTGGGTCTATGTTGGCGGCCCGTATCGAGCCACGGCGAGGAAAGAGGGCGGCATGCCGCAGGCGAGCACGGCATTGTTGCAGGACCCCATGGCGGTGTTCGCCTACCTGGTCGGGCTGCTCGGGCTGGTGTTCTGGATGAGCGGCTTGCGGCGCCTCAGGAAGCTCTTCGAAGTCACGCCGCCGGTCATCTACGCGTACTTCCTTCCGACCGTCTCCACGACGCTGGGCATCACGCCGCCCGCCTCCAGCGCGTACGACTGGATGGTGCGCTTCCTGCTCCCCGTGGCGCTGCTGCTCCTGATGATCACCATCGACCTGAAGACCATCGTGCGCCTGGGCCCCATGGCGCTGGCCATGGTCGTGGCGGGCACGATCGGCATCGTGGTGGGCGCGCCCATCGCGTCCCTGGTGTTCCGTTCCTACCTGCCACCGGATGGCTGGAAGGTACGGTTGGATGGGCGTCCTGCTCTTCCTGAGCGGGTGGCAACGGCGCTTCGACCGCCGGACGCGGGCCCGCAGAGAAGTGTTGGAAGAGACCAACCGTCGGTTGCAGGCGATGGACAGGGAGCGCCACCCCCTGGACCTGAGGCCCCTGGCCATGATCCTGGCCATCGCATTCGCTGGCGCCGTGCTGGCGGTGGGACTCGGCGACCGGCTGCCGGACCTGGGCGATCCCACCGTCATCAGCCACACCACCTGGGCGGTGCTGCTCGTGGTGACCGGCGGGCTTGCGCTGTCTTTCACGCCGCTACGCCGCCTGGAGCGGTACGGCGCCTCTCGCGTCGGCTACGTAGCGCTCTACCTCCTGCTCACCGCCATCGGCGCCCAGGCGGACCTGCGGGCCACCCTCAGCGCCCCGCTGTTCCTGGCGGCCGGTGCGCTCTGGATCGCCGTGCACGCCCTCGTCCTGCTCCTTGTCGCTCGATTGCTCCGGGCGCCGCTCTTCTTCTTCGCCACAGGCAGCATGGCCAACGTCGGCGGCGCGGCGTCGGCGCCCATCGTTGCAGGGGTGTACCATCCGGCCATGGCGCCCGTTGGCCTGCTCATGGCCGTAGCGGGCTACATCCAGGGCATCTACGCGGCGCCAGGCTGCGCGGCGCTCCTCGGGTTTATC
Organism: Gemmatimonadota bacterium; assembly: GCA_037388885.1. Classification (GTDB taxonomy): domain Bacteria; phylum Gemmatimonadota; class Gemmatimonadetes; order Longimicrobiales; family RSA9; genus JARRJS01. The sequence goes on from JARRJS010000006.1 coordinate 42,523, forward strand.
AGGTAGCAGGTCGCAGGTAGCAGGTCTGGGATTCCGGTTCTGACGGTTCGCGGGGGGAATGCTGGCTTCGGGGTGGTCGGGGAGGACGCGGGCTTCGGGGTCGATCTGCGGGTTTGGGGCGGACGCGGGCTTCGGGGTGACGTGGCCGGCACGCGGCGGGGGTTGCGCTCAAACCGCAAATCCGCCTCACCGGCAACGTTGGACTGCTACCTGCTACCTGGTACCTGCTACCTGGTGTTGCGGTTGGGTTGTGGGCAGACGGAGCAGCGCGCGACAGCCGGACCCGCGGCGGCGGTTCTCCAGGGACAGTGTGCCGCCGTGTGCCTCGGCGATCTGGCGGCTCAAGGCCAGCCCGATGCCGGTGCCGTTGGGCTTCGTGGTGTAGAAGGGTACGAAGAGATTGGACGGACTGTCGACGCCGGGCCCCTCGTCCTCGACGAACACTTCGAGAGCGCCGTTGCGGCTGCGCCAGCTCACCTCGACCCCACCACCCGTCTCCAGGGCAGCGTCCACCGCGTTGGTCACCAGGTTGATGAGGAGCTGTTCCAGCTGGTCGCCGTCGGCGTCGATGGTGAGGCCGGGGCCGTCGTGGACGACGACGGGCAGGCGCGTTTCCAGCTCGGCAATGCGGTGGACCCAGGCACGCACGTCGACGGGCTCCAGCTCGGGCGGAGGCAGCCGCGCCAGCCGGGCGTACGATGTCATGAAGCGGCTGAGCGCTTCCGCCCGGGTCGAGATAATGCCCAGGCCCTGGCGCAGGTCTTCGTCAGAATCGGGAGCACGCGGTTCCCGGGCGAGCAGCTGCTGCAGGCTGCCGGTCAGGGACATGATGGGCGCCAGCGAGTTGTTGATCTCGTGACCCAGGACGCGGATCAGCCGCTTCCATGCCTGGCGCTCCTCCTCCCGCAGCGCGCGGCTCACATCCGACAGGACGACCAGGTGGTGCCGCAGGCCCTCCTGGCGGAATGTCGTGCGTCTCAGCTCCCAGCGGCCGCCGCCCGGGACCGGCGCATCCATGGTCCGTGGCGTGGGGCCTTCCAGCCAATTGGCGATGTTCAGCTCTTCCGCGCTGCGTCCCAGCGTCCGTTCCCCCGGCCGTGCCAGCAGCCGCTCGCCGGCGCGGTTCACCAGCTGGAGGTGTCCTTCGCCGTCGAAGGCGAACACGGCGACGTCGATCTCTTCCATCACCTTGCGCAGCAGCGTGCTGGCCTCGACGGCGCCCAGGCGCTGCTCGCGCAACGTCGCGCCCAGCGTGTTGACTTCGAGCATGGCCAGGCCCAGGGCGTCGTCCACACGCGCGTCGCGCGCTCGAATTGAAAAATCGCCTTCCCGCAACGCGCCCAGCAGGTTGGACAGCGTCTGAAGCGGACGGACGACCCAGTCGCGCAACACCGCGGCGGAGCCCAGCCAGGCCCCGACGATGAGAAGGGTCAGGGTCCACTGTAACCGGGGGGTGAAGCTGCCCGTCCAGAGGAGGATCAGGGCGATGAGGGATCCCGGCAGGCCGACGAAGATGGCCAGGGCGAGGACACGCTGCTCGTGCCGTACGCGTCGCTTGCCCGGTCCGTCGGTCATAGCCCGTAGCGCTGGAGCCGGCGGTACAGGGCGCTCCGGCTGAGGCCGAGGGCTTCCGCCGCACGGCTGACGTTGCCGTCGAAGCGGGCCAGCGCCTTCTTGATGAGCAGGCGCTCCGCATCGTCCAGGGTCATCTTGTCCAGCCGGCCGTCGGTTTCCGGCGGCGGTCGCAGGCGCAGCTCGTCGGCGTGGATCTGGTCGTCCCGGGCCAGCAGGACGGCCCGTTCCACCACGTGCTCCAGTTCCCGCACATTGCCCGGCCAGGGGTGCCCCATGAGCGCGTCGATGGCCTCGGCGTCGAAGCCGGTGATGTCCTTGCCGTAGTGCTCGGCTTCCTTGCGCAGGAAGTGGGCGGCGAGGACGGAGATGTCCTCCCGCCGGTCCCGCAGGGCCGGCAGCCGGATCTCAACCGTGTTCAGCCGGTATAGCAGGTCCTCGCGGAACTGGCCCTCCGCGACCGCCTTGTCGATGTCGGCGTTGGTGGCGGAGAGCACGCGAACATCCACGTGCCGCGTCTTGGATGAGCCCACCCGCTGGATCTCGCCGGTCTCCAGCACGCGTAGCAGCTTGGCCTGCTGCGGCATGGGCACGTTGGCGATCTCGTCCAGCAGCAGGGCGCCGCCGTCCGCCAGCTCGAAGCAGCCCACCCGATCCGTCTTGGCGTCGGTGAAGGCGCCCTTCACGTGCCCGAACAGCTCACTCTCGAAGACGCCGGAGGAGAAACCGCCGGCGTTGACCGTGATGAGCGGCTTCTGCGCGCGCCGCGAAGCCGCGTGCAGCCAGCGGGCCCCCACCTCCTTGCCGGTGCCGTGCTCGCCCGTCACGAGCACGTTGGCATCCGACGGGCCCACGCGCTCCATGAGCTTCAGCACCGGCTGCATGACGGACGAGCGGGCAATGAACTGCGGCAGGTCGTCCTGGCGGAGCATCCGGTTCTCGGATTCCAGCTTCTCCGATCGGCGCATGGCCTTGGCCAGCTCGATCTGCGTGCGCAGCGTCGTGATCAGCCGCTGGTTGTCCCACGGCTTCTCGATGTAGTCCTTGGCGCCGCGTCGGATGGCTTCCACCGCGCCTTCAACGCTGCCCCACGCCGTCATGACGACGACGGGCAGCGTGCTGTCCAGAGCCTGGAGGTGCGACAGGAGGTCCAGGCCTTCCTTCCCGGACGTCGTGTCGCGGGCGTAGTTCAGGTCCATGAGCACCGCGTCCAGGTCCCGGTCCTCGGCCGCCTCGCGGATCTCCTCGGGGGACCTGGCCGTCACCAACTGGAAGCCTTCGCCCTTCAAGAGCAGGCGGAGCGCTTCGATGACGTCCGGCTGGTCGTCCGCTACGAGTACGGTCGGGTTGTTGGCCATGGCGGTTCTTTTCTGCGCCGGACCGGCGCCGCCGGAAGGGGCGGGCCGGTCCTGCAAGTTAGCGGTTCCATTCGGCTGTGCTCAACCGTCGCCGTCATTCCCTGCGGAGGGCGCTCACCGGGTCCACCTGCGAAGCCCGCCGTGCGGGCAGCCAGCCGGCGAGGAGGGCCACCGCCGCCAGGAACGCGGTAGCGGCGATGAGGGACACCGGATCGGTGGGGCTGAGGTTGAAGAGCATGTCCCGCATGAAACGGGTGAAGCCCAGAGCCGCAATGAAGCCCAGGATGACCCCCGCGCCGGACAGCCAGACCACCTGGCGCACGACCATGGCAACGACGGCGTCGCTGTCAGCGCCCAGGGCCATGCGGATGCCGATCTCGCGTGTGCGGCGGCCGACGGCGTACGCGATGACGCCGTACACTCCGATGGCGGCCAACAGTAACGCCAGCCCGCCGAAGAGAGCGAGCAACAGGGTGTAGAACCGCGGCTGCGTCAGCTCATCGCCGAGGAGCTGGTCCATGGTGCGGACCCGGAACATGGGCACGTCGGGGTCGATCTCCGACAGTCGCTGGCGTATCGCTCCCACCACGGCAGCCGGATCGCCGTCCGTCCGCAGAGTGGCGCTCATGACGTCGACGGGGAACTGGTCGAAGACGAAGTAGGCCTGTGCCCGGGGTGGGGAGGCTGGTCCGAAGTACTTCGTATCCGCGACCACCCCCACTACCTCGCCGTGCAGACGGTCCGGGTTGTGGAGGCGGGTGCCGATCTCGAACGTGTGCCCCAGCGGGTCCTGGTCCGGGAACAACAGCTTTGCCGCCAACTCGTTCACCAGCACCACGAGCTTGCTGCCGTCCCGGTCGGCATCCGTGAACAGGCGGCCGGAACGCAACGGAATTCCCAGGACGCGCAGGTAGCCCGGTGTGACGACGCGCACTTGCACGTCCTTCTCTTCTTCCGGGGTCCGGTATCCGGGCTGGCCATGGTTGCGCTCGTCGCTTTTCCATTAGCTGAGACCGCTGAGTGGCAGCCCGTTGCCGTGGTGGGCCTGGTCTAAACGCGTGACGCCTTCCAGCTGGCGCCCGAACTGGCGCCTGCGTGCCGGCTCCGAGTACCCGTTGTCCGGAAGGGAGACGGAGAAGGTGAGCACATGGTCCGTGCGGAAGCCGAGGTCCACGCGGTGCAGGTTCAGGAAGCTCCGGGCCAGCAAGCCTGCGCCCGCGAGCAGGAGGAGAGCCACAGCCAGCTCGCCTACGATGAGTGCGCCGCGCAGCCGGTTCCTGCCCACTCCTTCGGACAGACCGCGTCCGGCCTTCAGGCGCTCGCCGAGGTCGCGGTGACGGGACGCCTGCCAGGCGGGCAGCATGCCGAACAGCAGGCCGGTCAGCAGCGTGACGCCGGCGGTGAAGGCGAGCACGGCGGCGTCCAGATGTGCCTGGCCGAGCCGTGGCACACTCCGGGACTGCAGCGCTACCAGTCCCCCGGTGATCCAGGTGGCGACGACGAGACCGAGCAGTCCGCCCGCGAATGCCAGCAGCAGGCTCTCGGTGAGCAGCTCACGCACGAGGTGCCAGCGCCGGGCACCCAGCGCGGTGCGCACCGCCAGCTCGCGGTCGCGGCCCACCGCCCGGACCAGGAACAGGTTCGCCACGTTGGCGCACGCGATGAGCAGCACCAGCCCCACCGCGCCCGCCAGCACGAGCAGCGCCCTTCGGTAGTCTCCCACCATGTCGTCTCGCAGTCCCACGACCCGGGCACGCACGCCGGTGTTGGTGTCCGGGTATTCCTTTTCCAGGCGGGCTGCCAGCGTCCGAGCCTGCACGTTCGCCTGTTCCAGCGTGACTCCCGGGCGGAGGCGCGCCAGCACGGTCAGGTAGTGGGCCCCCCGCTGCGTTGCCATGTCCTGCGCCGTGAACGCGGCTGGTATCCACAGATCTGCTCCTTCGGCATAGCGGAAGTCATGCGGCAGCACGCCCACGACCCGGTAGCCCACGCCATCCAGGCGGATGGAATGCCCCAGCACCGTGCGGCTTCCGCCGAAGCGGCGTCGCCAAAGGGCGTCACTCAGGATCACGACATGCTCATTGCCGGGGATGGCCTCGCCGGGCTGGAACACGCGGCCGATCTCCGGCCGTACGCCGAGGATGGAGAACAGAGATGGCGTCGCGGCCACGCCCGAAAGCTGCTGCGCGCTGCCTTCGCCGGTCAGCGTGAGGCCCGTGTTGTAATGCGCCGCCGCGTCCTGGAAGACGTCGTTCAAAGAACGGAAGTCGGCAAAATCGGGCGGGGACACGGTGCCGTGCCCGGACGTGCTCTCCCAGACATGCACCAGCCGCTCCGGGTTCGGATAAGGCAACGGCCGGAGCAGCACCGCATGCACGACGCTGAAGATGGCCGTGTTGGCGCCGATGCCCAGAGCGAGCGTGGCCAAGGTCGCCGCGAGGAACAGGGGGCTGCGAATCAGGCGACGCGTGGCGTGACGGATGCTCATGGCAAAACCGGGCATGTCCACCTCATTCCGTTCGGAGTGCATCGAGTGGTTCCACGCGCGTGGCCCGCCTGGCAGGGATGTAAACGGCGAGAATCGCGACGCCGGCGAGAACGACCGGTGCAACGACGAACGTGATCGCATCCGCGGACGGCACGTGGAAGAGCAGGCCGCGAATGGCCCGTCCGAGCGCCAGCGCGGCCAGCAATCCAACGGCCAGACCCACGGCCACGATGACAGATCCCTGGGCCATGACCAGCCGGACGACATCTCCGCGGCCGGCGCCGAGAGCCATGCGGATGCCCATCTCCCGGGTGCGCTGGCCCACGGTATAGGCGATCACGCCGTAGATGCCGATGCCGGCCAGGACCAGGGCCATGAGACCGAACGCAATGAGGCACAGGGTCAGGAACCGCGGCAGAGCGATGGTCCGACCGATGATGGCGTCTTCCGTGTGGACCTGTGAGATGGCCAGTCGCGGGTCGATGTCGTGTAACGCCGCGCGAACGGACGGCACCAGCCGCAGCGGGTCGCCGCGCCGGGCCCGAACGACGAGGGTCATGGAACGCCGCGGCGCCTGGGCCTGCGATATGTACATCTCCGCCTTGGGCGCCGCGTCCAGGCCGACATGGCGGACACTGCCCACCACGCCGATGATCGTCCACCACGGGATGTCCCGGGTCGGGTCGGATCCGGGCTTGAACCGCTTGCCCACCGGGTCCTGGCCGGGGAAAAAGCGCTGCGCCGCTGTTTCGCTCAACACCGCCACCCGGGGTCCATCGGGGCCGTCGGACGGCTGGATCCCGCGACCTTCGAGCAGCGGTATGCGCATGGTCGGGAAGTAGTCCGGGTCCACCTGCCGGTACCAGATGACCTTGCCCTGGCCCGGGGCGGGGGCCGGCTCGCCCTCGATGACGAAGGATGCGTCCGTGTCGTTCCCGCTCATGGGCACGGAGGAGACCATGCCCGCTTCGCCGACTCCGGGAAGGGCGCGGATGCGCGCCAGAAAGTCGTTGAAGAACGTATTGACCCGGGCGTTTTCGGAATACTCGGCGGCAGGCAAGCCGATCTGGAACGTCAGCACGCCCCGGGGCTGGAAGCCGGGGTCCACCGACTGCAGGGCCACGAAGCTGCGCAGCAGCAGCCCTGCGCCCACCAGCAACGCGAAGGCGAGCGCGACCTGGCCGGCCACCAGGCCGCTGCGCAGCCGCCGCCCGCCGCGGCCCAGCCCACTGCCGGCGGCGCCTTCCTTTAGACCGGCGACCTGGTCACGCAGTCCGTGCAGGGCAGGGAGCAGCCCGAAGGCCAGCCCGGTGAGCACGGCCAACCCGATGGTGAACGCCAGGACCGTGGGGTCGAGCCGCGGCGTGAATGCGGACGGCAATGTAATGGGGGCGAGGGCGAGAAGTGCGTCCAGGAGCCACGCGGCCAGCACCAGGCCGGCGCCGGCGCCGACCACGGCCAGCAGGAAGCTCTCCACCAGCACGTCGGCCGCCAGGCGAGCGGGTCCGGCGCCCAGCGCGGTGCGGATCGCCCGCTCCCGGCGGCGGGACGCCGACCGGACCAGCAGCAGGTTGGCGAGGTTCACGCATGCGATGAGCAACACGAGACCCACGGCGGCCAACAAAGTGAGCAGGCCCGGCCGCATGTCGCCGATCAGCGTCTCATGGAGTGGCGTCAACGCGGCCCCCACGCCCTGGTTGGCCCGGGGATAGTCCTTCTCCAGACGGGCCGCGATGGACCGGATGTCGGAGCGGGCCGCGGCCAGCGTCACGCCCGGCCTCATGCGCCCGACTGCTTGCAGATAGATGTCGGACCTCGGGCCGTTGGCGAGGTCGGCGCCCAGAGGCGTCCACAGGGCGCTCTGCGGCAGCAGAGGGAACGCGAAGCCACGGGGCATCACACCGACGACGGTGGTCGGTTCCCCATCGAGGGAGATCGTGCGGCCGATGATGTCGGGCGCACCGCCGAGCCGGGACTGCCAGAACCCGTACGACAACACCGCAACGCGGTTGCGGCCGGGCGTGTCCTCGTCGGCCGTGAACGTGCGGCCGAGAAGCGGGTCCACGCCCAGCACCCGGAAGAACCCCTGCGTCACGGCGCCGGCCCGAAGGCGTTCGGCGCCGGCGTCGTCCACCAGCGTCGGCGAGTAGCTCGTAAACGCGGACATGCCCGTGAAGGACGTGTTCTGCTCACGCCAATCGTAGAAGTTGCCCGGAGAGAACCAGTCCTTCGGGTTGCCACCGCGCCGGCTGAAGTCTTCCCAAAGCATGACCAGCCGATCGGGCTCGGGGTAGGGTAGGGGCCGGAGCAGAATGGACTCGACGACGCTGAACACGGCCGTGTTGGCACCGATGCCCAGCGCGAGGGTGGCCACGGCGACAAGCGTGAATCCGGGCGCGCGCAGCAGGCGTCGGCCGGCTTGTCGGACGGGGCGGAGCAGTGAGCTCATGGCATTCTCTGGTGAACGGGGCGCACGATGCAGGGAGGGAATGAAGGAAGCGTGCCGTCGCCGTGCAGGAGGCGTAAGCGCATGTTGTGTAGTCACATGCATGGTTACGACGGCTCGCCCGAAACCCATGGGACCGTTCGGTTCCGGACACCTGGACGGTTTCAACGGACACCGACTCAGGGAGCAGGGCGCCCCCACTGCGCGCGGGCTTGCGGGTAGCAGGTCGGCATCTCTGGTTCGTCCAGCTTCCCGGCCGGACTGGCACCGTTTTCGTGGTCCCTACACGGGATGTAGAGGGAACCGGCGCGTGCCAGGCGGCCGCACCGTCGTCGGGACCCCGGTGTGGAGAGGCAGCGAAGTGAGTGGACGAGCGTGAAGGGAGTGGTCCGCGGGCGAAGGCCGCGAAGGCAGCAGTCCCGCCGGAACGAAGCGGAGCCTGGCGCTCGGACCTGCCACCTGCAGCCCGCGCCTGGCGCGGGCGCCCTGCTGCCCGGCTACCTGGACGCCCGGGAGGCCGGCTCCGGTTCGTCCACGATCCAGCCGTCCAGCAGGTTCACAATGCGGTCGCTGTAGCCGGCGACGACGTCGTCGTGAGTCACCTGGACGATCGTCGTACCCTGGTCGTTCAGCTGTTTGAACAGCTCCATGATGACCTGGCCCTGGGAGCGGTGCAGGCTGCCGGTGGGCTCGTCGGCCAGGATGATGTCGGGGTCGGCAATGACTGCGCGGGCCACGCCCACGATCTGCTGCTGCCCGCCGGACAGCTGGCTGGGGAAGAGGTCCTTCTTGCCCACGATGTTGAACTGGTCCAGGATGTCGGCCACGAGGGCCTGGCGCTCGCTCTTCCTCACGTTCCTGTAGGAGAGCGGGATCTCGAGGTTCTCGTAGACGGTCAGGTCGTCGATGAGGTGGTACTGCTGGAACACAAACCCGATGTGGCGTTTGTTGAGCTCGATGCGGCGCTTCGGCTTCATCTCGTGGACGGCGTGGTCCAGGAAGTGGAACTCGCCGCCCCAGCTGTGATCCAGCATGCCCAGGATGCTGAGCAGCGTGGACTTGCCGGCGCCGGACGGACCCATGATCGTCACGAACTCCCCCTGACGGACTCCAAGGTCGATCTGACGCAACACATAGGTCCGCCCGGCCCGGTTCTGGTAGAACCGCTCCAGGCCATGGGTCCGGATGATGTCAGACATCGAAGCCGGCTTCCTCCAGCTCGTGCGCCTCGCGCCGGTCCTCGTCCTCGACGACGCGGCCGTCGAACAGGTGGATCGAGCGGCTCGCATGCTGGGCGTAGCGCGGGTCGTGCGTGACCATGCAGATGGTGGCGCCGCCCTGGTGCAGCTCGTCCAGCAACTGCATCACGGCCTCACCGTTTTGCGAGTCCAGGTTCCCCGTCGGCTCGTCCGCCAGCAGGATCAGCGGCCGGCCGACGATGGCCCGCGCCACCGCTACGCGCTGCTGCTGGCCGCCCGACAGCTGTGACGGGTAGTGCTTCATGCGGTGCGCCATGCCGACCCGCTCCAGGGCGTCCTCCACTCGCTGCTTGCGCTCCTTCGACGGCATGCCCCGGTACGTGAGCGGCAGCTCCACGTTCTCGTAGACGTTCAGGTCGCCGA
>JARRJS010000007.1:0-90118 GCA_037388885.1 Gemmatimonadota bacterium
CGTACGACGCACAACTCATCGACTTGGCAAAGTCGACGGCGAATGAATTGTTGGATTACGCAAGTACGGTGGATGATCAAAGGGCCGCGCTGGACGCTCATATTGGAGGTGTATTGTTAATTGCGCATTTTGAATCAGTCCCTAGGGCTGTCCAACTACTGGACGCATTGGCGACATTCGAATGCCGTTCGGAGTCGCCGTTCGAGTTGGGGATGATCCACAGATGCCGGGCTCAAGTTCTGCAACAGGCTGGCGAAATTGAATTGGCCGAGGCGGAGTACGAGGAGGTGGCACAAATTGTGGACAAGTATATGCTCGGACCTGCATGGCAAAGTCACGCGAACAACATGGCGGTGATGGACATGGAGCGGGGGCGGTACGAGAAGGCATTGGAACGGTTGATTGAAATAGAACAATACGCGTCAGAGCGACATGCAAATGAGTTGCTGCTAGGTACATATACGAATCTTGCGATCTGCCACTGGGAAACCGACGCGTACTCGGAATGTACGCGAGTGGCGAAGCAGCTGCGTTCGATCCAGGAAGAGATGGCCGTGGAAAGCCGTCGGCACGAGGCGTGGTCGATGTTGGGCCTGGTTGCACTGCATCTGGGCAACGTGACGGAGGCCAAGAACTGCGAACGTGAGATCCTGTTGTGGGAGGGTGCGACGCCGTCATGGTACGGGGACACGTCGTACAGGGAGATGTTCCTGGCGCGGCTGCGAGTCGCAGCGGCGCCGTGCCGTTGGTGGAGAGCGCAGACCGCATCCTGGATCGATTGGAGCTGCGCGAGGCGAGGTTGTCGACGCGCGACTGACCGTTTGGTAGGGCGAGGCGCGTTGGCCGTTGCGCGTTGCGGCGTGCGGCCGCCGAGACGGCCGCACCTGGAGCCTGCCATGCCCGCACCGATCCGTTGTCGTGCAGGGGCGCTCCGTCCATATTGGACCCGGACACAACCTTCCGGGAGCCCGCCGTGGCAGTCCGCCGATCGTTCGCACTCCGTGTCGTCACGTCGCTCCATCGCCTGGTGCCCGCCGGCCTTGCCGCGCTGCTGGCCGTCCTGCTGCTGGCGCGGCCGGCGGCGGCGCGGCCGGTGCGCGGCGTGGTGATGACGCAGGGGACCGGCGACCCGGTGGCAGGTGCGCTGGCGGCGCAGATCCACGCCGGTCCCGGCGAGGCGCGGCCCGTCGTCGGCCGCTTCCGACAGAGTCGGGTCCGACACGCCCATGTGACGACTTCCAACAACTTTCCACGCGAGATGCAGTCTCATGATCAGTGGTGTGATGGTGCGCGCGACGCGGGCCGCCCGGGCCTGGGCGGTGGTCTGCGCGCTGGCGTCGGTGCAGGCGTCCTGTGTGCCGATGCGCCGGGTGGAGAAGACGCCCGAGCCCCTCATTGCCGCGGCGCGGGCTCGATATCCCAGGGGGTTGATCGATGCCCGATGGCGGGCCCGGCAGGGCCGCGGCATGTTCATCGGGCGGCAGCAGATCGAGACGCGGCACCCGGTGCAGATCACGGACCTGCTGCCCCGCACCCTGTTCTACGTGGGGCCGGACGGCGGGGGCCTGTACAACCTGCGAGGCGAGTGCATGCCCGCCGTCTTCCTGGATGGCGTGCCCGTCACCGACATGGTGTTCGATGAGCGGATGTCGTCGGGGCAGCACCCCGTCGGCCCCATCGACATGATCCCGCCGTCCGACGTCGACCTGATCGAGATCTATACGGGCCTCGGCGACACACCCGCCGAGTTGGCCCGCTTCCCCGTCGTCTGCGGAGCCATCGCCATCTGGACACGGCGCGATCTGCCGGATGAGCCGAGCGTCTCCGGGGGCGGCCGCTGAGACGCCTGTGCCCGATCACACAACGCCCGGTCGATGCACGTGGTGCACGTCATGGAGATCGGCCAGGATTATGTGTTGGTCGAGACGACGTCGGACGCAGGGCAGGAGATGCTGGAACTGTATGCGCTCCGGCGGACGACCCCGGACGTCACCCGCGGCCCCGCGGCATGCCGGGCCGGAGGCACCTGATGCCATCGGAGAGGGACGGACGTGGCGCCCCGGGTGCTCGACGACGCGGTGCGGGCACCGGGGCGTCGCTGGCGTTTTCATTGTTATCCAGTTCCGCCGTGAGCCATCTGGCCAGCCGTTCGGCGCACGTCAGTGTGCGGCGGCGCGGACCGTGATGTAGAGGGCGCGGGGCTGCCCGGGCGACACGAACCCGCCGGCTTCCAGCTCGGCGTAGTGGCGATCGAACACGTTGTGCACACCCAGCTCGAGGGCGACCGGTCCGATCTGATCGCCTGCCGAGAGGTTCAACAGCGCGTAGCCCGCGCGCACGACACCCGGCTCATCGAACGGCGAGTATGGCCCCACTGCGCTGGTGGTGGCGCACAGGAAGGAGCCCGGAGTCGGATGGACCTCGAGGGAGGCGTCGCCGACGTACCGGGATGTGTTGAAGACGCGTGCGCCGGAGAGCGTGTCTCCGTCCTCGGTGATCAGGCGAAGGTAGCGCGCGTCGTTGAAGGTCCAGTCCACGGAGAAGGACACGGCGGGCACGGGCTGGATCCGGGCATCGATCTCGATGCCCTGCCGGCGGCTGGCGCCGCCGCTGGTCGACGTCAGCGTAATGGGGTTGAACGTCTGCTCGTTGCTGACGTTCATGCGGAACGCATCGATTTCGATGGTCGTGCCGGGCGCCCGGAGCTTCACGCCGGCTTCGTCGGCCCACTCCGTGATGAACGGCAGGGCCGGATCCGCGATGACGCCGTCGGTCTGTCGGAACCCGCGCGACACGTTGCCGAAGACGCTGACGGGCCCGAACACGTGCAGCAGCGCGCCGAGCTTGGGCGAGAACGTGCCCTTCGCCGCGTGTGTGGGCTCCCCGACATTGGGGTTCGAGCGAGTGTCGAGGACATCATAACGGCCGCCCAGCGATAGCTGGACCGGGCTCAGGTCGGCGTTCGCCGCCACGAACACGCCGCCCGAGAGCTGTTGGGCCTGCACCAGCACCTGCGCGGAGTCACGCGAGCGGCTGGTCGTGAACCAGTTCTGGTAGTGGGCGTGGTCCGCGCGCTCCTGTGTGCCCACCGTCACGTCGAAGTGAGGCAGCAACCAGCTCAGCGCGCTGGTCAGGCCGAAGCCGTAGCGGGCGTCTTCCTCCTCCGTCTGGCTGCCCGTGCCCTCGGTCAACCCGCCCTCGGGCGGCGTGGTCAGGAAGAGCTGCCAGCGTCCCTGCGTGGCGTAGGCCGTGGAGCGCCAGAGCATGCGCGGCCCCGGCACGACCCGTACGCTGACCCGCTCCTGGGCCCGCCGCTTGAAACCGCCATCACTGGGGTCCGCCACGTTGCCGTAGTCGGCTGCATGGAACTGCTGCAGGCTCAGGAACCCGGGAGAGCTCCAGCCGGAGCCGTAGACGTTGGCGCCGGCGTCGACGGTCGCGGAGGGGGCGATGTCGTGTACCCAGCGGCCGTACAGCTGGCCGAGTCGCCAGCCGCTGTTGGGCCGCCAGCCGTCATCGCGCTCGAGGCGCACGCCGGCCACGCCGCTGGCGCCCGGCCGGTCCTGGCCGGTCAGCAGGCCCATTTCCACGCGCCCGTGGGTTCCGCCCGAGACCCAGCCCCGTGTGCCGTTCAGGCCGTTGATGGTGCGCACGTTCACGGCGCCGGCGAGGGCGAAGTTGCCGAAGTAGGGCGATGTCGGGCCCTTCACCACCTCCACGTTGTCGATGGTCTCCGGGAAGATCAGGCTCCAGTCGTTGTAACCCTCGGCGTGCCCGTTGACCGGCTCGTTGATGGGGACGCCGTCGATCCACAGCGCGATGTCCGTCGAGTGATCCGAGCTGAAGCCGCGGATCGCGGCGTCGGACGCGAAGCCCGGTCCCTGCCCCTGCTGGTGCACTTCGAGCCCGGCCGCCTGGCGCAGCAGCTCCCACGTGTTGACGCCCGTGGACAGCGTGTGCGCCAGCAGCCGGCGGGGCACCTCCGTCGAGCTGACCGGCGCGCTCGCCCGCGTGGGTGTCGATGTCACCGTGATGGCCTGCAGCTGATACTCGGGATGAACCGTGCTGTCCGGCTGCTGGCCCGCGGTGTCTGGCGCAGGCCGCTGCTGCGCGACGACGAGCGTCGGCTGCACCAGACCGACAAGGAGAAGGGCGGTCAAAGCGCCTGCAATACGGCGTAGGACGACGGATGTGTGTCCGTGCATGTTCGTCTCCGGCGATGTTCGGATGCGTGCGGCCGGACGCACCGCGACTTCGGGGAGCGGCGCGCCGGCGGGGGTCGGGTCGGCTCAGCCGAGCCGGGGTGGTGCGTTCGCCGGAGGTTGCAGGTGAGGGGTCCGCGTGCGCGGCAGCGCCAGGCGCGGCGCCGCCAGGCCGGCGGGTGAAGGCGGGGCGTCGTGCACCGGGACGGGCGGCGTGCCCGCCGGCAGGAGCGCCACGACGTCGGCGGTGCAGGGTCCGACGCAGTGGCAGGCGTCGTCGTCGTGATCGTGCCCGTCGGGGTCCTGAGACGGATGATGCGTGGATGCCGGGAGATACTGGACGACCAGGCCGTCCTCGATGCAGTGATGCGCCCCGGGCAGGTACGCGCTTACGAAGCAGAGGTAGCAGACGACCCCTGCCAGGCCGAGCAGCCTGCGTGTGGGAGTGGGGAGCATGAATACGAAAGTCGCCCACCGGGGCCCGCACGACAACCCCGGTGGGCGATGTCCCGCCGCTACGCCTGCTTCAGCGCGCCTTCGCCCGGACGAAAGCCTGCGTTGCCGTCACTTCGCTCTGCTGCACCCGGACCGACGATGGCACCTGCGTCACCCAGGTCGGCCATTCGTACGCCCGGTTGATGTAGCGGCTCAGGCGCTCCGCCGCCGTCTTGGTGGTCAGGGCGCCCACGCGCACCCGGTTCACCATGCGGCCTTCGACGCCCTCGCGCGACACCCACACGGGGATGCCCTGCGTCTTCAGCTCCGCCACCGCCTTCACGGCCTGCGGCGACTCCCCGTCCAGGTACGAGGCGATCTGCACGGTGTAGAGCGTGCCGTGAGCCGGAGCGGCCGTCGTCGGGGCGGCGCGCGTCGCGGTCGCCGGCTTCGACGCCGCGGCCGATGCGGCCGCCGCTGTCGGCGGCGTGGTCTCGAGCTCCGCCACCCGGCGCTTGAGCTGCGCGATCTGCACCTCCAGCGACTCCACCTTGTCCCAGGCGTTGAAGCGGTTGGCCAGTGCGGAGTCCGCCGCCTGCGGCGTCGCCTTCGGGGCCGCCGGCTGGGCCTTCGGCGTCGGCTGGGTCTTCGGTGCCGGCTGCGGCGCGGCCGCGGCCACGACCGGCGCCGCGGACGCCGGGGCGGCCTGCGGCTGCGCGGCCGGCTGCGACTCGGGCTGCGGCTCTTCGGCGGCCTCGGACACCGGCTGCGGCGTCTCCGGCGGCGCCATCTCCCGTTCCGTGAGGCGCATGGGCGCGGCCCGGCCTCCACCGATGCGGAAGCTCACCCCCGCGGACGCCGCGATGTGGTGCACCGGCCCGTACGCCGAGCCGGACGCGTTCAACAGCGGCGAATGCAGGTCCAGGATGTCCGACATCTCCACGCGGAACGCCACCGGCCCCGACCCGATGTCCGTGCCCAGCGCCGCCATGACCGTGGGCCGCTGCACGGAGCCGCCGCCGGAGATCTGCACGCCCGTGGTGCTCGCGCTGGGACCCAGCTTGTACATCGCCGCGCCGGCGCCCAGCGCGACGTACGGATCGAACAGGCGGCCGGGCGTCGGAGGAAGCACGCGCAGCATCACGTCCAGGTCCATGGTGAACACGTTCAGGTTCACCGCCGAATCCACCGAGAGGGGACGGTCCGTGTAGCTGCCGTTCAGGCGTATGCCCAGACGGCCGAACGGGACCTCCACCTGGGCGCCGGTCAGCCAGCCGTTCTGCAGGCTTATGCTGCCGCCGGAACCCGACGCCATGTTGGTGTACGTGGTGCCGCCGCCGAACAGGCTGACCGCCACCTTGTGCGTCTGCGCTGCCGCTGGCGTGGCCAGGAAGAGCACGGCAAGCGTTGCGGAGAGAGTGCGTCGTGCGTGCATGTCATACCTCCGGTCGTGCGAAAAGCAGGACGTGATGCGCCGGGAACGCAGCGCGTGCGCGGGAGAGCGCGAGTGCCACACGAGCAGGAACAAGATGCGGGCCACCGCTCGTGTCATTTTACCAAATCGTTGTGCCGCAGTCACTTGAGTGTATTCGTTAACCCCCGGTGCCCGGGCCGCGAACCCACGGGGTGAATACTTTTTGCCGGGTTCTCAAAGGGATTCGCCGGGTCGTGTCCGCCGCGACCCGCGCGGGACGAGGCACGAGTGCTGCAGCGACGGCCGGTCATGTCATTGCGACACTTGTGTCGCCACGCTGCGCGCTGCTCTTTTTCGGTTTCATGGATCCGATCACACATACGCTGACGGGCGCGTTGCTGGGCCGGTCGTGGCGGGAGCGGGAGCTGCCGCTGGCCGTGGCCACCGGGGTGTTGGCGGCCAATGCGCCGGACATCGACGTGTTCTCGGCGCTGAAGGGCCAGTATGCCGAGCTGGCGTTCCGGCGCGGCTGGACGCACGGCGTGCTGGCGTGGGTCGTCCTGCCGTTCGCGGTGTGGGGACTGGTGCTGGCGTGGGACCGGTGGGTGCGGCGAAGACGTCATCCCGGGGCGCCACCGGTGGAGCCGAAGGTATTGCTCGTGCTCGCGTTCGCGGGGGTGCTGACGCACCCTTTCCTGGACTGGCTGAACACGTACGGCATCCGGCTGTTCATGCCCTTCTCCGGGCGG
Source organism: Gemmatimonadota bacterium (assembly GCA_037388885.1). GTDB lineage: Bacteria > Gemmatimonadota > Gemmatimonadetes > Longimicrobiales > RSA9 > JARRJS01. The sequence continues at coordinate 6,801 of JARRJS010000007.1, forward strand.
TGGTTCTACGGTGACGCCGTGTTCATCGTGGATCCGTGGATCTGGCTGATCGCCGGCGGGGCGCTCTTCCTGACGACGGAGAATCGGCGCGAGCTGTGGGGCTGGGCCGTGTTCGCGGCGCTGGCAGCGGCGCTGCTGCTGGTGGTTCCGCAGGTACCGCGCAGCGCCAAGATCTTCTGGCTCGCGGGTCTCGCCCTGGTCATCGCGATCCGGTTCCGCCGCGCGTTGCGGCCCGCGGTGGACGCGCGCCTGGGTCGGTTGGCCGTCGTTCGGCTGACCCGGGGGGGCGGGCTGCTCTACGCCGTCTACCTGCTCACCATGATCGCGGCCAGCACGTCCGGGGCGCGGGACGTCCGGCGCGAGCTGACGCGCTCCGGCTGGGGCGACCTGGGACGGGTCATATACTCGCCCGCGCCGGCGGATCCGGTGAAAGCGCGCTACGTGGCCGAGACCCCGACAGGCTACCTGCGCGGGTCGTTCGACTGGCTGGCGCGGTCGGGATCCGAGGCGGGGGCACCGACCGTTGTGCCGCGCCTGAGCCCGGACACGCTGCCGGGGTCGGCGGGCGGAAAGCCGTCCGTGGCGGCCGTCCTGCAGGCGGCGCGGAGCACGCCGCAAGCGCGCGACTACCTGGTCTGGGCGCGGTTCCCACTGTACCGGATCCAGCGGGACGACGGTGGCTGGCGCGTGCGGATCGGTGATGCGCGCTACGCGGGACGCGGTGGGGCGGGCGCGTTGTCCGGCCTGGTCGTGCACCTGGATGCGCAGCTCAGGCCGCACTGATGCCACCCGCTCAGGCTCCGATGCGGACGGGCATACGTCGGGAACCCCACGACCCGGGCTGATTCTCGAACACGCCGGCCACGGCCGTGCCGCACCACGAACAGCAGCCGTTTTCGACGTTCCAGTCCGTGAGGTCGTAGCCGGCGCGGCCGATGACCCGCTTGCCGCAGTTGCGGCAGTACGTGCTGGCCCCGGCCGGGTCGTGCACGTTGCCGGTGTATGCGTAGCGGACGCCGTTGGCCAGCGCGATGCGGCGGGCGCGCGTGAGGGTGGTGGGCGGTGTGGGCGGGCTGTCGAGCAGCCGGTAGTCCGGGTGGAACGCCGTGAAGTGCATGGGCACGTCCGGCCCCAGCTCGCTCACGACCCAGCGGGTCATGGAGTCCAGCTCCGCGTCGTCGTCGTTCCAGCCGGGGATGATCAACGTGGTGATTTCCAGCCAGACGTCGGTCTCGTGCCGGATGTAGCGCAGCGTGTCCAGCACGGGCTCCAGGCTGGCCGCACTCAGCTTGCGGTAGAACGCGTCCGTGAACCCCTTCAGGTCCACGTTGGCCGCGTCCATGTGCGCGTAGAACTCCCGGCGCGGAGCCGGGTTCTGGTACCCCGCCGTCACGGCCACGGCATGGATGCCCCGCTCACGGCACACCTTCGCCACGTCGATGGCATACTCGTGGAAGATGACCGGGTCGTTGTACGTGAACGCGACGCTGCGGCAGCCCAGCCGCTCCGCCGTGTCCGCCAGCGCTTCGGGCGAAGCCTGGTCCATGAGCCGGTCCATCTCCCGGCTCTTCGAGATGTCCCAGTTCTGACAGAACTTGCACGCCAGGTTGCAGCCGGCCGTGCCGAACGACAGCACCGATGTCCCCGGCAGGAAGTGGGCGAGGGGCTTCTTCTCGATGGGGTCGACGCAGAACCCGCTGGACCGGCCGTACGTCGTCAGCACGACGCGGCCGCCCTCGTTCATGCGCACGAAGCACATGCCCCGCTGCCCGTCCCGCAGCCGGCACTCTCGGGGGCAGAGGTCGCACTGGACTCTGCCGTCGGGCAGAGCGGACCAGTATTGCGTAGGGGTTACGCTCATCTCGCCATCCGTATACCCCGGAGGACCTCCGGGTTTCCGGAGGATCTCAAGGCCTTGCCGCGCAACGGTGACGGGGCGGCCCTTTCCGCTCGCACCCCTCCGGCGCCTACTCCGTCCGGCAAGGCGAACCCACGCCGCGTAGCCGCCGAGCCGGCGCCCCCCGTCTCCCACTTTCCCCGGTGGTGGGTGGATGGCGTGGGAAGGGTGGTGGCGTGGGGTTGGTGGGGGTCTCCCCGTCACCATGAGCGCGCCCGGGCCGTCAGGTTCTGCCAGAACGGGCGCCGGCGCGGGCCCGCCATCGACCCCCTACAGGCCGTCTTCTCGCTCCTGCACCACCGGCAGCTGCAGCGCCCGTTCACGATCCAGGTCCAACCTGCCCACGTGAACCGCCATCGGCGCTCGCACCCACTTGTAGATGGAGCGCGTGAAGAGGGTAGCGAAGCGCTCGGCCCACGCGCGGAGCTGCGCCGGATCGTCGTCCGGGAACACATCGGGCAGCACGGCGGCCACCTCGGCGGCGGACATCTTCTCGCCGGCGAACAGGTAGAGGCAGGCGTCCAGAACGCGGAACGGCATCAGCTCACCTTCCGCGGTCTGGTCGTCCGCCAGCTCCGGGCCCGCTTCGGTCTCCAGGGTGCGGCGGATCCCGTCGAACCCGAAGCGCTCGTGCAGTCGCTCCAGCAGCGCCACCACCACGGTCTTGGGCACGTTCGCGATGGGCGAGTAGCCGCCTTCGAGGTCGCCGCCGATGGTGGTGTAGCCCACGGCCTTCTCGCTCATGTCGCCCGTCTGCAGGAACAGGCCACCCGCCGAGTTCGCCCAGTTCCACATGCGCGTACCGCGAATGCGGGCCTGGATGTTCTGCACGGTGATCGCGTCCGGTTCCTCGCCGCCCAGCATGGCGCGCGCCGCCTCGATCTCCCGCTCCACCGCCTCCTGGATCGGCACGACCTCCAGCGGCACCCCGAGCTCCGCCGCGATGGTGCGCGCCGCTTCCGCCGTGCTGTCCAGCGAGTGCCGCGACGGCATGTAGAACGCGCGCAACCAGTACGCCCCGCCCTCCCCCCGTCCCCCCGTCTCCCCGGCGGAGGCCGGGGGTGGGGTGGTGGTCTCCCCGGTGGGGCCGGGTGGTGGGGCAATGGTCTCCGCGGCGGGGAGGGGTGGTGTGGGCCCTTCGTTCAACCGCTGCACGCTCGCCCAGGCGACCAGCAGAGAGAGCAGGGAGTCCCGCCCGCCGGACAGGGCGACGCCGATGCCGCGAAATGCGCCCGTCTTGCGTACGTACCCCGCGAGCCCGAGGACCATGGCCTCGAACAGGTCGTCCAACGTCTCGGCCCGGGCGTCGACGGTGCGCGGCTCGGGCGGGGGCAGGTAGAAGTCACCGGCCGGCGCCGGGTATCGGAGTCGTGTTGCGTCCGCGGTGGGCGAGTCGCTGCGAAGCAGGGGCACCACGGCCCCGGCGCGGAACGCCTCGGCGTCGGTGCGCCAGGTGGTGTTCTGCCGCCGACGCCTGCGCGTCCGGTCCATGTCCACGACGGCGCTCCACCAACCTTCCCGGAACCGGGGCGTCTCCAGGACCAGGCGCCCGTTCTGGAATACCGAGCCGCCACCGCCGAAGACCAGGGCGTCCTGCGCGCCGACGGCGTTGGCGTTCACCACCAGCGCTTCGTTGTCGCGGGAGCGCGTGGCGAACATCTCGCGCCGCGTGGCGTGGAACCCGACGCGGTAGGGCGACGCCGACGGGCTGATCACGATCTCGGCGCCGGAGAAGCAGCGGCGGCGCATGGGCCCGTCCGGCGTCCAGGAGTCCTCGCAGATCTCGACGGCGAGAGTGCCGAAGTCGAAGCCGAAGATGTAGTCGCCGAGGGGGACGCCGCGGGCGTCGAGGGCGAGGCCAGGTGTGCCGCGGGAGAGAGTACGCGCTTCGTAGAAGACCTCGTAGGTCGGCAGCTTCTCCTTCGGCACCAGGCCCAGCACGCGGCCGGCGTGCAGCACGGCGGCGACGTTGAAGATGTCGCCGTCGACCGCCGTGACGATGCCGAGCACGACGACCGTGGACAGCGCCGCCGTGGCCGCACGCACGCGCTCCAGCGCCTCCCGCTGCGCGTCCAGGAAGGCCGGCCACTGGACGAGGTCCTCCGGCGGGTAGCCGCCCAGCACCTGCTCCTGGAAGCAGGCGATGGTCACGTCTTCGGCGGCCATGGCGCCGACCATCGCGATGAGCCGATCCGTGTTGGATCGGAACGCACCCACGGTGGCGTCGATGCTGGCGATGCCCAGCTTGATCAGGCGCACGTCGTCTCAGCCGACGCCCAGGGGACCGCCGTATTCGATGCCCGTGGCGTCGCACAGCGTGCGGTAGAGCGCCTCCAGGTCCACGGGCTTGGCCAGGAACGCGAAGGCGCCCGCCTTCGTCGCCGCCGTGCCCTGGTCCACGTCACCGCTCACCACGATCACCGGGATCGATGCCGTGGCTGTGTCCGCCTTGAGCCGGGCCAGCAGCGTCAGGTCGTCACCGCCCGGCAGATGCAGGTCCAGCGTGATGGCATCAGGCGCCTCGGCGCGCGCCAGCGCCAGCGCCTGGTCCGCCTGCGGCGCCGTCACGACTTGCCAACCTTTCCGGCCGAGGGCTTTGGCCGTGATGCGCGGGACCAGCGGGTCGTCGTCGGCCACCAGGATCTTCGGGAGAGGAGACATGGTCGTTTGCCAGGGCGTTCCACAAGGGCCGCCGGTTTGCTCCGCGAGCACGCTGCGACCGGCGCATGGCACTCTCAAGATAGGCGTGTTGCCACCGCAATTCCACGCATGCCGCGATGCGCGCGCCGGTTGCGCAGGTCACGAAGGCGATGCAGCCTGTCAGAAGAGAGTCAGGCACGGTCAATGCGGCGGAGTCCGCGGATCGCGGATATCGATCGACCGTCGAACGGAGGAGAGTCTCCATGAGCGCGAACCGGATTCCCAACGCACGGCGCACGGCGCTGCTGGTCTGCGTGTGCGGCCTGGCGTGGGCTTGCTCCACGGACAACTTCACGGGCATCCACCTCGGAGGCGGGGCGCCCGTCAGCATCACGGACCAGCTGACCTTCGTGCCGGACACCATCACCGTGCCGGTGGATGGCACCGTCCTATGGACGAACAACAGCACGTCGTGGCACACGGTGACGGCGGATCCTTCCCTGGCACAGGACTCGGCGAGCGTCCTGCTGCCGGATAGCGCCGCGCCGTTCAACTCGGACTCCATCGCGCCCAACGGGACGTTCAGCCACAGGTTCACCGTCGCGGGCACGTACAAGTACTTCAGCATCCCGGACGAGGCGTCGGGGATGGTCGGCTGGGTGGTCGTGCAGTAGCATCCGGGCGCGCAGGAAGGTCGTCGGCGCGCTGCCGCGCGCGGGTCGCCCGCAGGTTGCACCGCCGCGTGAATTCTCCCCATCTTGCGGCTCTACGGTCCGCACCCATCCGGAGCAGCGACATGCACGTGACAACAGGCAGGGGCAGGGGCTCAGGCTCGAACCGGCGACCGACGGTCTCCGGCCTGGTGGCATTCCTGGCGGCGATCACGCTCGCGGCGAGCGCGGCGATCATTCCAGAGCCCGCGACGGCGCAGGGGCGGCCGATGCCGCAGCAGACGCCGCGCCAGATGGCGCCACGCCATGACGTGGTCAAGCCGGACCCGGCCAACGTGGTCGTGGACCCGTCGCTGTTCGATGGTCTCGAGTTCCGCAGCGTAGGTCCGTCCCGGGGCGGCCGCGTCACCACCGTCACAGGCGACCCGGTGCACAAGGGCACGTTCTACATGGGCTCCACGGGTGGCGGCGTATGGAAGACGGAGGACTACGGCACCACCTGGCGGAACGTGAGCGACGGCTACTTCGCGTCGCCTTCCATGGGCTCCATCGCGCTGGCGCCGTCCAACCCGTCCATCATCTATGCAGGCACCGGCTCCGACGGCATCCGCTCCAACGTGATCCTGGGCCGCGGCATCTACCGCAGCGACGACGCCGGCCGGACCTGGCGGTTCCTGGGCCTGCGCAACATGGGCCAGATCGCCTCCGTCGTGGTCGACCCGAAAGACCCGGACCTGGTCTACGTGGCGGCCCTGGGCACACCGTTTGGCAAGTCGAAGGACCGGGGCGTGTACCGCTCGAAGGACGGCGGCAAGACGTGGCAGAAGGTGCTGTTCGTGAGCGACAGCGTGGGCGCGGTGGACCTGGAGCTGAAGCCGGACGACCCACACACCATCTACGCTTCCCTCTGGCACGTGCAGCGGAAGCCGTGGACGATCATCTCCGGCGGCTGGCAGATCGGCGGCATCTACAAGTCGACGGACGGGGGGGACCACTGGCAGCGCAAGACGAAGGGGCTGCCCACGGGGCTCATCGGCAAAAGCGACCTGGCCGTCTCGCCCGCGGACCCCGACCGGGTCTACGCCCTGGTGGAGACCACCGACCCCGACGAGGGGCTCTACCGGTCCGACGACGCCGGCGAGACCTGGCGCCTGGTGAGCAACCAGGCCGGACTCATGAACCGGCCGTTCTACTACACCAACGTGGACGCGGATCCCACCAACGCCGACGTCGTATATGTGAACGACGAGGGCGCCTACAAGTCCGTCGACGGCGGCAAGACGTGGAACCGCATGCGCACGCCCCACGGCGACAACCACGACATGTGGATCGACCCGGACAATCCGAAGGTCTTCATCCAGTCCAACGACGGCGGCGCCAATATCACGCAGGACGGTGGCCTGACCTGGTCCACCCAGCTGAACCAGCCCACCGCCGAGCTCTACCAGGTGCACCTGGATGACCGGTTCCCCTACTGGATGTTCAGCGGCCAGCAGGATGAGTCCACCGTCGGCGTGCCCTCGCGCCCCACGACCTCTTCGCCTCCGGCCGCCAACGCCGCCCGCTGGGAGGAGGTGGGCGGCTGCGAAACGGGGCCCGCCGTGCCGCGGCTCGGCACCACGCTGGTCTACGCCAACTGCAAGGGCCGCTTCGGCGTCTACGACCGGTCCACCGGCCAGGAGCGCCAGTACTACATCGGCGCACAGAACATCTACGGCCACGCCGCCAGCGACCTGAAGTACCGCTTCCAGCGCGTGTCGCCCATCGCCATCGCGCCCCAGGACCCCGGCACCGTCTACTTCGGCTCGCAGTACGTGCACCGTTCCACGAACAACGGCATCACCTGGACGCAGATCTCGCCGGACCTGACGGCGCATCCGAAAGGCACGCAGGGCGTAAGCGGCGGCCCCATCACCCGTGACATTACGGGCGAGGAGTTCTACTCGACGCTGTACGCCATCGAGGTCAGCCCCCACGACCCCAACGTCATCTGGGTGGGCTCCAACGATGGCCTGTTCCACATCACCCGCGACGGCGGCCAGCACTGGACCGACATCACGCCGCCCACCATGCCGTCCGGCGGGCGCGTGCAGAACATCGAGCCGTCGCCCCACACGCCCGGCAAGGCCTACTACGCCTATAACCGCTGGGTCGTCGGCAACGACTGGGCGCCTTACGTCTACGTGACCGATGATTACGGCGCGACGTGGCACCGCCTCACCGACGGCACCAACGGCATCCCGGCGGACGATCCCGTGCGCGTCGTGCGCGAGGACCCCGTCCGGGCCGGGCTGCTGTATGCCGGCACCCAGTTCGGGCTGTTCATCTCCTTCGACGACGGTGCCCACTGGCAGCCGTTCCAGCTCAACCTGCCCATCACACCCGTGACGGACATCCGCATCCACCAGGGCGATCTGGTGCTGTCCACCATGGGGCGCAGCTTCTGGGTCCTGAACGACGTCAGCCGCCTCGAGCAGCTCGACACGAGTTCGAGTTCGCTTTCGAATTCGAGTTCGACGCAGGGTGCGGATGCTCTACGTCTCTATGCGCCGCGGGCGGCGTACCGGATGCGCTACAGGACGTTCTCGTTCGGGGCGCCGAACCCGGCGGCGCCGGAGTACGCGCCGGTGGGTGCGACCATCGACTACCGGGTGTTCTCGAAGCCGGCGGGCGAGGTGGTGATCGAGGTCGTGGACAGCGCGGGGAACGTCGTGCGTGGCTACTCGAGCAACGCGGACGGTTGGCAGTATACGTTCCCGGGCGTGGAGCGGTCGCGCACGGCGCGCATCGCCGGTCCGCGCATCGACACGCAGCCGGGTGCGCATCGACTCCTGTGGGATCTGACCTACGCGGGACCGTGGATGCAGAGCGAGCGGCAGCGGGGTCAGCGCGGGCCGATGGCCGTGCCGGGCACGTACACGGTGCGCGTCGAAGTGGGCGGCCGGACGGTGGCGCAGCAGTCGTTGGACGTGCGGGCGGACCCGCGGGTCCTCGCCGGCGGCGTCAGCGTCGCGGACATGACGGAGCAGCTCCAGCTGAACCTCCAGATCCGCGACCTGATGAGTGCGGCGCAGGAGACCGCCGCCCGCGTCGACTCCGCCCTCGACCAGCTCGGCCAGGCCGGCGCTGCGCAGGGCACGCGACGGCAGCTCGAGAACATCAGGGCACAGCTCGTCACCAATGCTTCCGGCAAGATCTCCAGCTACCCGCAGCCCATGCTCATCGACCAGATCGCGTACCTGTACGGCATGACGACCCGGGCCGACCAGAAGCCGGGCCGCGACGCGTACGAGCGCTACCAGGAGTTGGGCAAGCAGCTGGAGACGCTGCGCAGGCAGCTCGGGCAGGTGCTGCAGGACAGATGAGGTGCGGGAGCGGTGTCAGCCGGCGTCACTGCTGGAAGAATTCCGACATGTTCGACGCGGAGCCTGCCGCCCCGGGGTACGTCGTCAGCCCGAGCGCCTGCGCCGTCAGCCGCAGCGTGCTCTCGTGCCCGTACGTGGCGGCGGACTGGTAGCCGCGCTTCGCCTTCGGGCTCACCACCACCCAGGCGACGCGGCCGCCCCCACCCGTGGCGTCGCTGTGCGCCTCGTCGAACGTGATGATGAGTAGCCCGTCCCGCTGAAACGTGGGGCTCTCGATCAACGGACCGATGTTGGTCTTCAACCAGGAGTCCGCCGTGCTCAGGCCGCAGTCGTGGCCGTCGTTGCAGAGGTTGGGCACGACGAACGCGTAATCCGGCAGGCTCTGGTCGGCCAGATCCGTCGCGAACCATGAAAATGGCACGAGGTTCTGGCGTTGCGTCGGGTCGTTCACCACGTCGGAGAAGAACGACAGCGGGTTGTGCCTGCGCGCGTAATTCCCCTCTGACGGGCCGATATACCCCACGGACGGGAGGTCCTCGGCGTAGGACTTCCACGTCTTGCCCGCCGCTATGAGCTCGCGCACGATGTTGTCGACGTCCACCGTGCCGCTGTAGCCGTCGTCGTTGGTGACGACCTGGCCGGCCGTCAGCATGAAGTAATTGCCGATCGATGGATGGGTGTCGGCATGGTACTGCGTGGCCAGGCCGTATTGTCGGGCCAGGCTGTTGAGGTACGGCATGCTGGGATTGCCGATGACGCTTGCGTAATCGGCGTTCTCCTCGACGACCAGGACCACGTGCCCGAAGCTCGGCAGCGGCCCGCTTGCGCCCGAGGTCGTGATCTGCTCCTCGCCGCTACAGCCTAGAAGGGCCGCTCCGCCGACCAGGCCGGCACAGATGACCGCGACAAGGTTCACAGGGCGCTCCGCCTCGCTTCGTTCATGTTCCGCCTACGTCATGGGCACCGTCACCTGGTAGATCGGCTCCTGCCGCTTCAGCGTGGCCTGCTCGAACGCGTAGGCCAGCTTGAGCAGCGTCGGCTCGGACCAGGCGTGGCCGAAGAAGCTGAACCCCACCGGCAGCCCGAACGTGTAGCCCATCGGCACCGTGATGTGCGGGTAGCCGGCCACGGCCGCCGGGCCCGCGGCGCCGCCGAAGGAGTGGTCGCCATCCACCAGGTCGATGACCCAGGGCGGGCACTTCGTGGGCGCGATGAGCGCGTCCAGCCGGTGCTGGTTCATCAGGGCGTCGATGCCTTCGGGACCCGACAGCCGCTTGGACCGCTCCAGCGCTTCGCGGTACTTCGGGTCCTGCAGACCGTCCGTCGCCTCCGCCCGGATGAAGATCTCCTGGCCGAACCAGCGCAGCTCCTCCTCCGCGTGGTCCTTGTTGAACTGGATGGCGTCGGCCAGCGAGTGGATGGGCGCGTTCGGGCGCGTGGCGAGATACGCGTTCAGGTCATGCTTGAACTCGAAGTCCAGCACGGTGCCCTCGTCGCGCCCGTACTCGCCGTAATGCGGCAGCGCCAGGTCGTCGATCACGGTGGCGCCCGCATCCTTCAGGGCGCTCACCGCCGCCTCCGCCAGCTTGTCCGTCTCCGGGGAGTAGCCCATGAGCCGGTGGCGCACCAGGCCCAGGCGGGCGCCCTGGAGCGCGCCCTTGTCCAGGAAGCTGCTGTAGTCGGTCTGGATGTGACCACGCGCCGACGCGGCTGCCGGGTCGTTCGGGTCGAGGCCGGCCATGGCCGTGAGCATGATGGCGGCGTCGGTCACCGTGCGCGCCATGGGCCCCGCCGTGTCCTGGCTGTGGGCGATGGGCACGATGCCGGACCGGCTCACCACGCCCAGGGTCGGCTTGATGCCCACGACCGAATTGACGGACGACGGGCATACGACGCTGCCGTCGGTCTCGGTGCCTACCGCCGCGGCGCACAGGCTGGCCGCGACGGCCGCGCCGCTGCCGGAGCTGGAGCCGCACGGCGTGCGGTCCAGCACGTACGGGTTGTGGCACTGGCCACCACGCCCGCTCCAGCCGCTGGAGGACTGGTAGCCACGGAAGTTCGCCCATTCGCTGAGATTCGTCTTGCCCAGCAGAACGGCGCCGGCCTGGCGCAGCCGGGCGAGCATGAAGGCGTCCTTGGGCGCGGGTGGACCGGCGAGGGCGTAGGATCCGGCGGCGGTCATCATGCGGTCGCCGGAATCGATGTTGTCCTTCACCATGATGGGGATGCCATGCAGCGGGCCGCGCACGTTCCCGTTCTTGCGCTCGCGGTCGAGCCCGTCGGCGATGTCCAGTGCGTCCGGATTGATCTCGATGACGCTCTTCAACGTCGGTCCACTGCTGTCGATGGCCTGGATGCGGTCCAGGTAGGCCTGCGTCAGGTCGTGTGACGACCAGCGCCCGGACTGGAGGCCCACCTGGAGCTCGCCGATGGTCAGGCCCTCCAGCTCCGAGTGCGGGAACGCATGCGACACATTGGTGCCGCCGCCGCTCGGGCCGCAGGAGGCCAGCGCGAGCGGGTTCGCGGCGGCCAGGGCACCGCCGGCCGCGGCAACCTTGAAGAACGTGCGGCGAGAAAAGCCGTCGTGGGCGTCGTCGTCGGGGCGAGCGCCGTTTCCGGGTCGGGAAGAGCGGGATTCGGGCATGGTCGTCCGGGGTTCGAGGGGTTGAAGGGAACCGTACGATGTGGGCGCCGCTCGCGAAAGGCCCGTGGCTCGCGGGCCACGGCGAGCGGGTTGCGCGGACCGCCTTCCCGGTACCTAATTGGAGGACATGCGTGTCTGGTCTCTTGCCGTCCTCGCCTTCCTCACGTTGTGCGTCTCCGTTGGCTGCAGTGCGAACGACGCGACCTGGCCGACCACCTCCGACGGCCAGGTGAAGAACGTGCTCGTGGCGCCACGCTCGAACGTGGTGTGGACGGCGGCGGACCAGGTGCTGTTCTGGGCGCCGGTGTACATGGTGCCCACCACCTCGCTGGTGCGATTGACGGCGGCGGATCCCCATACGCTGACGTGGCGTCACCTGGAGACGGTGGACCGGTCCGCGAACCGGATCTCGGTTTCGTCCGACGGCGCCGCCGCGTGGTTCGTGGATGAGCCGCATTCCGCCATCCCGAGTGACTCGCTGGCGGTGCTGTACCGCTTCTCGCTGGCAGACGAGAGGGCGGACACCGTTGCGGAGAACCGGCCCGTCAAGCTGGCCGGGCTGCATGGCTACGCCCACAGCGTGGTCGCGGAGCCGGCGGCGCCCGGCGCATTGTACGTGACGCCGCCCGACTCGCTCTGGCTTCTGCAAGGCCCGGCCGGCCCACGAACCCTGGTGGCCACGGGTTGCGCCACGATCCAGGCGGTCTCCGCGGATGGGAGCCGGCTGCTCTGCTCCCGCCAGAGCATTACCGACCTGGTCTTCGTCACGCTGCCGGGAGGCGAGACCACACCGTTCGACGTGCAGGCGGCCAGCCCCGGGCAGTACCCCCAGGGCTTCGGCTTCGTGAACGGTGCATTGCACGTCGTGGCGGTCACGACGGCTGATTCAGCCTGGGCGGTGTGGGAGTGGAAGGAGGAGACCGGGGCCGCGCAGCCCCTGTTCAAGACGTCATCGTTCCAGGAAGTCCCCGACCTGGCGTTCCTGTCGGACGACGGAGCCCGCATTGCGGTGTGGACGGAGGAGTGCCTGGACCAGAGCTACGGCCTCTGTCTCGGCGGCGTGCAAGCCAGGCTCCGCGTCTTCGATCGTGGCACCGGCACCGTCACGGTCGTGGCCAGCCACCATGTGGCGCAGGGCGTGCGCGGCGGCGTCGTGGCGTTCGCTCCCGACGATCGGCGCATCGCCTACGTCATTCAGTACGCGCTCTACGTCGCGTCCCTGGATTGAGCGAGCGAGAATCGATCCGGCGCGCTGCGTCCCGCGCGCCGGATCGAGCCTGGCGCGCTATTCCTCCCGCAACAGGATCAGGAACCGGCTGTCCTGCCAGAACGACTGCGGATCCGTGATCTTGAGGTCGGTGCCCGTGAACCGGCCGTCGGCATCCGGCGTGGGGCTCAGGTACTGCACGTCCTGCCGCGACACCAGGCGGTACGTCCCCTGCGCAGGCAGCTGGATGTCCGTCGTGGTGCGCAGGTCGATGGACTTGAATTCCGACTTCTCCAGGCTGCGCTCCGGGACCAGCGCCTGGCCACGCTTCCACAGGAAGCCGAGGAAACGGGCGCCGCCCACCTTCGTGACGATCCCATCGTCCAGCAGCTGCTTCGCCGTGCCCACCACGTAGTACACCGTGTAATGTTCCTTCTGGAGGCCACGGAGCGTGTCCGAAACAGCCGTCACCTGCTGGCTCAGGCTGTCCGCGGTCATCGTCAGCGAGCTGTTCAAGGTGGAGATGGAGTCCCGCTGCATGGCCAGCAGCGAATCGTTCATGGCACGCGTGCTCTGAAGCGAATCCCGCAGGCTCGCCGAGCTGCGAGAGAGTGCCCGGATGCGACGCCGGGCGCTGGTCAGCTCGCTCTGCGCGTTCTTGAGGTTCGTCGCCATGGCCGTGACGCGGTCACGGAGCGATTCGGCAGGCAGCGCACCGCTGGCGCCACTCGTGCCCTGAATCGCCTCCAGCGCGTGGCTGAGCCGTTGCATCGTCTGCGCCTTGGCTGCTTCTTCGCGGATCAGGCTGTCCCGCTGCTCACGCAGCGTCGACAGCTCCTGCTGCACCTCCTGAGAAGGGCCTCTGTTGCACGCTGCGAGCGGCAGCATAAACAAGAGCGACCACGCCAGTCCGCGTACGGCCGTTCGGTTCCTTTCCATGATCCCAGTCCGTTTTTATTGTTACGTTCTTGCGGCGCTATGACGGCGCCGTACCTGGCACGGGCACGACGCCGTAGAAAAATCAATATACACAGTGGCAAATCCCAGGCCACCGGACCCTTGCTTCCGGCGCCGCATATCTGAACGTTGGAACAGGGGCGGGAGCGCCGCTCCGCCACCAGGCCCGGCGGTATGAGCTGGATCTCGTTGCGCAGTACGCGAAGGGCCAGCGGCCCTGTTCCGTTCGATTGCCCTCGCTGCCAGGGCGGCGAGGGCCGCCGCTTCGTCATGCGCTGGTGGCTGACACTGTTCGGGCACAGGGTCGTGCCTCTCAGCCGGGCCGGGACCTTCCTGGAATGTGGACGCTGCGGACGCACGTTCTCCGCGCGTGCAGCCGCCACCGGCGGCCCGTCCGAGGATGAGAAGGCGGTCCGGTCGCTGGTGGCCGCCGTTGTCATGGTGGACACCAGGATACGCCCGCCGGAGATGAAGGTCGCGCGCCGCGTGCTGGAGCAGCAGGGTGGCCTGGCGTTGCCGGCGGAGGACCTGGCCGAGGAGCTGCACCGGATGCGACGGCGTGTCCCCGACCCGCTCCGCTATCTGACTCGCCTCGCGTCGGTCCTGGGCGAGCGCGGCAAGATCCGGATCATCGAAGCCATCTACGACGTGTGCCTCGCCGACGACGAGCTGCACCCCGCGGAGACGCGACTGATCCGCGCGGCAGGCGAGGCGCTGGACCTGTCGCCCATGCGGGTGCGGGAAGCGATGCGGCGAGCCCGCGAGGACGGGTAGGCCGGTCGACGCGTCCCGGTTTGACCATCTGCTGCGCTGTCGGTCGCCCGATTAGATTTCTCGCATGACCACTTCGCCCGACCACCCGGCCGTGCATGTCCTGGAAGGGGCACTCACCGTCCTTCGCCTCTACGACGTCGCATACGGCATCGACATCGGCCGCGTGGAGGCGCTGACGGCCGGCGCGTCGAGACCCCGGCTCGTTCGCACGGAGCCGAAGGCCATGGCGTACGGCGTCGAATCCGTGGAGTTGACGCTGGGTCCGGTCACGCTGCCCGGCATGACCGGCCCGACGCGGGAGGCGGAAGCCCGCGTTCGCCTGTACGACTTCGGAGCCGTGTCCCTCCGGCTCGCCATGAACGTCGACGACGTCTCGTGGGACGACTTTGTGGCCGTCGCCCTGGCCGTGGACCAGGCGACGAAGGCCGGCGTGGCAGAGTCGTTCTGGATCGGGCTGCTGGACCGGCTGCGCACCCTCATTACCCCCGCCCTGCTCCGGCCGTCCGATGCCGGCCTCGAAGAGGATTACCTGATGGCGGTCGTGCGGCGCACGGAGCCGAAGCTGTCCGCCGATGCCTTTCTCGAATGTGCGGATCCCGTCCCATTCCTGTCGGGCGGCGAGACCATGGCGTTGTCGGAAGGGGCGCGCAGCGACCTGTTGCGCAACAGGTTTTCATACTACCGGGACGACCTCGCGTTGTTGACCTGGGACCGGGCCCTGCTCGTCGAGCCGCGAGGCGACACCGATGTGGCCGACGTGCTCGAGGTCGCCAACGCACAGCTGCTGGAGCTGCGCTACTACGACGAGCTCCTGGACGACGAGCTGCCCCGCATGTATGGTCGCGTGCACCGCGTGCGCGGCACCCTGGCTCCACGGGCGCTCCGGCGCTACGGACGCCTGGCTCGCGAGCTCCACACGCTCGTGGCCGAGGTCACCGAGCTCACCGAACGCGTCGACAACGCCCTGAAGGTGACCGAAGACGTGTATCTCGCGCGCATCTACGCCGCCGCCCTCGACCTCTTCCGCGTGCGCGCCTGGGGCGGCGCCGTGGACCGCAAGCTCGCCATCATTCGCGACACCTACCAGGCCCTCTTCGATGAAGCCGCCACCGCCCGCGCCGAGCTGTTGGAGGCGACCATCGTCCTGCTCATCGTCGTGGAGATCGTGCTGGCGTTCCTGCTCTGACGGGACCCGGGCTGCGCGCTGGAACGCAGCACCACGAGGAACGGATGGGAAAGAAGGTGGCGGCCCGGGGAACTAAGGGTGCCTAAAGGGGGGGTGCCCCGGACCGCCCGACGGTTTGGGTGCCGTCATTGTCTAATTGCCTGACAGCCGCAAAACTTCACAGCCCATCTGCGCCCCGACCGCGAAATCGCCTCCTCACGGGCTCCGTCCGTGGCGAAACTTCGCCGAACGAAGGGGCGAACGGCGTTTTGTAACAGAGTTGTAACAGGTCCGCGCGACACCCGTAGGTCGGGCGCTGGCGTGTTCAGCGGATCTTGCCGGTCACGCCCCGGTCCACGGTGAGGTGGGTGGTCCGGATGAGCTGGCCATCGATGGTGACGCCATCGGGCGTAGCCTGGAGGTCGTGGGCGGCGAACTCGTCGATGGAGATGGTGTCGGGTGTGCCCGGTTGCGCGGCGATGCGGGTCCCGGGCTCGGCCTCGGGCGCGAGGAGCAGGCCGAGGTCGTCGTCGTTCTGAGCGGCGAGGAGCATGCCCTGGCTGATCTCACCGCGCAGGCGGGCGGGCAGGAGGTTGGCGACGACGACGATGTGGAGTCCGTCGAGGTCGGTGGGATGGTAGTGGGCGGCGATGCCGGCGACGATCTGGCGTTCTTCGTCACCCAGGTCGATGTCGAGGACGAGGAGCCGGTCGGCGTTGGGGTGGGCGCGGGCCCGGGCGATGCGGGCGACGCGCAGGTCGAGGGGCCGGAGCGGGGCGGGCGATTCCGCGGCCGTTTGGTCGTCGTTGGTGTCGTGTACGTCGTGATCTTCGGGCGTATCGGTCATGGGGCCGCACTGGTGGACGTGAATCGTCATCTGCTTCGGTGCAGATGTAGTGTCAGCGCCCCGAGGGCTGTGCGCAAGCAGGCGTTCGTTGAACTGCGGCGTCCGGGGGTGCATATTGCGACGGAACGTCTGTCGGGTCCTGCTTGCCTGGTCCTGTGGTTCCTCCCAGTTATTCCGACGGCTCAACTACCGGCGTCGGTCCGCACCGGTGCTCCGACGTTCCCACACCATCCCCGGAGGCAACATGAATGGAAAGACGGCCGCTCCCAGTGATGTCCGGATCGAGATCCAGTTGCAGGGAGGGAAGCTCACGGCGATACCGGAGCATCAGCATGTCAAGCACAAGGACAAGCTGACCTGGGAATGCGACCATGCGTGGGCGGTGGCGTTCGATGGCCGGGGTTCGGTCAAGGGTCCGTTCGCGGACAACGACCCCGATCGGCGCCACAATGACGGCAAGATAAAGGAGATCCGGAGCAATCGAGGCAAGGACGCCATGAAGTTCAAGTACGCGGTGGCGGTGTCCGACGGGGATAATGTGTACGTAGTGGACCCTGAAGTGATCGTGGATCCGGATGAGGATGACGATTAGGCGGCGCGTCTCAACCGGGTCCGCGCTCCCCCGCCAGCTGCTGAAACTCCGGGTCGGACCAAAGGGGCCGGAATAGCCAGTCCCTGGGCAGGGACTGGATGGCGGCGGGTTTGAGCCTGACGTAGATCCTGAGGTAGTGGATCGCCTCGTCCCGGTCCCCCAGCAGCAGCCAGGCATGAGCGGCGTCGTAGGCAGTGAATCTGAGGATCGAGTCGGTGGGCTGGGCGAGGTCGCGGTGGAGCACGTGCTGTGCGCTGTCCCGCAGGCCGGCCCGGGCGAGGACTTTGGCGACGAACATGTCGCCGTATTCTCGCGGCCTCAAATGCTCCGCCAGTTGCCAGGCACTGTCGACGTCCAGCCGTGCGCCGGGCATGCCACTCATGAGGTACAAGTTGCAGTATGCCTTGTATGCTGAGGCATGCCGCGATTGTGTCAGCTCGTCGCAGACGTCAACCGACCGTCGAAAAGCCTCCAGGTTCAAGAACGCCATGAATTCATGCCACAGGTACGCGGGCCTGTGTTGCCTGAAGACATCGGCCTTCACGGCTCTTTCCGCATCCGCCGCCGCCGTGTTGAGAGCGTTCTTCCGGTGATCGATTTGGTAGAGCACGGACCACGCTTCGGCCTGTAAGGTGTCGATGCGCACTGCATGCCGGAGATCGGCTTCGGCGCGGTTGTATAGCGTGTCGGCCTCGGCAGCCGGTGCGTTCTCGCCGAGGCGGTAGCGAAGCAGACCGCGGTCCGCGAGGGCCGGGACGTAATCGGGATCCTGCCGAAGCACCCGGTCGAGGTGCTGGATGGCGCGGCGGGTCGCTGCCGGTTCGTAATTCATGCCGGGGCTCGCCGTTCGCAGGGCGCGTATGGTTTCCACCCTCGCGCGCATCACCGTGGGGTCGAGCCAGTGCGGCGCCAGGTGCTCGTCCTCCGCAAGCAGGGAGTCCGCCTGATCGAGCAATGCCTCCGCGGCATGAGGGTCGTCCTGCCACAGCTTCGCCCCGCGGCCGGCCTCTATGGTCGCCACGTTGCGGGCGCGCAGGAAGAGGCGCCAGGCCCGCTCGTTCGGGGCGCGGGCGTGCATCTCTCTGAGAACCAGCTCCGAGTGAAGTCGTTCCAGGAGGGCGCGAGAGGCCCGGTCCGCGATGTCGGCAGCCGGGTCGGGTTGCGAGATGGCCGCGGTGAACGTGTCGCTGAGCAGGTGAATCGAGGACGTGGCATCGATCAGCTGGACCGTCGCCTGGTATTCATCGGGTCCGGCTCGCATCACCGTGCCTTCCACGATGGCTCCCGCATTGAGCGCCTTCACGATGCTGTCGAAGGGCGTCCTTCCGCCCCCGAACGGCCTGGTGGCCGCGCGAGGCAGCACATGCAGGACCGGGACCTGCGCCAGCCGGTCGGTCAGCGCATCGGCGAGCTGACCCGCGAGGGGGGCCAGATCGCCTCTGTTGCTCAGGTCTTCGAGCGGCAGCACCGCGATGCGCGCCAGATCGAGGCGGCTGACGGCGGCCGTCGTCGATGCCTTCGGCCCTTCGCCCGTCACGCTCGCGACCACGAGCGCCCCCATGACCAGGACGCCCAGCAGGCCCGCCTCCACGGACGTGGCGCGCCGCCGGCCTGCGGCGCCATGGTACCAGGCCAGCACGATGGCCACGAGGGCCCCGAACCCGAGGAAGACCGGCAGCCTGCGCGCGATCGCAGGGGACCAGCCGTACACCGGCGACAGGTACCGAACGGCGACCAGCGCGGCGAGGGCAACGACCAGGTACGCCAGCGTCCAGGGCAGGACGCGCCGTTGGCGGAGCTCGTCGATGATGCTTGAAGCAGAGCCCGGCGTGGCGGTGCCGGCCGTGGTGGCTGGTGATCCGGCTTCGTGCGAGCCGGTCGTCCGGTCAGGCGCGAGCGCGGGAGCGGTGGGCTCGGCGGTGTCCTCGGGAGCCGCGTCGCGGCCGGGTGTGTCCTGCTCCGCCGTGCCGGCCGGTGTGGCCCCGCCCTCCGGCTGTTGCGCGGATCCGTTCCCGTTCAGCTCCCCGGAGCGGATCTGCCCGACGAGCTCCTTGGTCTCGACGAGCGGCTCGAGATCGAGCTCTTCCTGCAACAGGCGCTCGTAGCGTTCGTACTGGCGCAGCGCCTCGGAGCGATCGCCGTCCAGGGCGAGCAGCTCGATGAGCCGGTGCTGAGCCTCGTCGTCCAGGGGATCGATGTCCGTCCAGCGGCGGGCCAGTCGCACGGCGCCCGTCAGGTCTTCCGCCGCCACGCGTCCCTCTATGGCTTCCTTGCAGGCCCGCCGGTGCAGTCGGCCCAGGTGGGCGGTCCACTGGTCGACCCAGCCTTCGAACGCGCGCGTCGTGGCCGGCGGTGCGCCGCCCAGGAACGCACCGCGGTAGAGGCCCAGGGCGAACGGTGCATCACCCGCCTCGACGGCGCGGGCGAACTCCAGCGCATCCACCTCGACGCGATCGGAAACGTGGAGCCGGTCGCCACGCACGTCGACCCAATCGTCGCCGAGCATGCGGCGCAGCTCGTAAAGCGTCTGATTCAACGTGTGGCGGGCCTGCTCCGCACTGCTTTCCGGCCAGAACATGCCCAGCACGGAATCGCGCGGGGCTTCGCGCTCCATGGCGAGGTAAAGCAGAACGGCACAGCGAACGGGTTGAGCCGGGAGCCGTTCGAGCTCCTGGCCGTCCCGGAACGTGCGCAGCGTGCCCAGGGTGTCCAGGCGAATTGGCACTGCCCGGCTCCATCGGGAAGGAAGACCGCGTTGTCTGCGGCCGGCATGATGTCGTGGTGATTACATAGCTACGCTGGAGCGACCCGATCGCGCAAGTTGACGGGGAGCAGGCGCTCTGCGGTTGCACGTCCGGTGCCGGGGCCTGTACCCTATGCCGGTGCACTCGCCCGGAGGCCCATGGCTCGCCTGAACGTCGTCCTTTCCCATCGACCGGCTGCGCTGCTGGATGCGGCGGCGGACGCGTTCCTGTCCCCGCCGCCCCCTGATCCAGGGCGGCCGTTCCTGTCTCCGCCCTACCTGCTGGTCCTTCGCGAGAGCGCCCTGCGGGACGACCTGTTCGCCCGCGCCGCGGAGCTGGGCGTGCGTGGCTGGTTCGACCCACCGTTGTGCGTGTTCCGGCAGCTGCCGGACTGGCTTGGCGCGACGGAGCGTGTGCCGTGCGGCGACTATGAACGGTTGGTGCTGGCAGGCCAGTGCATGCGTCGGGCGGCCGGTGATGTTTTCGGCCGCGTAGACCGGCCCGACGCCTTCATGGACGCCGTGGACCGGCTGTTCGGCGAGCTGGCGGCCGAAGGCGTGACCGCGGATGCTCTGGCTCGGGCGATGGCGGCGCGCACCGACCGGGACGGCTTCGAGCGCAGGCGTGACGACGAGCTGGCGGCCGCGTACCGGCTGTACCTGGAGACGCTGGCGGCGTCCGGCAAGCGCGACGGGCGGGACTGGCTGGTGGACGCGGCCGAGGCGGCGGCGGATGCCGGCCGGCTGGCGGCTCGCCTCGGCGGGCGCCGGGAGATCCGACTGCTGGGGCTCCAGGACCTGAAGGGCGGCTGGCCGATCCTGCTGCGCACGCTGGCGACATCCGATGCGTTGGACCGGGTGGCCGTGTACACATCCGTGCCGCTGGAGCTGCCGGGCATCGACGTGCAGGCGGAATGGCTGGACGACGGCCACCGGCTGGCCGCGCGCCTCTTCACCAGCGGCGACGCGGCCGCGCAGGACGCGGCACGCCCGGCCGGTGAACAACCCGGCGAACCCGGCGACGCCGCGACTCTGGCGTCCGGGTCGCCCGACGACCGTGTCGCGGGCCTGCCGCTGTTCGATACGACAGAAGTCGTCCGCAGCCGTTCCGAGGATGACCCGCCTGGACGGGCGCCGCGTGTGCGCATCATCTCGGCACCGGACACGGAGCGGGAGGTGGAGGAGGTGGCTTGCCGGGTCCGCACGCTCATCGATGGTGGCGTGCCTGCGCAACGGATCGCCGTCGTGGCGCGACACAACCGGCCGTTCATCGACCTGGCCATCGACGCGCTGGCGCGGGTCGGCGTGCCCGCCACCGCGCGCCGCCGGCTGGCGCTGGCGGAGATCCCCGTGGTGCGATCCATCCTGACGCTGTTCCGTGTGGCGGCGGAAGGGTGGACGCGGTACGGACTGGTGGAGCTGGCGGAGCAGCCGTACCTGGGCGTGCGCCTGAACGTGCGTGTGCTCAACCACATCGGCTACCGGCGGCGCATCGAGGGATTGCCGGCGTGGGACGCCGCCATCGAGGCGCTGTACCAGGAAGCGGTGGAGTGGGAGCGCCGACTGGCGGAATCGGCGGACGACGAGGAGGACACGGCGATGGAGCGTCGCAGCGCGCCGCCCGCCGCCGAGCAGGTGGCCGCGGCCCTGGACGATTTCCGGGATTTCGCGATGCTGGCGGGCGTGCTCGACGGCGACCGTCGGCTGGATGCGTGGCTGGACTGGCTGGCGTCGTTCGTGGAAGACGACCCGTGGAGCGTGGAGCGGCGCGTGTACGACGTGCCTGCGGATCGTCTGGACGCGGTGGCGGCGGACGCGGCCGCCTGGATGGGCGTGCGCGAAATCGTGAGGCAGTGGCGCGAGGCGGTGAAGGCGTGGGGTGGTGGTGAGGAGCGGCTGGCAACGGCCGCGTTCGAGGCGCGGCTGCGCGAGATGCTGTCGGGGGACGCGGCGCTGTGGACGCGGACACAGCGCGGTGTGCAGGTGCTGGAAGCGTTGGCGGCACTGCAGCGGTCGTTCGACGACGTGTTCGTCGTGGGCCTCGAGGGCGGCCGGTTTCCGTCCGTCGCGCCTCGCTCGCCCATCCTGGACGAACGGGACCGGGAAGCACTGGTGGCGGGCGGCCTGCCGATGGAGCTGCGCGAGGTGTGGGAAGCCCGGGAACGCGAGGCGTTCAGGAGCCTCGTGGCCGGCGCCCGGACCAGCCTGACGCTGAGCCACGCCCGCCTGGACGAGCGCGGCGGCGAAGTGGTCGCCTCCACGTTCATCGACGAGGTGCAGGCCGCCACCGGCGTGGAACCGGAAGAGATCGGCGCCTGGCGTGTGCTGACGCCCCACGTGCCCGTCGTTTCGGAAGGCGCCGTGGACGCCGCGTTGCACGGCGCACGCATCGAGCGCCTGCGGCAGACAGGGGCGTCGTCGGCGTACAACGGCCTGATCGAGGACGCGGAGCTGCAGGCCTGGCTGGCCGTGGAGCTGGGCGAAGGCCGCATCTGGAGCCCCACCCAGCTGGAGTCGTACGCCAAGTGCCCGTGGGCCTATTTCTCCGGCCGGCTGCTGCGGCTGGACAAGAAGGAGGACCCCGACGCCGACATCGATCCGCGCGTGCGCGGCACGGTTCTGCATGATGCGCTGCGCCGGTTCTACCAGGCGGCGGTCGAGCGGGCCGGCGGCCCGGTGCTGCTGCGGGACATCGACCTGGCCTGGGCCCGGCCCGCCGCCGTGAAGGCGCTGGACGCGGCGCTGGACCAGGCTGGTCAGGTCTGGTTGGGGCACCCGGCCCTGCGTGGTGCCCGCCGGCAGGAGCTCCAGAAGCTGCTCCTCGATTACCTCGCCTTCGAGGTGCAGGCAAACGAGGACATGTTCAGCACCAGGAAGCGGAACGCGCCCAGGATCCTGCGCACCGGCGTCACCGACCATGAGCTGAAGTTCGACGACGTCGTGCTGGAGGTCGCCGGCGTGCGCGTGCGGTTCCGCGGGATCGTGGACCGGGTGGAGCGCGGCGTGGACGAGCGCGTGGATGCTGCCGGGTTCGTGGCGGCGGTGGACTACAAGAGCAGCAAGGGCTCGGTGCCGGGCGCAGGAGACAGGAAGGCCTGGGACGACGACGTCGTGCTCCAGGTCCCGCTCTATGCCTACGCGCTGACACGACTGCAACCGGGAGATCGGGTGGCGCGCGTGGAGTACCGGTCCATTCGCCAGCCGGCGGTGCTGCACTCGCTCCAGCTCGCGCAGGTGAATCCGAAGACCGAAACGCTGGAGGAGGACGACGACGCGGCCGCCCACATGACGCGCGCACTGGACTCCGTGGGCCGGCACGTGCGCACGGCGCGAGGCGGTCAGTTCCCGGCGCGCCCCGCGCCCTCGTGCATGTGCCCGCCGTTCTGCCACGCCTGGGACATCTGCCGCGTGGCCGGCGGGCCCCGCACGAAGAGGAACCACTGATGGCGACGCCCGAGCCGGCGGTGCGGGAGCCGCGTCCGTCCCAGTGGGCGGCCATCCGGGAAGCGGACCGGCACGTATTGGTCGCGGCCGGTGCCGGCACCGGCAAGACGTTCACCGTCGTGGGCCGGATCCTGTACCTGCTAGGGGTGCGATTGCGCGGCGAGCGCCGCGCCGCGCCGGTGCGCCTGCGTGAGGTGGCAGCCATCACGTTCACCAACCAGGCGGCTGCGGACCTGAAGGAGAAGTTGCGCACCGAGCTGAGGCGGGTGGGACGCGTGACGGATGCCAACGAGGTCGACCTGGCGCGCATCGGAACGATCCACGCCTTCTGCGGCGACGTGCTGCGTGACTTCGCGCTGCGCGCCGGCCGAGCGCCGTTCCGGGACGTGCTGGACGAGGGCCAGGCAGCGACGCTGGTGGCCGACGTGGCGAAGGAGACACTACTGGACGCACTGGAGCGGGAGGCGGTCTCCGGGATGGACGCTCTGTTGGGCGAGCGCCCCGCGAATGAGGTCATGAGCTGGGTCGTCGATCTGCTGAACGACGCCTCGCTGCTGGATTCTCTGCGTGCCGCCGACCTGGACGCGCGCGAGCGCACCCTGGTCCAGCTGGCGGAACGGGCGGAGGAACGTCTCGGACGTCGCCTGGAGGCGGCGGGCTCCGTCGATTTCGACCGGATGGTTGCCTGGACCCGCGACCTGGTGCGTGATGAGGTCACCGTGCGCCGCGCGCTCCAGCGCCGCATCCACACGCTCATCATCGACGAGTTCCAGGATGTCGACCCCATCCAGAAGGAGCTCGCCTACCTACTGGCCGAGCCGACCGGCGACCGTCCTGACACGCCACGCCTCATGCTGGTGGGCGACCCGAAGCAGAGCATCTACCGGTTCCGGCGCGCCGACGTGACCGTGTGGCGCGAAGTGGAACGGGACTTCGCCGGCAGCGGGCACGGAGTCGTCGTGCCGCTGGAGGACAACTTCCGCAGCGTGCCGCAGGTGCTGGCCGCCGTGGATGCCACCGTCGGTCGCATGCTGGACACCCCGTTGAACGGCCGGGAGCTGGCGGACTACGAGGTGCCGTACCGGCCGGTCCAGGCCACGCGGCCGCCGGCGGACGGTCCGGTGGTCGAGGCCATTCTGGTGCCGCCCCGACCGGCCAACGGGAAGGTGCGGCGCGCGGATGACGTGCGCGCCATCGAGGCCGCCGCCCTCGCCCGCCGCGCCCGCGAGCTCCATGACGAGGGCGTCGGTTGGGGTGACATGGCACTGCTGCTCCGCACCTGGACCGCCCTGGACACCTACCGCTCCGCGCTGGATCGCGCCGGCGTGCCCGTCTACGCGCTGCGTGGCGAAGGCTTCCTGGGGACCAGGGAAGTCATGGACCTCATCGTGGCGCTCGAGGCCGTGCGCGATCCTCGCGAGGACCGTGCCCTGTTGGGCTTCCTGCGTGCGCCGTTCGTCGGCGTGAAGGACGAGACCCTGCTGCGCATCGCCCGGGACGCGCCCCGGCCCTACTGGAACGCTCTCCACCACCTCGCCCGCGGGCGCGACCGCGATGACCTCTCCCTCGACGGCATGCAGGAAGTCGAAGCGCAACGGCTGCTCGACGGCGTACGCATGCTGGACCGATTCGCGGAGCTGCGCGACCGTCTGCCGGCCGGGCAGCTGCTGGACGAGCTCCTGCGCGACAGCGGCTACACGGCGCACCTGGCGCTGCAGGGCGATGACGGAAGGCAGCGGGTGGCCAACGTGCGCCAGTTCGTCCACATGGTGCGCGGCGCCGCGGACGCCGGCCTGGGCGATTTCCTGCGCGCCATCCAGGAGCGGCGGGCACGCGGCGACCGCGTGGCGGAGGCACCTCTTTATGGCGAAAAGGACGACGTGCTCACCATCACGTCGGTTCACAGCGCCAAGGGGCTGGAATGGCCGGTCGTGTTCTGGGGCGACCTGATCCGCGCGCCGCAGAATTCGTATCCCGACCTGCTGAAGGTGCGGGGCGAGATGCGCCTTGGGCGGCCCGACACCAAGCACGACCAGCAGCCGCAGCCGTGGCAGGACCTCATGGCGCGCATCCACGCGGAGGAGGCCGCGGAGGACCGCCGCCTCTGGTACGTCGCCGCCACGCGGGCCAGGGATCGGCTCATCCTGTCGGGCATCCCCATGGGCGACGGCGTGCGCGGTCAACCGCCCGGCACGGTGCTGGGCGACCTCCTGCCGGGCCTGCTGGACGACGACGCTGCCGAAGTGTCGTTCACCGGCGCCGACGCCCGGACCTGGCCCCTGACGGTGCACGTGGCCCACGACGAGGCCGCCGCGTTCGATGCCGGCGTGGAAGCCGCGGCCGCCGCCGACGGCGCTCCCGAGCCCGTGCCCGTCGAGGATCCCGACATCCTGGACCTGCCGCCGGTCCCGGTGCGCGTGCCGGTGGGCCCCGCGCGACACTCGGCGACGGAGTTCCTGGTCTACAGTCGCTGTCCGCGCCGGCACTGGCTGCGCTACGTAGCCGGCATCCCGGAGCCGGAGCACCGCGGCTCCGAGGCAGCGCTCGTCAGCGCAGTGCGGCGCGGCCAGATCGTGCACGAGGTGCTGGAACACCTCGACGATGAGGCCCAGCTGCCCGGCCTTCTGGAGGTCGCCATCGGCCGCTGGGACGAAGGCGCGCCGCCGCCCGACAGCGATCCCGGCCGCCGCTACCGCGCGCACCTGCGGGACGAGATCGAGCGTGTGCTCCAGCACCCGGACTACCGGGAGCTGTTCGACCGACCCGAGGCCCGCCGGGAGCTGGGCTTCGCGTACGTCCACGCCGACGGCGTAAGCGCCCTGGGCAGCATCGACCTGGCCGCGCCCGGGCCCGACGGCCTCCGCATGCTGGACGTGAAGACCACCCAGTGCGATGCCGGCGCCGTGGACGCCAAGGCGAAACAGTACGCACCCCAACGCGATGTGTACGTGACCGCCGCTGCCGCCATTGCCGGCCAGCCGGTGGACTGGTTTGCCTTCCAGTTCTCGCGTGCCGCCGCCCACGTTCGTCAGACCCTGGACGAACCCGCCCGCCGCCTCGCCGCTCAGGCGTTCGAAGCCGCCGCCCGCAACGTCGGCTCCGTTCGCGCGGACCTGACCGAGCATCCCGAGGAGTGCTGGTTCTGCGGCTATCGCAGGGTGCGGTTGTGTCCGGGGGCAAGGCCTGCGGCGCCGCGGGACGAGGCCGACGCCGCCGCGTCGTCCTGACGCTCCGTGGCGCAGCTGCCACGGCGCCTCCCTACCCGATCACGCTCCAGTCCACCGGCTCCCGGTCCGCTTCCTTGAGCGCCGCGTTGGCCCGGGTGAATGGGCGGCTGCCGAAGAACCCACGCCAGGCCGCGAGTGGGGAAGGGTGCGCCGCCGTGAGCACTGTGTGGCGCGGTTCTTCGACCAACACGCGCTTGGCGTGCGCCTGCTTGCCCCAGAGCAGGAACACGGCACCTTCCGCCGTCATCGACACGGTGCGGATCACCGCGTCGGTGAGCTGCTCCCAGCCGTGCCCCCGATGCGAGCCTGCCTCTCCCGCGCGCACGGTCAGCACCGTGTTCAACAACAGCACGCCTTCGTGCGCCCACGGCGTCAGGTCCGTCGACGTGGCATGCACACCGGTGTCCGCCGTCAGTTTCCGGAAGATGTTGCGGAGCGACGGCGGCGGTTCGACGCCCGCCGGCACCGAGAAGCACAGGCCGTGTGCCTGGCCGGCGTTCGGGTAGGGGTCCTGCCCCAGGATCACCACGCGCGCCGCGTCGGGGGGCGTGAGCTCCAGGGCGTGGAAGATCAGCGAGCGAGGCGGGTAGACGGTCTGGGTCGCGTACTCCCGGTCCACGAACGCACCCAGCGCCTCGAAGTAGGGCCGGGGCTGCTCGTCGCCCAGAGCGGTTCGCCAGGCTTCAGGGAGCGGGGGCAGCGGCATGAATGCGAAGCTACGCACCGGCCCGTCCATCCGGCAACCGCCCCTTGACGGGACGGCCGCCGCGGCCACCTTGCCTGCATGCTGCGAAACCTGCTGGCGACGACGCTCGTGCGTTCCGCACCTCCGCTCGGGATGGCGTGCGCCCTGGTCGTTGCGTTCGCGTCAACGACCAGGTCGGTGTCTGCCTCCAACCCTGCGCTGGCCCCGCCGCCCGTGCCGCGAGAGTTCCGCGGCGTGTGGGTCGCCACCGTGGGCAACGTGGACTGGCCGTCGCGCGAGGGCCTGTCCACGAGAGAGCAACAGGCGGAGCTGCTCGCCATCCTGGACCGGGCCGCGTCGCTCAACCTGAACGCCGTCGTCTTCCAGGTGCGGCCGGCAGCGGACGCCTTCTACGACTCGCCGTACGAGCCGTGGTCCGAGTATCTCACCGGCACCATGGGCAGGGCACCGCACCCCTACTGGGACCCGTTGAGGTTCGCCGTGAAGGAAGCCCACGCCCGGGGCCTCGAGCTGCACGCCTGGTTCAATCCCTTCCGTGCACGCCGCTCAGGCCTGCACCACGACGTCTCGAAGGACCATATCAGCCGAACACACCCGGAGCTGGTGCGGGAGTATGGCGATCAGCTGTGGCTGGACCCGGGCGAGCCCGCCGCTCGCGCCCACTCCCTCAGGGTCATTCTGGACGTGGTCCGCCGCTACGACATCGACGGCGTCCACCTCGACGACTACTTCTACCCCTATCCCGTCCTGGACGCGACCGGCCATGCCGTGCCGTTCCCCGACAACGCTTCCTGGCGGCGCTACGTGGATGCCGGCGGCACCCTCCATCGCCCCGACTGGCGGCGCGCCAACATCGACGGCTTCGTCGAGGCGCTCTACGATTCCGTCAAGGCCGTCAAGCCGTGGGTCAAGCTGGGCATCGCGCCCATGGGCACGTGGCGGCCGGGGCACCCGGCGGCTACCTACGGCTACGACGCCTATGGCGAGCTGTATGCGGATGCTCGCAAGTGGCTGTGGCACGGCTGGATGGACTACGTGGCGCCTCAGCTCTACTGGCCCATCGCCCGCAGTGATGTCAGCTTCCCCCTCCTGCTCGACTGGTGGATGCGGCAGAACCTCCACGAGCGTCACGTGTGGCCTGGACTCATCCCCAGTCGCGTCGGCAGCGCTGCGCAGGACGAAGGCTGGTCCGCCACCGAGATCCTGCGCGAGATCCATGTCACGCGCGGTGCAGGCGCCGGCGGCAACATCCTGTTCAGCATGCGAGCACTCCTGCCCCGTCCAGACTCGCTGGCGCGGCTGCTCCGGGATCGGGCGTACCAGATGCCGGCACTCGTGCCTGCCTCGCCCTGGCTGGACAGGGCCCCGCCCGCTCCGCCTGCGGTCCTTTACGGTTCCAGAGGCCGTGACTTCTCCCTCCGCTTCCGGCCGGCGGCCGGCACCAAACCCTGGTTGTGGGTGGTGCAGCTCCACGACGGCCGGGGCTGGACCACGCGGTTCCTGCCCGGCGGCGTCCGCCGGTTCTCTGTAAGCCCCGGTGCTGACGACGCGCCCGACGCTGTGTTCGTGTTCGTCGTCGACCGCTGTGGCGAAGCGAGCAGGAAAGTCCGTGTCGACATGACCGATGAGGAAGGGAGCGGGCTCCAGGAGGCCGGACGCCCTCCCCCGACAGCTCCTCCCCGCCCCATTTCACGCGACCGTTCGTAGGTGGGCCCGTCCCTGGAAGCCGACGACCCCTACCTGCGGCGCTGGGTCCAGGTGAACGGCCTGGCGGACATCGGCGAGCCCACGCCGCTGCTGGACGCCTGATATCGCCGATTGCCCCCACTCTCCCCATCCCCTCCGTCTCCCTGTCAACGAAGGGACCCCGACCTCACGACTTCCCCAGATGCGCCGTCAGCCAGTCGGCGATCGCCCCCAGCACCTCCGGCCGCACCGCATGGGAGGGCAGCGCGGCGTAACCGCTGGGCTGGCCGCTGGAATCGGCCAGGAAAAGGTGGTCGGTGTCAGGGAACTTGCGCAGCGTGACATCGCGATCACCGCCGGCACGGAACGCGGCCGCCAGCGTGTCGGCCTGCTCCGGAGTGACCTGGTGGTCCGTCTCGCCCTGGAGGATGAGGACCGGAACACGCACCTTGCGCGCCGTCGGTAACGGGTCGTAGTCCAGGAAGAAACGCAGCCATCCGTTCTTGGACGCCAGCTGCGCCGTCTCCTTCTCGCTCTGCGCCAGCGCCTTCTTCCGCTCGGCAGGCGTGAGCGACGGCGCGTGCTCCACCGCATTGCGCTGCTGGTATGCGATGATGCGCCGGCCCGTATAGGCCGGGCCCGCCATGAGCACGATGCCCCTCAGTGACGATTCGGTCGCTGCGACCATGGGCGCGATCAACCCGCCCTCGCTGTGGCCAACCAGGGCCAGCCGCGAGTCATCGATCTCCGACCGCGTTTGCAGGTAGGCGAGCGCCGCGCGGATGTCGTTGGCGAAGTCCGCTGATGTCGCGCCTTCCGGGCCGGCGGACGATCCGTTCACACCCCGGTCGTCCAGCCGCAGCGTCGCGATGCCGCGGCGCGCCAGCGTGTCCGCAATCTGCCAGAAGGGGCGATAACCCCGCACCATCGGAATGCGCTCGTCCCGGTCCTCGGCGCCCGACCCCGTGATGGTCACGACGGCCGGCACCCGCCCGGCTCGTGCCTCGGGCAGCGTCAGCGTGCCGGTCAGCGCCAGCCCCCCAGGCGTGTGCACGGTCACGTCCTCTGCCGTGTACGGCGCTCCCGGAGGCGCACCGTAGTCGATCTTTTCCAGCACCAGCGGATGCGCACCGTCCAGCCGGACCACGTGCGCGTTCTGCGCCGGCACCGTGAGGCCCAGCAGCGAGCCGTCCGGCCCCACCGCCGCACGCATCTCCACGCCGGCGAGGTGGAGCACCGCCGAGTCCGCGCCCTGCCAGGTGACGGACACCGGAATCGTGTGGCCGCCCACCATCGCGAAGATGGGCACCGTGTCCGTCGCACCGCCCATCGCACGCGCCCGCCGCAACAATTGCTCGATCATGCCACTCGACGGGTTGACGTACGGGATGGCCCCCGGCGTTGTCGCGATCGTCTCCGTCCGCGACACGCTGCCAGAGATCTTCACGTGCACCGAGTCACCGACAAACTCGGCAACCGCAGTCTGGTACGGCGCAGTGTCGCCCTGCGCCACGCGGTAGAAGGCACTGGTTATGCCCGTCACACGCTGGTCCGGCGCCACCGTCATGGTGTAGTGCCACCGTTGCCCCCCCGCCCGGTAGACCATGTCCACGTCCACCTGCGTCGGCGTCCGCGTCACGACATCGCTCGCCACCGTGTCTCGGCCCACCACCATGCGGAACGTGTACGGCCTCGTTCCCTGCGCCGTCACGGGCGCCACAACGCTTAGCGAAAGACCTATCGCGATCATCCAGTCACGCATCCTTCCTCCTTCCAGGTATCCAGTCGAGCAGCTCCTCGATGACTTCCTGGAATACAGTGGTGTTCAATTCGTACACGACTTGCTGACCACGACGCTCCGACGTGATCAGTCCCGCGGCACGCAGCACCCCCAGATGCCGCGATACCGTCGGCCACGCCGAGTCGAACTGCTCCGCGATCTGCCCCGACGTGCGGGGACCCTCCCGCAACAACCTCAGGATCCCGCGCCGCGTCGGATCGGCGAGCGCCTTGAATGCATCCATGGCGTGGAAGATAAGATGTTTAGCTAAACACGCAAGTATCCCTGCGGCGAATCGGCCGTGGCCGGCCGTTCCACGTGGTGCAGGGCTGCGCTACGACGCGGAGCTGCCGCGCTATTCTGACCTTAGGGCCCCCATCGGATCTGCCGCCGTCGCGCGCCGGGCGGGCGCGACGGTCGCCACCAGGGCCGAAGCCAGCACGACGCCGGCCACCGCCGCCAGCGTGAGGGGATCTCGGGCCGGCACCTTGAAGAGCATGCTGGCGAGGAGTCGTGTACCGGCAAGTGCACCGGCAAGGCCGAGAGCGAGGCCGACGACGGTGAGGCCGAGTCCCTGGCGGACCACCATGCCCACGATGGCGCCGCGCCTGGCACCCAGGGCCATGCGGATGCCCATCTCGCCCGTGCGCTGCGCCACTGTGTAGCTCAGCACGCCGTGGATGCCCACGGCCATGAGGACGAGGGCGAGGGCGGCGAGCAGGCCCAGCAGCAGGGTGGTGAAGCGGCGCCCGGCGACGGACGCGGAAAGGGTCCGGGATAGCGGTTCGACGCCGAACACGGCGAGCTGGGGGTCGAAGTCGTGGACGGCGCGCCGCACGGCTCCTGCCAGCGCCATGGGATCGCCGGACGTGCGCACGAGGATGCTGCCGCTGTTGAGGGGCGACTGGGCCAGCGCCATGTAGGCCGCGGGCGGCGCCGGCTGGTCCAGCCCGTAGAAGTGCTCGTCGGCCACCACGCCCACGATGCGCCAGTTGACGCCCCACATGCGGATGGCGTGGCCGATGGGTGAGCCGTCGGGGAAGTAGCGCTTCACCATGGCTTCGTTCACGACCGTGACCGGTGGCGCCTCCAGGTCATCGCCGGCGCGGAGGCCGCGACCCTCGACGATGGGGACGCCCACGGTGGCGAAGTAGCCGGGCGTCACGGCCCGCCGGGGCAGCTCCGGCCAGTCCTTGCCTTCCTCTTCCCGGCCCACCACGACGAAGGAGTTGGTGTTGCCGCGGTCCAGCGGGTTGAAGGCCGACAACGCCACGGACTCCACTCCCGGCGTCGCTTCGAGCGACGCCAGAATCGACCGCATGAAGGCTTCCTGCCGCGGCCACCGCGGCCACTCGCGGTAGTTCTGCGGATAGCGCGTCAGCGGCAGCTGGAACTGCGCCTTCAGCACGCCCTCCACCCGAAAGCCCGGGTCGGTGTGCACGAGCGCCCAGAAGCTCCTCATCAGGAGCCCGGCGCCGCTCACCAGCATGACCGCCAACGCCATCTCCACCACCACCAGCGCCGAGCGCAGCGAACGGGCCCGCCGCCCACTTCCGCCCGCGCCCCGGCCCGCCGCCAGGCCGTTGCTCACGTTCAACCGTCGGGCCTGAAGCGTCGGCACCATGCCGAAGATCAGCGCCGCCAGCGCGGATACCAGCACCGTCGCCAGCAGCACGCGGCCGTCCACCGCCACGGCTTCGAGGCGTGGCAACTCCTCTGGCGCCATGGCCCGCAGGGCGCCCAGCCCGCCGTACGCCAGGCCGACGCCTGCTGCTGCCGCCAGTAGCGTCAATACGGCGCTCTCCGCCAGGAACTGGCCGGCCAGCCGCCCGCCGCCGGCGCCCAGCGCACGACGCACCGCTAGCTCGCGGGCCCGGGCCGTGCCCCGTGCCAGCAGCAGGTTCGCCACGTTCACGCACGCTACCAGCAGCACCAGCGCCACCGCCGCCAGCAAGGTCAGCAACGCCGGCCGGACCGGCGAAAAGACGACCTGGGCGTACGACTCCACGTGAGTGCCTCGCGCATCGTTCGACCGGTAGCGCGCCTCCAGGTCCGCCGCGATCCGCCCCATCTCCGTCGCCGCCGCCCGGGCGCTGGAACCTTCCGCCAACCGACCCACCACGAAGAACGGGTGCGTGTCCCGCTCCAGGTACGCCGGCGGCAACGGCATCGTCGCCCACAGGTCCACCGACCGACGGCCGTCGCCGGCGAAACCGCCCGCGTACGCCGCCCGCCCCAGCATCTGCCGGAACCCGAAGCCCGCCGACTCCGGCAAAATGCCCACCACCGTGAACGGCCGATCGTACAACTGGATCGTCCGGCCGACCACGCCAGGATCCGCGCCGAACCGGGCCCGCCAGAACGCCTCGCCCAGGATCACCAGCGCCGACCCATCCTTCGCGTCACGCTCCGTGAACAGCCGACCTGCCAGTGGCTTCACGCCCAGTAGCCGCAGCAACGACGGCGTCACCCACAACGCGTCCGTGCGCGTAGGCGTCATGCCACTGCCCGTGAGCGTTGCCTGCGTCGCCAGCAGGGCGCCCATGTCGGAGAACTGCTTCGACATCCACTGGAAGTCCTCGTAGTCCGGGTACGCCGCCGGCTCCCGTACCGTCCCGCTGTTCCGGTCCGTTTCCCAGATCATGTACAGCGACTTCGCATCCCGGAATGGGATCGGACGCACCAGCACACCGTCCACCACGCTGAAGATCGCCGTGTTGGCCCCGATCCCAAGCGCCAGCGTCAGCACCGCCGCAATCGTGAACGCCGGGCTCCGGCGCAGGCTGCGCAGCGCGAACCGCAGGTCCCGCCACGCCTCCTCCAGCCAGCGCACGCCGCGCTCGTCCCGCGCCGCTTCCTTGTGACGCTCCACGCCGCCAAACCTCACCAGAGCACGACGACGCGCCTCCTCCGGCGACAGGCCCGCCCGCACCCCCGCGTCCACCTCCATCTCCAGGTGGTGACGCAGCTCGTCGTCCAGCTCGCGCTCCACCACGTTTCGACGAAAGAGCGCCCGCAGACGCGTCCACAGCTCGCTCCGTGCGCTCATGTCGTTCCCTCCGCCAGCATCCGTTCCACGGCGCCCGCGAACCGCCGCCAATGCGCCTCCTCCACCCCCAGCTGTCGCTCCCCGGCGGACGTCAGCCGGTAGTACTTCGCCCGGCGATTGTTATCCGACGTGCCCCACTCCGCCCGGATCCACCCCTTCCGCTCCAACCGGTGCAACGCCGGGTACAGGGACCCCTGGTTCAGCTGCAGCACGTCCTCCGACACCTGCTGGATCCGCACCGCAATGCCCCAGCCGTGCATCGCCCCCAGCGACAAGGCTTTGAGGATCAACAGGTCAAGCGTCCCCTGAAGCACATCGCTGCTCGCCTGCCCGTCGTCGCCCAGTGTCATCGCCAGCCTCCTTGTGTTCCCCTAGACACTCTACAAGTGATGCCACGCTTCCTGTAGAGTGTCAAGGGGAATGGGTTTGGGGGAGGCCCAGGACAACACGGACGAACGGAGACCACGGAACCATACCGACGGGGAACAGGACGGCACCGGAACCGAGGCGAACTGCGGGAAACCAGACGCCACAAACAAAGGGAACCCTGACCTGCGGCCTGAGTCTCTACCGGATTACGCGACGAACCGCCGGTTGCCTGGTTCTTCCGTAATCTCCGCTTTTCCGTGCTCTCCGTGTCACGATTTTCGTGAACCAGCGGCAACGGCGAAGATAGCCCCCACCACGTATATTTGACGGGCGCGGCGCTTTCAGGGGAGCATGCTCACATGCGGCGCACACTCCGATTCACCGGCTTGCTCCTCGTCCTTCTCGCCCTGGCGTTGCCTGCGGCGCGGCCCGCGCGTGCCCAGTCAGCCTCCGACCAGCTGCGGGCGCTGTTTCACCAGGCGTGGCAGTGGCGACTGCGTGAGAACCCCATCGCGGCCACGTACGTGGGCGACGACCGGTACAACGACCGCTTGCCGTCGGTGAGCGACGCGGATGCGGCGCGCCGGGCGGCACATCGTCGTGATCTGCTTCAGCAGCTCCAGGCCATCGACCGGGAGCCGCTGACGGAAGAGGAGCGGATCAGCTACGACATGTTCCAGCGCGAGCAGGAGGACGCGCTGACGTCGTACCGGTTCAAGGAGTACCTGATGCCCATCACGGCGGAGGGCGGTTTCCACACCTCGTTCGCCATGCTGCAGCGGGCGACGCCGTTCCGGAACACGCGTGACTATGAGAACTACATCGCGCGGTTGAAGGCGTGGCCGCACTACGTCGACCAGCAGATCGCGCTCATGCGAGAGGGCATGGCGGCGGGTATGGTGCAGCCGAAGGTGGTGCTGGCGGGCTTCGAGGGCACCATCTCGGCGCACATTGTGGACGACCCGGAGCAGAGCGTGTTCTGGGCGCCGTTCGAGTCGTTCCCCGTCGGTGTACCCGACTCGGACCGTCAACGGCTGCGCGCGGCGGGGCGGGCGGCGATCCGGGAAGCCGTGGTGCCGGGCTATCGCACCTTCCTGGCGTTTTTCACCGGGGAGTATCGTCCGCACGCCCGGGCGAGCATCGGCGCGTCGGAGCTGCCGGACGGGCGCGACTACTACCGCTGGCTGGTGCGGCATTTCACCACGCTGGACGTGAGCCCGGACTCGGTGCACCGCATCGGGCTGGCGGAGGTTTCGCGCATCCAGGCGGAGATGCAGGTGGTGATGAAGAAGACGGGTTTCCAGGGCGACTTCCCGGCGTTCCTGCATTTCCTGCGCACGGATCCGCGCTTCTACGCGAAGACGCCCGACGAGCTGCTGAAGGACGCGGCGTGGATTGCCAAGCGCATCGACGGCAAGCTGCCGTCGGAATTCGGCCGGCTGCCGCGCCAGCCGTACACGGTGGCGCCGGTCCCGGCGGACATCGCGCCCAAGTACACGGGCGGCCGCTACGTGCCGGCGCCCATCAACGGGACGCAGCCGGGCACGTATTGGGT
The DNA here is from genome assembly GCA_037388885.1 of Gemmatimonadota bacterium. Classification (GTDB taxonomy): domain Bacteria; phylum Gemmatimonadota; class Gemmatimonadetes; order Longimicrobiales; family RSA9; genus JARRJS01. Next base: position 42,119 of record JARRJS010000007.1, read on the forward strand.
CAACACGTACGACCTGCCGAGCCGGCCGTTGTATACGCTGGAGTCGTTGACGCTCCACGAAGCGGTGCCGGGGCACCACCTGCAGATCGCGCTGCAGCAGGAGCTGATGGATCTGCCGGAGTTCCGGCGACACGCCGGCGTGGATGCCTACAGCGAGGGGTGGGGCTTGTATTCGGAGTGGTTGGGGCAGGAGATGGGGTTCTACACGGACCCGTACAGCGACTTTGGCCGGTTGACGTACGAAATGTGGCGTGCCTGCCGGCTGGTGGTGGACACGGGCATCCACTGGATGGGCTGGACGCGGCAGCAGGCCATCGACTACCTGGCGTCGCACACGGCGCTGTCGTTGCATGAAGTGACGACGGAGACGGATCGCTACATTGCGTGGCCCGGCCAGGCGCTCGCCTACAAGATGGGCCAGCTGGAGATCCTGAAGCTCCGGCACTACGCCGAGCAGCAGCTGGGAACGCAGTTCAATGTGCGTGCGTTCCACGACGTCGTACTGGGCAGCGGCCCGGTGCCGCTGACCGTGCTGGACCGCAAGGTGCATGACTGGGTGGCCCGCGAGGAAGGGTTGCCGTGAGGTGAGGACGGAATCAGAGCGTGATGAAGAACGACACGACAGAGTTGCTGGCGGCGCTGCGTTTCGCGGCCCGCAAGCATAGCTACCAGCGACGCAAGGACGAGGATGCGTCGCCTTTCATCAACCACCCCATCGCCGTGGCCGAGGTCCTGGCACGCATCGGTGGGGTGACCGACATTGCGGTCCTGCAGGCAGCGGTGCTGCACGACACCATCGAGGACACGGAGACCACGCTGGCGGAGTTGGAGGCGGAGTTCGGCTCCGAGGTGGCCGGCCTCGTCGCCGAAATGACCGATGACAAGCAGCTCCGCAGCCCGGTGCGGAAGCGGCTCCAGGTCGAGCACGCGCCCGACCTCACCGACAGGGCCAAGCTCATCAAGATCTCGGACAAGATCTGCAACGTGACCGACGTGACGCACGCGCCGCCCGCCGGCTGGACCGCGGAGCGCCGGCGCGAATACCTGGACTGGACGGAAGCGGTGGTGGCCGGTTGCCGGGGCGTGAGCGAAGCGTTGGAGCGCACGTACGACGAGCGGCTCGCGGAAGGCAGGCGGCTGATCGGGTAGTGTCGATGTTACACCTGAGTTCGCACTTCCGGCGAAGGAGATCCCATGCGCATATCATCGCCCGAGTTCCAGGACGGCGGCCGCATTCCGAAGGAGTTCACCTGTGAAGGCCGCAACTTGTCCCCGAGGCTGGAGTTCCACGACGTGCCGGAGAATGCCCGGAGCCTTGCCCTCATCCTGGATGACCCCGACGCGCCGTCCGGCACGTTCGTGCACTGGCTCATCTGGAACCTGGGGCCCGACACCGACGGACTGGCCGCCGGCGCCGTACCGGACGGCCCCGCCCCCGGCGCAGAGGAAGGCAGCAACAGCGCGGGCCGCAAAGGCTACACGGGCCCGTGCCCGCCCAGGGGCCACCGCGACCACCACTATCGGTTCACGCTTTACGCGTTGGACCAGCGGCTGCAGCTGAAGCCCGGCGCCGACCGGCGAGCGCTGGACGGCGCCATGAAAGGCCACATCCTGGCGGAGGCGCGCGTCACGGGGCTGTATGCGCGCGGGTGAGGCCCGGGTGTCGACGCAACCGCCGGACAGGGCTCGCGTGAATCTCTGTTCCCATCCATCCCGTAAGGGCACACAGGAGGGATGACAACGAAGGGATGGAACCAATGTTCAAGCGAACCATATTCGGAGTGACCCTGGCCCCGGTCTTTGCAACGTGCGTGGCTTTGACGGCTTATGCGATCACGGGCGGGCATGCCACGGGCTCGGTCATCCATAACGACGCATCGAAGCTCTGCAACGACGCGGCGGTGGTCCGGGTCGAGCGGCCCGACGCGGCCCGACTCTATGACGTGACCGCAGGTCAGCGGCCGCAGCTCGCGGCGCATCCGACGCAGACCACGACCTGTGTGAAGGCCTCGCAACGGAGCTGAAACCGGGGGCGCCGTCCTCGCCGGCGCCCCCTCTGCCGTCGCCGCGCCAGGCCTGCCAACCCATCCTTTCCAACATGAGCCCGGCTCTGCTGAGCCGTTCCCCGGCTGCACCGCTACCCTCGATGCCTTCGCCCGGCGCATAGACTCCCCGGGTCCCATCCCCTAGCATTACAGACACCATGCTGGTCCTCGACAACGTCACAAGACGGTTCCGTTCGCCAGGCTCGGACGTCACGGCCCTGCGAGACCTCTCGCTCCAGGTCCCGGCGGGCGGCGTCTGGGCCATCGTCGGCCCGAACGGCGCGGGCAAGACCACGCTGTTCGGCCTGGCGCTGGGCTTTCTGCGCCCGTCGTCGGGTGCGGGCGGCGCTCCACGCGCTGGCGCGTCTCGACGGGCTGGACGCACGCCGCGCACGTGCACGCACCGATGCGGTGCTGGAACAGCTGGGCCTCGACGCGTATGCCGAGCGGCCGGTGGGCGCGCTTTCCCGCGGACTGCTCCAGCGGGTGGGGTTGGCGCAGGCGCTGTTGGCGGACCGGCCCATCGTGGTGCTGGACGAGCCGACCGAAGGGCTGGATCCACTGTGGCGCATCCGGCTGCGGGAGCTGATTGCCGGGCTACGCCAGCGGGACCGGCTCGTGCTCGTCGCCAGTCACGCCCTGGCGGAGGTGGAGCGTGTGGCGGACCGGGTCGTGCTGCTCGAGGAAGGCCGTGTGCGGGACATCCTCGACGTGGCGACACCCAGTGGCCCGACACGCTACCGCATTCGCCTGGCTCATCCCTCCACCGCGGTGGCCGACGTGTTCCCGGATTCGAAGCGCACGACGGCGGCCGAGTACGTCGTCGTCGTGAGCGACCCCGCCGAGCTCAGCCAGCGCCTTGCCGCTCTCCTGGTCCGCGACGTGACGCTCGTGGAGGCCACGCCGCTGGTGGAACCGCTGGAAGATCGGGTGCGTCGGGCGCTGGAGGGCGGGCGAGACGACGACGGCACGGCTGGCGAAGGCGGCGACGCATGAAGACCGGCGCCCTGGTGGGCCTGACGCTCGCGGCCCGCCGCCGCCGTATTCTGCTGTTGGCCGTGTTCGGCGTCGTGTTGTTGGCCATCGGCGGCGTGGCGGCCGTGATGGGTCGCGGAGGCTGCTGACCGTGCGCGTCACATCGCCTCTGGCGGTCTACGGCATACGACTGGCGGCATTGCTGGGCGTCGCGTTCCTGCTGAGCGCCCTCGTCATGCCGGCCTTCGACCTGATCATGCTGGGCACGTGGGCCGGCCCCGCGACGCTCGTGCTCATCGCCGCGCAGGTCCTGGTGTACGGCTCCCTCACGGCGCTGTTGTCCGTGTGGACGCGGCTCGACGCCTGGCTGGCCCTGCTCGCCGCCCTCGCCGCCCTGGCCTGGACCGGGCTTGCCAACGCCGGCATGCGTCCCCACTGGCCCGTCCTCAGCCACCTCATCACCCTCGTGCTGCCACCGCAGGCGGCGCTCAGGGCCCTCGAAGGCGCCTTCGCCAGCGTGCAGCCGATTCCGTGGGACGCGTTCGCGTTCTGCGCCGGCTACAGCGCGGTCGCGATCATCGTCGCCGGCCTGGCGCTGCGTCGCCGGGAGATCTAGGAGGCGGCTGAGTTGTAGGCGTCCCGACGTCACCGACCAGCACCCGGGCGCCGTGACCCGACGATTACTTCCCGGCTCCCAGCACCTCCATGACCACTCCCGCCACATCCATCAGACTGTGCAGGCCCCGGATCGGCTCTTCAGCGTCGCGGGCGCCGCCGCAGACCAGCCCGAACGCCGGATTCTGCGTATGCTCCACGCGCACATCCTCGATGTTGCCGTGGTCGCTGGCGATGAGCAGCAGCACGTCGTCCGGCAGGTCCTCGAGCACGCCGCCCAGGAAGGCGTCGAACCCTTCCAGCACCTTGACGGCCTCATGGAACGAGCCGCGGTGCCCTACGTAGTCCGTGGTGTAGTGGGCGAACAGCGTCAGGTCGTTGCGCGCGGCGATCGCCGCCAGGTTGTGGCCTGCCTCGGAAGGCGTGACGACCGGCAGCTCCGTACGGCCGAGACGTTGGCGCCAACCGTCGTTCACGATCTCGCTGGCCACGGCGCGGCCCTGCCGCAGATCTTCGGCGTGCCGTGTGAGAAGGCCGGCGCCCAGCGCCGCCAATGGCGGGCCGGCCCGAAGCGGGCCCAGGCGGCGGCCGTTCTCTCCCGCTCGCACCCGTTCCAGGAGCAGTTCCGGATAGGCATTGGCGAAGGCGACGCGCAGCCCGGCATCCACGGCACGTCGCAGCACGCTGTGGTCGCGGACGAGTGGTCGCAGGGACGTGGGGACCCAGGGCCCGTAGTGCCGGCCGAATCGCTCGACGGTGTTCTCGCCCGTCAATAGCGACGACTGGCCGGTGCCGCTCTGGGGTGTGCCCGGCACGCCGAGGGACGCGTCCAGGGCGACAAGGCGGGAGGGAGCCTGGTCTCGTGAATCGCCGCCAACCGGACGGTCCGGCGATGGCGCGTCGGCTGATGCGTTGCCGGGCGGCGTGGCCGCGCCCGCCACTCTTCGCAGCGGGCGCTCGCCGTCCAGCAGCGTTTCCAGCACGGGCAGGCGTGCGGCGACGAACGGGTTGATCGTGGCATCGTCGTCGCCCAGCCCGACGCCGTCCACGAACACGAACAACACGCGGCTCATTGCAGTCTCACCGCGTCGGTCATGCGTCCATGTCCTTCTCGCCGAAATGGAACGCGCCGGGGAAGTCCGCGTCCGCCGTCTTCCGCTTGCCGCTCCAGCTCTCGATGTCCAACCGGAACACGCTCGTCCGGCGGACCTCCTCGCTCGTGATGGGTCGGTAATCGCGGTCCGGGCGCAGGTGCGGCGCGTACCGGTCCAGCAGGAGCTGGAGCCCGTGGCGCACCTCTTCGCCATCCTCCACCACCGATGCGCGTCCGAACACGACGACCGATTCGTACTCCACGCTGAACTCCAGCGCCTCGTCTGCGGGCAGCAGCCGGCCCATGTCGGCGACGACGAAGCACACCTTCGGGTTCTTCTCGATCGTCTCCCGCGTCCGACCGAGCCGCGCGGTATGCAGGTAGAGGGCCCGGCGGTCTGCGTCGAACCCGAACAGGTTCACGTTGACCAGGGGCTGGTCCCCGTCTGCCATGGCGAGGACCCCGAAGGCGGCGCCGTCGAGTTTCGCCCGCAGCCATGCCTCGTCCTCCACGGCGCGGTCGCGCCGCCGGACCGCGTTCAACGCTTGTCCGTCCCTCGTCACCGCATGCCTCCGGAAACGCGACGGCCCCGAATCGCCGGGGCCGCCGTCGTGCGCGTCACGAGCCGGAATCCGATGATGGCTCCTCCTGCGGAATCATCTCCCGCGTCACCTGCCTCAGACCCTTGGACTTCAGCAGGTTGTTGTAGTCGGGCAGCTGCGCATCAAGGATGCGGTTCATGTTCGCCAGTTGCGCATCCAGCTTTTGCGACAGCATGCGGAAGATCTCGTAGTCCTGGTCGGTGGGCGGGTAGTCGCCCGACTGAACCACGCCCAGCAGGGCCGCGATCTTGTTGTTCAGCTTGATCGGGAAATTCAGCGGGTCCTGGTTGCTCCGGTTCTTGACCTGATAGATCTCCTGCTCCACGGCGCTGAGGGAGTCGTTGAGCGCCTTGCCCTGCGCGGCCACCTGCGCGTCGCTGGACGAGTCCATGCGCGCCTGGACCTGGTTCTTGATGCCGCGGATCAGGCGCACGGCGTTGTTCGCCTGCGATGTCTTGTCCACGATCTTCTGCGACAGATCGAACTGGGCATGCAGGTCCGCCAGCGTGGACTTGCTGTTGGGGTTCATCTCCACGGTGAAGAGCTGCTCCTGCGACTTGCCGTCCACCGTCAGGCGGGCTGTGTAGTCGCCCGGTACGGCCACGGGGCCGAAGCGTGTGCTCGCCGCCCACAGGATCATGCCCGGGAACTGCGTGGCGCCCGGATAGCGCAGGTTCCAGGTGAAGCGGTGCATGCCCGCCGTCACGTCGGGCTCCTGGGAGCCACCGCCGAAGAAGCGGGCGAACTCGTCCTGCGGAGCCCGACGTTGCTCTCCCTTCTCCTTCGGGTGCCCCGTGAAGGTCCGCACGACATCGCCCTTGGAATCCAGGATCTCGACCTTCACCTCCTTCACCGGGTTCTCGAGCCAGTAGTACAGCGCGAGCTGGCTCTCGCTGCGCACCGGGTCGGCGGGCTTGAACAGGTGCATCGCCGACTTCTCGATGTCCGGCGTGATCTCCCGCAGCGCGTCGATGTTGCGCAGGATGTAGAACGAGCGGCCGTGTGTCGCGATGGCCAGGTCATGCCGTTCCACGGCGATGTCCGGCACCTGCGTCACCGGCAGGTTGCGCGACAGCGACTGCCAGTGTGCGCCGTCGTCCCAGGACACCCAGATGCCTTTCTCCGTGCCCGCGTACAGCATGCCCGGCCGGTACGGGTCCTCACGGATGGCGAACGTGAAGTCGCCCTCCGGGATGCCTGCGTCGATCTCCATCCAGGTCTGGCCGTAGTCCTCCGTGCGGTACAGGTACGGCTTGAAGTCGCCCAGCAGGTAGCGGTTCCCCGCCAGGTACGCCTTGCCCGGCGTAATGGGCGACGCCTCGATCAGGCTGATGCGCGTCTGGTCCGGCAGCCCCGGCGGCGTGACGTCCGTCCACGTCTTGCCACCGTCCCGAGTCACGTGCACCAACCCGTCATCGCTGCCGGCCCAGATCGTGTTCGCGTCCTGGTACGACGGCGCGATGGTGAACACCGTCCCGTACGTCTCCACACCCGTCTGGTCCTTCGTGATGGGGCCGCCGGATGGGCCCATGGTCCGCGACTCGTGGCGCGTCAGGTCCGGACTGATCCGTTCCCAGCTCTGGCCCTCGTTGTCCGCGCGCCACACATGCTGCGAGCCTACGTACATGACATTCGGGTCCACGTGCGAGAACACGATGGGGAACGTCCACTGGAACCGCTCCGCGATGTCTTCCGACGAGTAGCCCATGGGGTTGTCGGGCCACGGATTCACCATGCGCGACTCGTGGGTCTCGCGATTGTAGCGCTGCAGGTAGCCGCCGTAGCTGCCGCCGAACGTGATATTCGGGTCGCTCGGGTCGGGCGCGATGTAGCCGCTCTCGCCGCCCGCCACCGAGTACCAGTCCCGCGGCCGATCCACCGGCACGCAGAACGTGCCGTTGTCCTGCTGCGCACCGCAGATGTGGTACGGGTGGTCGCTCGTCGTGGAGATGTGGTAGATCTGCGCCGTCGGGTAATCCTCCGACGTCCAGCTCTCGCCGCCGTCCACGGACACGTTGGCGCCGCCGTCGTTGCCCTCGATCATGCGCTTCGAGTTGCTCGGCGCGATCCACAGGTCGTGGTTGTCCCCGTGCTGCGTGCGGATGCGCGTGTCGAATTTCTTGCCGCCATCCGTCGACTTGTACATCGCCGTGTTCAGCACGTACACGACATCCTTCTCCTGCGGGTCCGCGTAGATGCGCGTGTAGTAGAACGCACGCTGGCGCAGTTTGCGCTCGTCGTTGGTCTTCGTCCACGTCGCGCCGGCGTCATCCGACACGAACACACCGCCGTTCGCGTTCTCGATAATGGCGTACACCCGGCTGTCGTCCACCGGCGATACCGACACGCCGATCTTGCCCATCAGGCCCGACGGCATGCCCGGGTTGTGGGACAGGTCCGTCCACGTCTCGCCGCCGTCCGTGCTCTTGTACAGCCCGCTGCCCGGACCGCCGCTGGACATGCCCCACGGCTTGCGGAAGAACTGCCACAGCGCCGCGTACAGCACGTCCGGGTTCTTCGGGTCCAGTGCCAGCTCCACGGCGCCCGTGTTCGCATCCTTGTACAGCACCTTCGTCCACGTCTTGCCGCCGTCTGTCGTCTTGAAGACGCCGCGATCCGGGTTCGACTCGCCGTAGTGGCCCATCGCCGCCACCCACGCCACGTCGCAGTTCGACGGCGAGATCCGGATTTTGGCGATATTGCGCGCCTTGTCCAGCCCGACGTGCGTCCACGTTTTGCCCGCGTCGTCCGACCGGTACACGCCATCGCCCGGCATGATGTTGCCCCGGATGTCCGCCTCGCCCATGCCGATGTACACCACGTCCGGGTTCGACGAACACACCTGCACCGCGCCCACCGATGCGCTCTGGATCTTGCCGTCCGTCACCGGATGCCACGTCGTGCCGCCATCCGTCGTCTTCCACAGGCCACCGCCCGTGGCGCCGAAGTAGTACTCCAGGGGAAGGCTGTCGCTGCCGGCCACCGCGATGGAGCGGCCGCCGCGGTCCGGGCCGAGGTTGGTCCACTGGAACGGGTGCAGGAACGCCGTATCAACGGCCGGTGCATTCGGCTTCGGGCCCTCCTGCTGGGCCGACATCGCGGCCGGCGCACAACCGACGATGGCCGCCGTCAACGCCGCAATGGCCAGCACCGGCGTGCGGACGAAGCGGGCTCGACGCATGGTCTGCCTTCCTTTGGATCGGGATAGGAGAGGCGCCCCCGAGGGCGCCCGGGTGTGCCAGGCGAAGGCCGGTAGAGTAGACGGCGGCGGAAGGACATGTCAAGCGCGCGCGGTCCCTCTGCGAAGCCTCCACGCCAGGGCGCGCCACACGCAGGTAGCGGGGCGCCCGCGCTTGCGCGCGGGCTGCAGGTGGCAGGTCCGTATCCCCGGCTCTTCCGGGCTCGCGGGGGGACTGCTCCCTTCATCTTCGTCGGTGCGGTTTTTCCCCCTGCCGACTTGTCATCCGGATGACAATCTGCGGGAACAAGAAAGTCTTGCCGGACCCGCCTGTAGCCAGCGTGCGCCGTCCGCGAACGCCGCCACAGCAGCAGTCCCCCCGCGAAGGAAGCGGAGCCGGCAACCCTGACCTGCTACCTGCAAGCCGGCGCGAAGCGCCGGCGCCCTGCCACCGGGCCGATCGGTCGGCGTCACCTGACCACGAACTGCACCCGGAAGGTCCGACCTGCCTGAGGCAGTCCGCACTGGTCGTAGCGATTGGTGTCCGTGACGTTGTCCACCACGAAGGTGGTATTGACCGTCCGGAAGGCGCCGGCCTGGCGGAGCCGCCACTCGCGGCCGATCCCCAGGTCGAGCGCGGCGGTCGGCGCGATGGCGGCGTAGCCGTCCGGCTGGGCGCTGTCTACGCAGTACTGGCGGCCCATGTACTCGACGCCGGTGGTTGCCCTCAGACGGGCGGCGAGGGAAGCGGTCAGGTCCAGGTTGCCGGACACGTTGGGTTGATACTCGACGTGGGGCGCCTGGACGGCGGCTCCGGGCTCGATGGCCTCCACGTGCTGCAAGGTGAGGTCGCCTTCCACCGCGAGCCGGGTCCAGCGCCAGCCGGTGAGCAGCTCGAGGCCCGTGCTGCGGATCTCGTCCCGGTTGATGCGCATGTACTTGGCCGCGGACCCGTCCGGCGCGCTGGTGCGGACGATGGCGTTGGTCATCCGATGGTGGAAGCCCACCGCCTGCAGCTCCAGGCCGGCCACGCGCGTGGTGATCCCGACCTCGGCAGCCGTCAGGATCTCCGGCACCAGATCCGGGTTGGGCTCGAACTTGCCCAAGGCGCTGGAGTACAGCTCACGCAGTGCCGGGAAGCGCCCCCGCCGGCTCACGGCGGCGTGCAGCAGCATGTCGTCGCCGTGGGCCACGAGCGTCGCGCCTAGCCGCCCGCCCCATTCCCGGATGTTGCCGGCCGACGGCGCGCCGCCCGTCTCGGGCGTGTCGCTGCCGTCCAGCACGACGCCTGCGCTGAGCCGGCCACCGTTGAGGAACCCGGCCCGCCCTCCGGCGCCCGCGGTCGGTTCCAGGTGCCAGGCCAGCTCGCTGCCGACACTCCACAGCCGCTGCGCGTAGAGCCCCGGGAACCGCTCGCCGGTGGTCAAGTCACGGATGCTCTCGTCGTGGCGGATGTCGGCGAACGTGGCGGCGGCCCGGAGCTGAGCGCTGCCACCAAGGGTGTGCTCGGCCAGGACGCGAAGCGTGACCGTGCGGTCGTCGTCCAGCTCCGTTTGCCGGATCTGGTCATAGGCCGTGGACACGTAGTCGTCGACGTGCGTGTGCCCGAGATCCAGGCCGACGCTCATCTCCAGGTCGCCCACGCCCAGCCCCGTCGCCCGGTCGCCGGTGCCGGCGGACAGGGCGGCCACCATGCGGCGGGCATCCGGGTAGCGCCAGAACCGTGGCTTGTCCGTGTGCAGCTCCGGCGGCACGCCCCTCTCCGCGTCGAAGCCCGAAGCCGAGAACGACGCCCACTGCCCCGCGCCGCCGGCGTACCGGGCCGCCAGGAACCCGTCCACGTGGCGCAAATCACTGTTGATGCGCGTATTACCGGCGGCGAACGGGTCGGGGAGGCCATGGGAGCGGGCGAAGCCGGGCCGCGAACGGTAGCCCCCGCCTGCGCGCAGCTTGAGGCGCCCCGAGCCCACGCTGGTGACAGCGGCTGTCACGGCGCCCAGCGTGTGACCGCCGAGCTGGTCCACGGAGCCCATGAAGCGGGTGGGTTCGGGTGCTTCGATCGGGTCGGTGCTACGGGCGACGCCCACCTCCACCACCCCTCCCAGCACGTTCGGCCCGTGCAAAACGGAAGACAGGCCGCGCACCAGCGTGATGCTGCGTGCCGCGGTCATGGGCAGCACGGACAGGTCCGTGCGGTGGTCCCAACCAAGGGTCAGGGGCACGCCGTCCACCAGCACGGCCACCTGACGCTCGCCGGCGCCCCGCAGCGACAGCTGCGACTCGCCCCGCGAGTTGGCGCGCACCTGCACCAGCGGCATCTCCCGCAGCACCTGGTCCATGGTGGGCACCGGCTCGACCGCGCGCAGCGAGTCCAGATCGGCGATGTAGGCGCTGGCGCCACCCGTCGTCGCCACCGGCCGTGTGACCCGGACCACGATTTCGCCCACTGCGATGACCGAGCTGTCATGGGGCAGGGAATCGGGCGATGGCTGCTGCGCCGCGAGGGCCAGCGGCAGCAGCAAAGCGGAGACCGCCGCGAAAGGACAAACGAAAGCCGCGGGCGCGAAGCGTGAGCGACCGTACCGGCAGGTCAAGGTGTCCATGGAGCGGCACCCCCGTCGACGGGGTCTGTTTCAGTCCGCGTCCTGGTAAGGTGCACACGCCACCCTTCAATGTACAGCCCTGTTCAGCCCCACTCTCGACCGTGGTGAAACGCCGCCACGGGCTCCTGTCGGACCCGCCGGTGGCGGGAAGGTCGGGGCCTCCCGTAGCTTGCTCCGCAACGTTTCCTCGATCGACGGAGCGATACAGTGCGTACACGCGGGTTGCTGATGCTGGTGGTCGCGGCGGCGATACCCGGTTCCGTTGCGGCGCAGGCGAAGAAGCCGCTGGATCATGACGCCTACGATGTCTGGCGGACCATCGACAAGGAGGCGCTGTCTCCGGACGGCGCGTGGGTGGAATACGTGTTGGCGCACCGCGTGGGCGACGGCGAGTTGCACGTCCGCAGCGCAACGACGACGACGGACCACGTCGTACCACGTGGCACCGGCGCCGCGTTCACGGCCGACGGGCAGTTCGTCGTGTTCCGCATCCTGCCGGCCCACGACTCGGTGCGGGCGGCCAAGCTGGCGAAGAAGAAGCCGGCGGAGCAGCCGCACGACAGCCTGGGCATCCTGAATCTGGCGACCGGCGCGCTGGCCAAGATCCCGGACGTGAAGTCGTTCACGGTTCCGCGCACCGGAGCGTCGCTCGTCGCCTACCTGAAAGCCGCCGCGCCGGCCGAGGGGACCAGCGGTGAGGAGGGGGCTGCAGGCCGGGGCGGGAACGGAAAGGGCGGCTCCACCCTGGTCCTCCGCGACCTCGCCACGAGCGCCGAGCACGCATACGACGACGTGGACTCGTACGAATTCTCGCGGGACGGGGCGCGTCTGGCGTACATCGCCGTACCGCATGACAGTACCGCCCGCGGGGTGTACATCGTGGCGACGTCGTCAGGCGCGGCATCGCCCGTGCTCGAGGGCCCGGGCGTCTACCGCCGCCTCGCCTGGAACCGGGCAGGAGACCGCCTGGCATTCCTGACCGACCGGAACGATCGGACCGCGGACGAGCCGGCGTATGACCTGATGCTGTGGCGCGACGGCGCGGGCGAAGCGGCGGCCGTGGCAGGGACGGGCATGGAAGGGGTGCCGGACGGATGGGTGGTGAGCCAGTATGCGACACCGGAATTCTCGAAGAAGGGGGATCGCCTGTTCTTCGAGACACAGCCGCGGCCGGAGCCGGAGCCGAAGGACACACTGCTGCCGGACGAGGAAGTGAAGGTGGACGTGTGGAACTGGAAGGACCCGCTCATCCAACCGATGCAGCTGATCCAGGCCGACCGGGAGCGCAAGCGCGGGTATCGCGCCGTGGTGCTGCTGAACCGGCACGACCGCATCGTGCAGCTGGCCACGCTGAACGTGCCACGGGTACAGGTCGGCAGGGACGGCGATGCGGACATCGCCCTGGGTGAGTCGAACCTGCCGTACCGGCACCTGGTGGGCATCGACGCCCCCGGGTGGTCGGACTACTACCTCGTGGACGTGCGCACGGGTCACCACGACAGGGTGCTCCAGCGGGTGCAGGCGACGCGGGCGGCCCTGTCTCCCGGCGCCCGGTACCTGGCCTGGTACGACTATGGCAAACGGGCGTGGTTTGCCATGGACGTGCGCCGACGCGAGCCCGTCGACCTGACGAAGTCGTTGCCGCACCCGGTGTGGAACGAGCTGGACGACCATCCCATGCCGCCGCCGCCCTACGGCACCGCGGGCTGGACCAAGGGGGATCGCCGGCTGCTGGTCTACGACCGCTTCGACATCTGGGCGCTGGATCCATCCGGCGGCGCCGCACCGCGCGATATCACGGATGGCGCGGGTCGTCGTGACAGCCTCCGGTTCCGTTACATCCGCCTGGACCCAGAAGCCCGGGCCATCGCCCCCGACTCCGCTCTGCTGTTGTCCGCGTTCAACGTTCACACCAAGGTGGCCGGCTTCTACAACGACCGCGTGGACGGCAACGCGACGCCCGTCAAGCTGGTCCTTGCACCGAAGCGCTTCTCGCGCCCGCGCCGGGCCCGCCACGCAGACGTGCTGCTGTGGACCCGCGAGGACGTGAAGGAGTTCCCGGACCTGTGGGTGAGCGGCCCCACCTTCGGCGACGCCCACAGGGTCAGCAACGCCAACCCGCAACAGAAGGATTACAACTGGGCCACCGTTGAGCTGGTGGACTGGATCTCCGCCGACGGCATCCCGCTCCAGGGCCTGCTGTACAAGCCCGAGGACTTCGACCCGTCGAAGAAGTACCCGATGATGGTCACGTTCTATGAGCGGGATTCGGACAACCTGTATGCTCACACGCCGCCGCTGCCCCACCGGTCGGTCATCCGGCCCACGTTCTACGCCAGTCGCGGCTATATCGTGTTCATGCCCGACGTCGTCTACAAGGAAGGCTACCCGGGTGAGAGCGCGGTGCACGCCGTCGTGCCCGGCGTGCTGAAGCTGCTGGCTGAGCGGCCGTACATCGATCGCACGCGCATCGGTGTCCAGGGCCACAGCTGGGGCGGTTACCAGATCGCCTACATGATCACCCGCACGAACCTGTTCGCCGCCGCCGAGGCCGGCGCGCCGGTGTCGGACATGGTCAGTGCGTATGGCGGGTTGCGCTACGGCACGGGCATGAGCCGCATGTTCCAGTACGAGCACACGCAGAGCCGCATCGGCGGTTCGCTCTGGCAGGTACCCATGCGCTACCTGGAGAACTCGCCCGTCTTCGCCCTGGACCGCGTCCAGACGCCGGTGCTCATCATGCAGAACGACCATGATACCGCGGTCCCGTTCACCCAGGGCATCGAGATGTTCGTGGGCCTGCGCCGGCTCGGCAAACCGGTGTGGCTGATCGACTACAACGACATGCCGCACTGGCCTACGACGCCTGCCACCATCCGGGACTGGAACATCCGGATGCAGCAGTACTTCGACCACTTCCTCAAGGGTACGCCGGCGCCCGTCTGGCTGCAGGAAGGGGTCCCGGCCGTGGAGAAGGGAAGAACGCTGGGTCTCGAGCTCGAACCGACGGAGCCGGCGGGCGGCCACTGATCGGGCCCGGACGGCAGCGCATGGGCCTTGAACCTCGGAGGTGATCCACCGGGGTCGCCACAGGGCGATCCCGGCTGGCCTTACGCCACTGCGGCGTCCAGTTCGCGCTCGTACGTCTCCAGGTCGTCCGCCGAGAAGAGCACGAACCGGACTTCGTCGAACGCGGCCGGGTGCCCGCGGACGTACTCGACGACGGCGCTCAACGCGACGCCCGCGGCTCGTTCTACGGGGTAGCCGTAGGCGCCCGTGCTGATGGAGGGGAACGCGACGGTCCGGTAGCCCTTCTCTCGCGCCACGTCCAGCGAGCTCCGGTACGCGCGCGCCAGAAGCCTCGCTTCACCACGTTTGCCGCCGCCCCAACGGGGACCGACCGTGTGGATGACCGCCTCGGCCGGGAGCGTGCCGGCCGTCGTCACCACGGCCCTACCTACCGGCAGGCCGTCGGGGTGCGTGGTGGACCGGATCCCTCGACAGGCCGCCAGGATGGACGGGCCACCCTTCCGATGAATCGCGCCGTCCACGCCGCCCCCGCCCAGCAGGCTGGAGTTGGCGGCATTCACGATCGCGTCCACGGATTGCTCTGTGATGTCGCCGCGCATCAACCGCAGCAGTGTCGATCCGATCTGGGTTTCGCTCATGGATCCTCCTCGGAACTGCCCATTGCCGAACGGTGTAGCCACAGCGAGTCAATCTGACGGAAGGCCTTCTGGCCCGAACGGGCCGCGCCGTCGGACGGTTCACACAGGGACAGGAGACTTCCCAGATGCACAAGTACCATAGTACGCCTTCCATTGCCAGCGCCGTCGCGCTCTTTCTGGCGCTGGCCGCCGGGACCGCGAAAGCGCAGCAGCCGACCCCGACGCCGACCCAGCCTGTGCCGGTCCCCCAGGGGCAGCAGGCACCTGCCATGTCACCTGCCCTGCGGGACACCCTGCAGAACCTGCTCGTCGAGGCGCAGCAGATCCAGGCGCGGCTCGCGCAGATCCAGCACCAAGTCATCGAAGCCAACCAGGCGCTGTCGGCGGAACGCGATTCCATCGAGCAGCAGATCGAGGCGAAGGTCGCGGCCACGGATTCGGAGGCGGCCGGACGGCTGGCACGGCTCGATGAGCTGAAGGCCCGGTTCGACTCGGCGCAGGCGGCGCAGGACACCGCGAAGCTGCAGAGCATCGTCATGGAAGCGCAGGCATTGAACCAGCAGGTGCAGCAGGCGCGCATGGCGGCGATGAAGCAGGACACGATCGCGGCGCGCATCGACGCGTTCCGCAAGAAATTGCTGGCAGGCATGCGCAAGGTCGAGCCGCAGACGGATTCGTTGATTGCACGTGTGGAGGCGATCGCGGCACGGCTACAACAGAATTAACCGCTTCGCACAACGTTTTCCGGCGCGCAGCTAACCTTTTCGGCATTCGATGCATCCAACTGTGTGAAAGCCTGAAACACGGGTGCCCTCGTCCGCGTAGGGACCCATACAAAGCGATGAACCCTCATCGCATCACTGGAGACCAGCGATTAACGGCTCGGAGACCGGCATGACCTGGATGCATACGAGGAAACCGATGACAAAGCGCGATGTGGTCACTGTTGTGGCCCGTACCCTGGCCGGCGTGGTGGTGTATGTGGGCACGCTTGCGCTCCTGCTGATCCCGGTGATCGATGCGTTGCACTGAGCGGGGACACGACAGACGAGACTGAGAGCCGGTCCGCTTGGCAGACCGGCTCTCTGTCATCTCCGGCCGGGCATGGACCGCCGGCCGACCCTCATCGTCACCGCGCGAGTGACCACCCGCTCCCTCTGAAAGACGGCATCCCTGTTGGAATAACCGTTGGCACCTGACGGACTCGTCGAAATCGTGGAAGAAACGCCGCGCCTCACGCCCGAACCCAAGGGCTGAGCGTCTGGCGTCGGGTCGCATGGGCCGTTCTCTTCCAGGGTATGGCCATCCCCTGTCCGTCCTGCGGCCGCGAGTACGACGTCACCCTCTTCGAGTACGGTCGTACCATCCGTTGCTCGTGCGGCGCGCGCGTCGGGCTGGCGCTGCGGTCACGACCCCTCGCTGGGGAACCACGCTTCATCGCTGACGCCATGCTCGGCCGGCTCGCCCGCTGGCTGCGCGCACTGGGTTACGACGTGGCGGCGGACCCGCCGGTGGCCGACGCCGATCTCGTGCGGCGAGCCGTCCTGGAACATCGGGTCCTGTTGACGCGGGACCGAAAGCTCTGCAGGGACTGGTGGATTTCCGGCTGCGTGGTCGTGGAGGCTCGCAGGCCCGCCCGGCAGCTGAACGAGGTCGTGACCCGACTGGAGCTCCGTCGCGAATGGCGCCGCCACCTGTTCAGCCGCTGCCTGGTCTGCAACACGCGGCTGGAGCCCGCTTCCGGCGAAGACATCGCGACGCGTCTGCCGACACCGCCCCCGATCGGGCCTTTTTCCCGCTGCCCCGGATGTGGCCGAGTGTACTGGGAAGGCCAGCATACCCGACGCATGCGACGGTTTCTGGAACGCGCGCTCGGTTCCGGCGGTGACAGGTGAGCCCCGGGGCGGCTCATCGGGCCGCCGCGCGCCACCATGGATGCGCAACGAGCGACCGATCGGTCGCTCGTTGCCAGCCAGGCGAACCCCGCCGCGGGATCAGCTCGGCGGTTCGCCTTCCTGTTCCGTGTTCTCTGCCTGTGGCGGGAGCGTGCCTGCGACCTTCGGCTCGCCGGACCGCTTGGCACGTTCGTCCAGCTCCTTGCGGAACTCTTCGATCTTGTCCTGCAGCTTGCGCAGAAGCTGGTCCAACCTGGGTTGTGCGTCCGAAACCAGCTTCTGCACCTTCGGCTTGACGTCGTCCATGGCCGAATCCACACGTGGCCGCAGCTCTTTCAGGGCCGAGTCCACCTTGGCGTCCAGCTCCTCCAGTGCGCGCCTGACTTTCGGCCTGGCTTCCTCGAGGGCCGCCTCGATCCGCGCCTGCATCTCCTTCAGCGCGTCACGCTTGCGCTCGGTTTCGTTCTGTTCGTCCACCGTCGCCTCCCGGCTGGAATCCTGCTTCGGGCCTCTCCCACAATTACGATGACCCGGAAGGTGGAGTTTCGCCAGGGATGCCCGTGGCCTGCTTTTCTCTCAGCCAGGCTCGCGCCGCCGGATGCAGCGGGACGGGCGCTTGGTTGAGGGCGTCCAGACGGATCTGGCCTGCGATCTCTGCCACCTGTCGGAGCTGGCTGCGATCTTGGTCCAGAATGTCCAGCACTTCGCGCACCACATCCCCACTGAGGCTCGAGTCCGCGACCAGCCAGTTCATCACGGCGATCGTCCGGATCTCCTGGTCCTGTCCCGGATACGCTTTCGCAGGGATGACACCGGTGCTGTAGTACGGATGCTGCTCTTGCAGGCGCCGTGCACCGTCGCCCGAAATGGGGATCAGGCGGGCTACACCGGTGGATGTGACCTCCAGCACCGCGGATGCCGGATAGCCGACGGAGAAGATGGCGGCGTCCACGGCGCCGTCCCGGAGCGCGGCGGCGGACTCGGTGAACGACAGGAACCGCTGGTCGATGTCGTCGTACGTGATGCCGTAGGCTGCGAGCAGTTGGTGAGACAACTCCTCCGTGCCGCTCCCCGCGGAGCCGACGGACACCCGTCGCCCTCGCAGCTCGCTCATCGACCGGATCCCGGATCCCACCCGCACGAGCACCTGGGCCACATTCGGATACAGCGGCGCCACGATGCGCAGGTTCTTCAGCGGCCGGGGGAAGTCCTGCCCGCCCACGTATGCTTGGTACAGCGTGTTCGCCATGGAGAAGCCCAGGTCGATCTGGCCGTTGGCAATCCGCTGGATGTTCTCCAGTGACCCGCCGCTGACCTCCGCCGTGAATTCACGAAGCGAGTCACGGGCGGACAGCCGGCTGGCGATGGCGCCGCCCAACGGGTAGTAGATGCCACCGGTCCCGGCGGTGCCGATGCTCAGGAACTGGCGCGGCACCGACGGGCGCCTGGCCGCGTTTCTCTCGCCGCATCCGGAAAAGAGCACCAGCGTGCCGAGCAACAGCATGCCGGCGGGGCCTGCGGGTACGCCCGTGAGGCGGCGCCTGCTGGATGTCGCGCCCTTCCCGCCCGCCCCGGGCCCTGCGCCCGCCGGCTTCCGCAGGAATGCAAGCGCCATGGCCGCGCCGCCGAACAGGTCCGTGACGAGGCCAGGCGCAATCAGCCCCACGGCCGCAGCACTCAGCAGCAGGCGTTCCCAGCCGGCGAGCGGACGCCGGGCGTATCCAATGACCGCGGCGGCCAGGGCCGTAACACCGATGAATGCGGTGACCACGGCGACGGCGACCGAACCGGGCGGCCCGTTGAGCAGAAGCGGCGGCGCGTAGACGAACATGAACGGCACCAGGAACCCGGCGAGGGCGAGGCCCATGGCGGTCAGGGCGGTGCGCAACGGGGACGCCTCGGCAATGCCGGCGGCGGCGTAGGCGGCGAGGGACACGGGCGGCGTCACGTTCGAGATGCAGCCGAAGTAGAAGATGAACAGGTGCGCGGCCAGCAGGGGAACGCCCAGGTTCACCAGCGCCGGCGCGCCGAGCGCTGCGAGGACAACATACGCGGCGGTGGTCGGCAGGCCCATGCCGATGATGATCGAGCCGATGGCCG
Source organism: Gemmatimonadota bacterium (assembly GCA_037388885.1). Classification (GTDB taxonomy): domain Bacteria; phylum Gemmatimonadota; class Gemmatimonadetes; order Longimicrobiales; family RSA9; genus JARRJS01. Next base: position 60,893 of record JARRJS010000007.1, read on the forward strand.
TAAGCCCGAGGGCGATGGGCAGGTGGCCGTTTGCGAGCGTGATCACGAGCTCGGACATGCGGAGGCCGATCCCGGTGAGCGACGCGACGCCGACGACGATGCCAGCGGTGGCGCAGGCGGCGGCCACCTGCACGGTGCCCGCAGCGCCCGCGACCAGCGCCCGCCGCAAGGTCCTGCCGTCCAGGCGAGTTGCGGCCCGCAGCATCGCCGTGAGGACGCCCGTGACGACGCCCCAGAACGCTGCACGCATGGGCGAGCGACCCATGGCCAGCAGCACCACGATCACGGCGAGGGAGATCAGCAGGTGGAGCCGCGCCATGACCGGTCCCGCCGGTTGCGCGCCACCCGGCCCCAGGCCCATTCGGCCGGCCCGGAAGTGGATCGCCATGAACAGCGCCACATAGTACAGCAGCGCCGGTACGAGCGCGGCCAGCGCGACGTGGGCGTAGGGGATGTTGGTCCACGTGGCCAGGATGAATGCGCCCGCACCCATGATGGGCGGCATCAGCTGCCCACCAGTGCTGGCTGCCGCCTCGATGGCTGCGGCAAAGTACGGCCGGAACCCCGAACGCTTCATCAGCGGGATCGTGACGGCGCCCGTCGTCGCAACATTGGCCACCGCGCTGCCGGACAGCGAGCCCATGAGCGCGCTCGCCACCGACGCCGTCTTCGCCGGGCCGCCCTGCGATCGGCCGGCGACCCGGGCCGCCAGCCCGATGAGCAGCTCGCCGCCGCCCGCCGCGTCCAGGATGGCGCCGAACAGCACGAACAGAAACACGAAATCCGCTGACACGCCCAGCGGGATTCCCCAGATCCCTTCCGTCGACAGATAGAGCTGCTCGATGATGCGCGTCAGGGGATAGGCACGGTGCGCCAGCAACCCCGGAAGCCACGGCCCGGCCATGGCGTACCCGATGGCCAGCAGCGCCACGCCGACCAGTCCCCAGCCGGTGGCCCGCCGCGCGAGCTCCAACACCACGACGATCGCCACGGCGCCTGCCACCAGGTCCAGCTTCGTGGGCATGCCGACCCGACGCATGAGCGCCGTGTGTTCCAGCACCAGGTAGCCGCAGCTGAACAGCGTAGCGGCAACCAGCAGCACGGTGAGCGCGGTTTGTACCCGGGCCCGGTGGAGGCCACGTTTGCCGCGCATGATGCCGGCGCCCAGGAAGCCGAGCGTGGCCATGAGCGCCAGGTGTACGGGACGCTGGACCAGGGCGGTGAACGGGTAGACGCCGGCCGCGAACAGGTGAAACGCGGCCGCGAGAATGGCGATGGCGGCGACGAGGGTAGACGTGCGCCCGGGGTTCGGGGATGCTACGCGATCGTGGGTGGCGGTCGCTGGATCGGGCAAGCGCTTGCCGGGTCAGGGTGGCTCGTCGGGAGGAAGTATGGGGCGACGACCGAGATCCCGCGAGCCGGCTTCGACCTCGAATTCGAATGCGAAGCGGAATTCGAACTCGAAGCAGAGCCGGGCGAACGGCTGACCCCGCCTACTTTCCTCGCCGCATCTTCCGCTTGAGGAAATCCCGCATGACATACTGGCCCAGCGTCATCGTGGTCGTGAAATACGCGCGGCCACGCGCCAGCTGGCCAACCTTGGCGACGAAGCGCACGAGAGCCGGGTCGCGCGCCAGCATGAACGTGTTGATGACGATGCCGGACTTCCGGCAGGCGTTGACCTCGCGAAACGTCTCGCGTAGCACGAAAGGATCCAGGCCGGCGGGATTCTTGTACACCTTGCCACTGTCCAGCGTCACGGCCGACGGCTTGCCGTCGGTGATCATGACGATCTGGCGCATGTCCTTTTTCTGCGCCAGGAGCAGCTTGCGCGCCAGCTTCAGGCCTTCCGCCGTATTCGTGTGGTACGGGCCCACCTTCGTACGCCCGATCTCGCCCAGCGGAATCCGTTGCGCGCGGTCGCCGAACGTGATGACCTGAAGCGTGTCGCCCGGGTACTGCGTGCGGATGAGGTGCGACAGCGCCAGCGCCACCTTCTTCGCCGGCGTGAACCGGTCCTCGCCGTACAGGATCATGCTGTGGGAGATGTCCAGCATGACCACCGTCGCGCACGAGCTGCGGTACTCCGCCTGGTGCACCATCAGGTCCCCGTACTCCAGGTCCATGGGCACGCCCACTTCGCCGCGGCGCATGGCGTTCTTCAACGTGGCCGAAATGTCCAGGTTCAGCGTGTCGCCGAACTCGTACGGACGAGACGCGGCTTCCGCCTCGATACCGGTCGCCAGGTGCGGCGTCTCGTGGGCCCCGAAGCTGGACCTGCCCATGGCCGAGAGCAGGTCCTTCAGCGTGCGGTAGCCCAGGAAATCCAGACCTTTGCCCGTCAGGTTGAACTCCACCTGGCGCGCCGCCTGGGCCGCGTCGTCAATCTTACCCTGGCCCGGCACCTCCTCGAACGACGACGGCATCTGCGGCGTCTCGCTCAGCGACAGATAGCCTTCCTCCACCAGGCGCTTCACCAGCTCGTCCAGCAGCTCCGCGATCTGCTGCTGCACATCCTCGCCCCCCTGGCCCTCGCCGCGCAGCTCCTCTAGCATCTCAGGCGTGAGCTGGCCACTCTCCATGAGTGCTTTCAGCAGCGCCTGCTTCAGGGCGTCCAGCGAGCGGTCATCCGACGGCGGCTCGTCCCACGCCCACCACGGCTGGTCCCCCGGCCCGCCGTCGAAGCCGCTCTGGAGGAGGAAGTCCGCCAGCATCTCCATGAGCGACTCGAGGTTGAGCGCGTCCAGCAGTGTGCCTTTGTACTTGGTATACGTTGTGAATCGCACCTTGATCACATCCTTGGTTGAAGCTGCCTTCGCCGTGCCCGTCCAGCGACGGGGAGACCGGGCGACCGGGCGACGGGGAGCGTTGCCGTGAGTCGCCGCGAATCCGCCTCCGCCGGCGCCGAATTCGAACCCGGAATCGAATTCGAGCTCGGAAAGACCGCGCCCGCCCTCCGGCGCGCGTTGCTTGATCATTTCGACCAAACCCGCCGCGACCTGCCCTGGCGCCGGACCACCGACCCCTACGCGGTCTGGGTGTCGGAAGTGATGCTCCAGCAGACTCGCGTGGACGCCGTCGTGCCATACTACGAGCGCTGGCTGGCACGCTTCCCCACCATCGAGGCCCTGTGCGCCGCGGACCTGGACGACGTGCTGAAGACCTGGGAAGGGCTCGGTTACTACGCCAGGGCGCGCAATCTCCACGCTGCGGCCCGCACACTTCGCGAACGCCACGCCGGCGATCTGCCCTCGGATCCGCGGGAGCTCCAGCGCCTGCCAGGCATCGGGGAGTACACGGCCGGCGCCATCGCCAGCATCGCATTCGGCGTGCCCGCGCCCGCGGTGGATGGCAACGTGCGACGCGTGCTGGCCCGCATCTACGATCTCGAAGAACCGACGGCGGGTCAACTCCGGCGGATCGCGATGGCGTTGGTGCCCGAGGATCGGCCGGGGGACTTCAACCAGGCGCTTATGGAGCTGGGCGCGACGCTGTGCACCCCCAGATCTCCGCGCTGCGAGGCGTGTCCACTGGCGACGCACTGCCGGGCCCGGGCCCTTGGCGTACAGGAGGAACGGCCACGCCCTGCGGCGAAGCGTGCCGTTCCGGAACGCGTCATCGCCACGGCCGTGATCGATGACGGCGCCGACCGGGTCCTGGTCGTGCGCCGTCCCCCCGAAGGCCTGCTGGGTGGCCTGTGGGAGTTTCCCGGAGAAGAGGCCGGCCCCGGTCAGGAGTCGTCGAACGTGGCCCGTCGGGTCGCTGAGACCGTGCTGGCGCGAACAACCCGGGCGGCAAGCGCCCTCCCGCCCGCCACGCCCGGCCGGATGGTGGAGCCCGTCGGAGGCGAAGCCATGGAAGAGGTCACCCACGCGTTCTCTCATTTTCGGGCTATCTATCGCCCGTACCGGTTCACCGTGAAGGGTGGTGGCCTGACGCCCGCGCCCCCCGCCGGGGGAGAGCCCGACACCGACCGGAATGGGTTGGACGCCGCTGCGGGCCCGGACGTTCTCTGGGCGGACGCGCCGGCGCTCGCATCGCTGGCCCTGGCCAAGGCGCAGCGCCGGATCGCGCGGGCGCTGAACTCAGAATGGAAGCGGCGTCGCCGCTGAAGTGCCCGCGATCCCCTCGGCCGTTCAGACCTGCAGCGGACCGCTGAAGGGCGGTGCTCCCCCCGAGCCGGGCCGCCGCCCTCGCGCCCGGCTGTAGCGGCCCGAATCGCTGCGACTGATGCGCTTGTCGGCGACGAGGGCTTCCAGCACCAGCTCGCAGGCGGCGACCGTGTGGCCCGCAGACCCGTTCTCGAGGCCGAGGCCCCGGACCACGTCCAGCAGCCCGTCCACCGTAGAGAACGCCCGCAGCATGACGTCGGCGCCGGCGTCGTCGGTGAGCTGGAGCACGCTGCCCCGGTCGAAGTAAGAGATGACCTCCTCGATGTCTGCTTCCACGCTCTCATCGGCCCGGCTCTCGAACGTGTGCGACGCGGCGGCGGCGATGAGCTCCCGGGCGATCTTCTCGGAGCCGACCAGCTCGCCCTCGTACTCCAGCTCGAGTTTTCCAGTGATGGCCGGAAGCGCGGCGTAGATGTCCGAGATGCGCGGGACGATGTCGTCCTCGCCGGCGCGCAGCGCCCGCCGCTCGGCGTTGGATGCGGCGTTCTCGAGGACGCTGATGGGCATGCGCTGGCTGACGCCCGAGCGCTGGTCGATGCGCTTGTCCTCGCGGGCCAGGAAGGCCACCTGCTCGATGGTCTCGTTCACGATGTCGGGCACGTCGATGGCGCGGCCGTTTCGCTCCAACCAGGCTTCCTGGCGCGTGATCGACATGCCGATCTCCACCTCCTCCGGGTAGTGGGTGGTGACCTCGGCGCCGATCCGGTCCTTGAGTGGCGTGATGATCTTGCCGCGGGCCGTGTAGTCTTCGGGGTTGGCCGTGAACACCAGCAGCACGTCCAGGGGCAGCCGCACCGGGTAGCCTTTGATCTGGACGTCCCCCTCCGGCATGATGTTGAACAGGCCCACCTGGATGCGGCCCGCCAAATCCGGCAGCTCGTTGACTGCGAAGATGCCGCGATTCGCGCGCGGCAGCAGCCCGAAGTGGATTGTGAGCTCGTCGGCCAGCACGTGGCCGCCGCGCGCCGCGCGGATGGGGTCCAGGTCGCCGATGATGTCGGCGATGGTCACGTCGGGCGTGGCGAGCTTTTCGATGTAGCGTGCTTCCGGCCCGACCCAGTCGATGGCCGCGTCGTCGCCCTGCTCCTGGACGAGCAGACGCCCGTACTTGGAAATGGGGTGCAGCGGGTGGTCGTTCACCTCGCTGCCTGCCAGAATCGGGATCTCGTCGTCCAGCAGGCTGGCGAGCTGGCGCAGGATCCGGCTCTTCGCCTGGCCGCGCAGGCCCAGCAGGATGAAGTTCTGTCTGGCCAGCAACGCATTGATCACCTGAGGCACGACCGTGTCCTCGTACCCGACGATGCCGGGAAACAGCGTTTCGCCGTCCCGCAGCTTCCGGATCAGGTTCTCCCGGACCTCGTCTTTCACCGTCCGGCTCCCGTAGCCGGCGGCCTTCAACGCGCCGAGTGTTTTCGGCTTCTTGCTCATGTGCTGCTTGTCTCCGTGTTGCAACGCTAGTCGTCGACGACGATGGCGACGCCGCCCTCGGTGCGGACCAGTCGGGGAAGCACCGTTGGCACGTCACGGCCGCGGAAGGCGGCCACGGTTTGCGCCACGCTCTCGAACCCGCCCAGAGACTCCAAGGTCCGGACGGTGGGGAACACCATCGGCATGTCACCGGCCTCGAAGCGCTTCAACGCCTCAGCCGGCGTGAGCCATGCCAGGTCCGTCATCTCCCGGGGGTCCGCGTGCGCGGTTGCGCCCTCCGGCAGCGGGGCCAGAAAGAAGCGAGTATCGTAGCGTCGCCGTTCCACGACCGGGGTGATCCAGTGGGCGATGGGCACGATGTCGGTCGCATCGCCCGTACACCCGGTGTCCGCCAGCACATCCGCCAGCGTCGCTTCCTCGCCCATGAGCGCCTCGCGCCAGCGCTCCAGCCCGGCGTCCGAGGCGGCGTCGCGCGCAGGCACACCGTCCGAGTCGCGGGCCAGCAGCACCCCGGTCTCTTCGAACACCTCGCGGATCGCCGCCGCCCAGAACGGTGCGCCCGGGACGACCACATGCGGGAGCCCGGCGATGCTACGCAGCAGCTCGGGCGCTGAATCCGCGGCGTCCACGCGACCGCCCGGAAACACCCACGCGCCGGGCACGAAGCCGCTGGATCGTTGACGACGCAACAGCAGTGCCTCCGGCCCGGCCGCACCGTCGCGCATGACCACCACCGTGGCCGCCGGCTCCGGCGCGACGGGCCGTTCCGGCTTGCGTTCCACGCTCTCTGCGAATCCCGGGGGAAGACGGTCGAGGGGGATCTCGAACATACCTTTACAAGCTAACGCACGGGTCAAGACGGCGAGTCGTCAGTCCATCTCCTTCGCCCGCTTCAGCCACCCGGCGATGTCCGTTCCCGTTATGATGCCGACCAGGTTGCCGTCATCGATGACGAGCACGCGCCGGTTGTCGGTGTCGTTGATCTTTTCCAGCACGTCGGTCAACCCGTCGGTCGAAGCGACGGTGATCTGGTCATCGAGGGGGCGCATCACATCGCGTACCGTACGCCGCTCCCATTCGTCCCGCGGAACCTCCTTCACCCGCGCAAGGCTAATCAGGCCTACAGGGCGCCCGTTGTCCACGACGGGGAAGGAATGGAAGCGGCGCAACATGAAATATTGATCCACGAGCGTGCGAAGGTTCACGTCGGCCGGCACGGTCTCCGGGTCACGCGTCATGGCGTGGTGCGCGCGCACGCCGCCCAGTGCGGCATGCATGACGTACTGCCGGTATCCCTGTTCTGCGGCGTTCTTCAGGAACCAGCCAATGAACACGAGCCAGAGCCCGTTCAGAATGTCTCACACGCCCCCGGCCACACGGAGGTAGCCCAGCCACCGGCCGCCGGTGGATGCCCAATGCGTGGCCTTGCGCGCGTCCCCCGTGATGCGCCACACGATGGAGCGGAAGACCCGGCCGCCGTCCAGCGGGAACCCCGGCAGCAGGTTGAAAATGGCCAGCGCGATGTTCCACAGCGCCAGGTAGCCGGCGACGGCGGTGATGGCCACGCTCCATCCGGCGTTCCTGCCGATCCAGTTGACGGCGAAGAAGACGCCTGCTAGGAGCAGGCTGGTGACCGGTCCGATGCCGGCGATCTGGAACTCGTCGGCGGGCGATGCGGCGTCCATGCGTGTGCGTGCCATACCGCCGAAGATGAAGAGGGTGATGCCTTCCACCGGGATGCCCTTGGTGCGGGCCACAAGGGAATGGGACAGCTCGTGGGCGATCAGGGAGGCGAAGAACAGCAGCGCCCCGACGGTGCCCATGGTGTAGTACATGACCGTGGACATGCCCGGGTACTGGTGGGGGAAGATAGCGTCGCTGAAGGTCCAGAGGATCAGAAAGAAGATGATGAACCAGGAAAAGTCGATTCTGATCTCGAACCCGAAGATTGCGCCCAGCCTGAAGCTGCCCACGTACCCACTCCTTGTTCAGCGTGCATGGCGCAGCGCTTCGCGCAGGGCCGCGATGTCGCCGGGATCGTTGTACACGTTCGGCGAAACGCGCATCGCGCTGCCGCGCAGAGACACGTACACGTTCCGTCGAGCCAGCTCGGGCTGCAGACGAGCCAGCTCGCGGCCCGGCGGCGCCCGCAACCCGAGGATGTGGCTGCCGCGCCAGTCGTCGTCCTCCACCGCGAACCCGAGCTCGCGGGCCTCTCCGATCAGGCCTCGTGTCAGCGCGCCGCAGTAGGCCTGGATGTTCGACACGCCCCAATCCAGCAGCAATTCCAGCGCCGCCACGAGCATCGGCACCAGAATGAAGTTGCTTCGCTCGCCGACATCGTAGCGAACGGCGCCGGCCTGGTACGCGTCCTGGTAGTCGACAAGCGCGCGAAAGTCCTCGCTCCCTTCCCGCGCGATCCAGGTTTCCTCCAGCGGTATGCCGTCGTCGTAACGCGGACCGTACCACGCCACGCCGACGGAGTACGGGCCCAGCAGCCACTTGTAGCCGGCGCACACCAGCGCGTCCGGTTGCGTCTCCTGCACATCGAACGGCAACGCGCCCACCGATTGCGTACCGTCCACGACCAGGGCAGCACCCACTTCGCGCGCCCGACGGCCGATGGCATCCAGGTCGAAGCGCGTGCCGTCTGTCCAGTGCACGTTGCCCAGCGCGACGGCCGCAGTGTCGCCATCGATGGCTGCCAGAATGCGCTCGTTCCAAGCTGCACCACGCCGCTCCCGGAGCGCCGGCGCCGCCACTGTCCGCAGCTCGAGGCCCTGCCGCCGGCACAGGCTGCGCCACTCGTAGACGTTGCCCGGAAACTGCTCCTCCACCAGCACGATGTTCTGGCCCGCCTGCACCGGCGTGTTGCGTGCCGCGGTGGCAATGCCGTAGGACGCCGACGGGATGATGGCCACGCGTGCCGCGTCCGGCGCGTTGATCAGTTGTGCGAACAACGCACGCAGCCGGTTGCTGGCTTCGAAGAAGTCGTCCACGGCGACGTCGGCCGGCATCCGCTTTTGGCGCAAGCCATCCACGCCTGCTGCCTCCACCGGCTTCGACAGAGGCGACATGTACGCGCAGTTCAGGTAGTGGCTGCCATCGGGCAGGTTGAACAGGTCTCTCTGGCAGTCGAGCATGGCTGGATTCCGGATCAGTCAGGAGTTTCCGGCAAAAGCCGGACGTGGCGATACACGGTCGCGTGCACGGGCAGGCCGGTGACATTCATGCCCGGCAGGTCCAGCGCACCGTCCATCCGGCCCCGCTCCGTGCGTTCCGCGAGCAGGTGGCGCTTCACGTCCCACAGGAACGTGCCCGTAGTGACGCCTTGCAGGTGCTGTGCGATCTCCGTATCGCCGCTCCTGCCGGACATGTGCACCGTGTTCTCATAGCGGGTGCGCACAAGCAACAGCGTGCGCCCACCAATGGTCGTGTCGCCCGCCGCCGTGGCCGTGAGGATGGAGCGGGATTCCGTGGTCATGTCCGGACGGGCGTCGCGGTCGTGGATCGTGTCGGTCCACGTGTCGCCCGCATGAACGGGCCGGCCCGGAAGGCGCACGAAGAAGTTCCGCATCATCGCTTTCGCTCCCGTCACATGCTGGAACGTGTCGGAGAGGGACGGCGTCTCGACGAGATCCGCTTTGCCAAGAGCTGTCACGCGCATCACGAACGGACCGTGCGCGTCGTCTTCGCTCGCGGCAACCGATCCGGCCATGGCGCTCGAGAAGGTGCCCGCGAAATGCACCAGGCGAGCCGTGACGCGGTAAACGCTGTCGTCCGGCTGGAACGCCAGACGCATCGTCGCTGTGTAGCCGGAGCGCGTCTCCACGCCGCCCATGTCACCCGCGTCGATGACATAGCTCACCGTGTCGGTGGCGGCGTAGACGGGCGTAGCCGCCGGTACCGCATACGCAATGGCCGGCGTCGGGGTGGGCAGGTGCGGACCGGCGCAACCGACGAGCAACAGCGTCGGCAGCAGGCGGCGTCGGGACATGGAGAACCCCCGGGGTGCGGAGCGAGTGGTCGCGACCGCTCGCTCGCAAGCTATGGCCCGGGTGTACCGTGCGCCACTCGGCGGCGCGGTCAGTCGATCATGGGCAGATTCAATCCGTGCTTGTGGGCTGTTTCCACCGCTTCTTCGTAGCCCGCGTCGGCGTGCCGCGCCACGCCGATGCCCGGGTCGTTGGTGAGCACTCGCTCCAGGCGCTCCGCCATCTCGGGCGTGCCGTCGGCCACGATGACCTGCCCGGCGTGCAAAGCAAGGCCGATACCCACGCCACCGCCGTGGTGAAAGCTGACCCAACTGGCCCCGCTGGCCGTGTTCAACAACGCATTCAGCACGGGCCAGTCGGCCACGGCGTCGGTGCCGTCCTTCATCCCTTCCGTTTCGCGATACGGAGACGCGACGGAACCGGTGTCCAGGTGGTCGCGGCCGATGACGATGGGCGCGCTGATCTCACCCTTCGCCACCAGGTCGTTCAAGGCGAGGCCGAACTTCGCCCGATCGCCCTGGCCCAGCCAGCAGATGCGCGAGGGCAGGCCCTGGAACTTGACCTGCTCGCGCGCCTTGCGGATCCAGCGTGCCAGATGCTCGTCTTCGGGGAACAGATCCAGCACGAGCTCGTCGGTCCGGTAGATGTCCTCGGGATCGCCGGACAGCGCGGCCCACCGGAACGGTCCCTTGCCCTGACAGAAAAGGGGCCGGATGTAGGCCGGCACGAAGCCCGGGTACGCGAACGCATCATCGTAGCCGGCGTCTTTGGCCTGGCCGCGCAGATTGTTGCCGTAGTCGAATGTGACCGCGCCCTCGCGCATGAGGCCGACCATCGCCTCGCAGTGGCGCGCCATGGAGATCTTCGAGCGCCGGATGTATTCGTCCGGGTCCCGCTCACGCAGGCGCTCCGCTTCGTCGAGTGACAGGCCCGCCGGGACGTAGCCGTTCAGCTCGTCGTGTGCCGATGTCTGGTCCGTGAGCACGTCGGGCACGACGCCTCGCCGCAGGATCTCGGGGACGACGTCCGCGCAGTTGCCCACCAGTCCCACCGACAGTGCTTCGCCGCGCTCCGCCGCGCCCGTCACGAGCTCCAGCGCTTCGTCCAGGTCGTCCGTCATCCGGTCGCAGTAGCCGGTGTCAAGGCGCCTCTGGATCCGTTTCGGGTCCACCTCCACGATGAGTGCCGCACCGTCGTTCATCGTCACCGACAGTGGCTGTGCGCCGCCCATGCCGCCCATGCCGCCCGACAGCATCCAGCGCCCCTTCAGGGTGCCGCCGAAATGCTCCCGGGCCACCGCACCCAGCGTCTCGTACGTGCCCTGGAGGATGCCCTGCGTGCCGATGTAGATCCACGAGCCCGCGGTCATCTGGCCGAACATGATCAGGCCCTTGCGCTCCAGCTCGCGGAAGTGCTCCCAGGTCGCCCAGCGACCCACCAGATTGGCGTTGGCAATGAGAACGCGCGGCGCGTACGCGTGGGTCCGGAACACACCGACCGGTTTGCCGGACTGGATGAGCAGCGTCTCGTCGTTTTCCAGCTCGCGCAGAGTGCGCACGATGGCATCGAACGCTGCCCAGCTCCGGGCCGCTCGGCCCGTGCCTCCATACACCACGAGCTCGTCCGGGCGCTCCGCCACGTCCGGGTCCAGGTTGTTCATGAGCATGCGCAGGGCCGCTTCCTGTTGCCAGCCTTTGCAGCTGATCTCCGTGCCGTGCGGCGCGCGAACCGTCCGCGCCGCACTCTCCGTCGTAGCCATGGGATTCTCCAGGGACAGGATCGTTCCGTACCGTCAGGATGGGTCGGCGGACGCCGTTTCTCAAGCCTTGGCGTTCTTGACGGCCCTGCATGCCACGCGTCACTTTGCATCACCGGCGGCGGCGCTCCCCCGCCGCACCGGACCCCTTTCCGGAGGAGCATCATGCGTCGTTCCTTCCTTGCCCTGACTGCCCTGGCCCTTGCCGCCGCCGTCGCGCGTCCGGCCGCCGCCCAGCAGGCGACGCCTGATACGGCCGGCATCACCGTTTCCCAGGCCGTCGCCGCCACCGGCGTCGAGAACCGGCAGCCCACCGGCGTTGCGGAACAGTTCCCAGCGGACGTCGGCACGGTCTACTGCTACATGGTCGCGGAAGGCGACTTCCCCGAAACCCAGCTCGTCCAGGTCTGGATGCACGGCGATCAGGAAATGGCCAAGGTGCCGTTGACCGTGAAGGGACCCCGCTGGAGGACGTGGAGCAGCAAGAAGATCATGCCCGACTGGACCGGTGACTGGACCGTGCGCATCGAGGACGCCAGCGGCAACGTGTTGAAGTCGGTCAGTTTCACCATCGGCAGCGCCGGAGGCCCGAGTTAACCGACACTGCCGGAAAGGCAGGCCGCCTTCGGCGGCAGGACGCGGCTTTGAGCCGCTAGAATACCCGCCGTCGGCAGGTAAGGATGCTCGCTTCGCTCGCTAGGATGCGCCTGCGGCGCTAGGCAGCGCGCATGTTGGTGTGGGACCGAACCTGGCCGGCGAAGCGGGCGTCCTAGGGCCCGCCGGGCCCGTGCTACGAACGAAGTGAGGGTCCTCGCGGCCGCAGGACGCGTCCTGGCGACGGAAGCGCCCTGCCTTTGTGGCGCGTTCCCCAGGGTAACGCCGGTACGCGTCACGTGAATTTTCGCTTCCACGGGCCCGTTTTCGCTGCAGCCATGCGAAGAAACGATGGTTCGGCAAGAGGTGGCGCGCATAATGCTAAAAAAGGGGGCGGACAAGGACGGTCTGCCTGACCGTCGCACTCAACGAGGGGGATTGATGGGTGACCGACTGAGATTACCCGTGCTGCCACTCCGGGAGACCGTGGTATTCCCCGGTGTGGCCGTTCCGATCAGCGCGGGGCGGCCGGGCACGGTGGAAGCGATACAGCAGGCCATGGATGGTGACCGCCGGATGTTCGCGGTCTGCCAGCGGGAGAACGTGGACGAGCCTACGCCGGAGGTGCTGTACCGGGTGGGCGTGATCGTGCGCATCGTGCAGGCGCAGCGCGTTCGCGGCGGGCTTCAGCTGTTGATCCAGGGCGAGGGCCGGGCGCAGGCGCTGGACTTCGAGGACACTGGCGAGCAGATGCTGGCGGCCGTGGCGGGCCCCCTGGACGACGAGTCGCCCGTCGCGCCGAATGACGCGGCATTCGAGGCACTGGACGAAGCGCTTCGGGAGCGGGCCGTCGAGCTGGGCCGCAAACGCGGCATTCCTGAGGAAGCGCTGAACCAGCTGGTGGAAGGCGTGGAAGACGGCGGCCGTTTCGCGGACATGGTTGCGTTCTACCTGGAGCTGTCGGCGGCGGAGAAGCAGGAGCTGCTGGAGCAGCTATCGGTGGAGACGCGCATGCGTCGTGTGCTGGTTGCGGTGGAGCGCGACCTGCTGCGCATGGAAGCGCAGATGGAGATCCAGCAGAAGGTGCAGGAGGAGCTGGGCGAGAAGCAGGAGTACCAGGTTATCCGGACCTACCTGGAGTGGGTCACGGAACTGCCGTGGAACGAGCGCACCGACGACAAGATTGTGCTGGACGACGCCGAGCAGATCCTGGAGGAGGACCACTACGGGCTGGAGGACGTGAAGGACCGCGTGCTGGAGTTCCTGGCCGTGCGCAAGCTGCAGATGGAGCGCGCGGAGCAGGAGGCGCGCGAGGAGGCCGAAGCCGAGGCCGCCCTGGCCGATTTCGAGGTGCCGGACGACTTGCGTCCGAAGGAAGAGGCCGAGGCCGAGAAGCAGGATGAGGCGCACGACGGCGCGGCGGGGCGTGCGAAGGCGCGCGCGGTGGGGCACGGTCCGATCCTGCTCTTCGTGGGTCCGCCGGGCGTGGGTAAGACTTCCATCGCGAAGTCCATCGCCCGGGCGCTGGGTCGCAAGTACGTGCGCATCGCGCTGGGCGGTGCGCGGGACGAGGCAGACATCCGCGGCCACCGGCGCACCTACGTGGGTGCCATGCCGGGTCGCATCCTCCAGGGCCTGCGCCAGGCGGGCACGAAGAACCCGGTCTTCCTGCTGGACGAGGTAGACAAGCTGGGCGTGAGCCTGCAGGGCGATCCGTCGGCGGCGCTGCTGGAGGTGCTGGATCCGGCCCAGAACTTCCAGTTCACCGACCATTACCTTGGCGTACCGTTCGACCTGTCGGAGGTGCTGTTCATCGCGACGGCGAACTGGCGGGACCGCATCCCGCCGCCCCTGTACGACCGCATGGAGATGGTCGAGTTCACGGGCTACACGGAACAGGAGAAGCTGGAGATCGCGAAGCGATATCTGTTTCCGCGCCAGCGCAGCGAGAGCGGGTTGGGCGAGGAGCAGCTCGAGGTGGAAGACGACACGATCAGCAAGATCATCTCGGAGTACACGCGGGAAGCGGGTGTGCGGCAGCTCGAGCGCGAGCTGGGCAAGCTTGCGCGCAAGGCCGCGCGACGCATTGCGACGGCCGAGCTGGAAACCGTCGTCATGCGCGCCGAGGACGTGCAGTCACTTCTCGGGCGAGCCCGGGTGCACCCGGAGCAGGCGGCGCCCGCGGACACGGTGGGCGTGGCAACGGGCATGTACTACACGCCCATGGGCGGCGACATCATGTTCGTCGAGGCGAGCGTGTCCCGCGGCAAGGACCGTCTCATCCTGACCGGCCAGCTAGGCGACGTCATGAAGGAGTCCGCGCGCGCGGCGTTGACCTATGCCAAGACGCACTACGACCGGCTCGGCATCGAGGAGGCCAATCTCGAGGATCTGGAGCTGCACATCCACGTGCCCGCCGGCGCCGTGCCCAAGGACGGCCCTTCGGCGGGTGTGGCGATGGCGACCGCCGTGGTGTCGGCGCTTTCGGGCCGGCCCGCGCGCCACGACGTGGCCATGACGGGCGAGATCACGCTCACCGGGCGCGTGCTCCCCATCGGCGGCGTGAAGGAGAAGGTGCTGGGGGCCTGGCGTGCGGGGATCCGGGAGATCGTCATGCCCAAGGACAACGAGCCGGATCTGGACGACCTGCCGGTGGAAGTGCGGGATGGCCTGACGGTCCACCTGGCTTCCGAGCTGGATGAGGTGCTGGCGTTCGCCCTGCGCGGTGCGAAGCTGGAGGACGGCGGGCTGGTCTTCAGTCAAGGGAGCCTGCCCGCGCACCAGGGCGGTTACCATGAAGGGCCGATGATGTAGACCTGCACGCGCTCAGGCATTAGTCGGGCGCGCGGCCGGCTTCCATGCCGGCCGCGCGCCCTTCGCATCCGGTGCCCTACGACACGGAGGTCGCTTTGCGCTTGGCACTCCTCGGCGTAACGCGCCGCCCTCCGACCGGGCAACCTCTTCCGCACGACCGCGCATCGAACAACGCGGTTGGACAATGCGGCCATTCATCTAGGAGACGTTGCACCATGAAGATGCACACTGCCTTTGCAGGAAGCGTCTTGCTGCTGGCTCTGGGGTGCCACGGTGGTGCGCACGGTTCAGCCGTGGGCGCGACCACGGACACCTTCCGAGGTGCGCAACGGCTGCACTATCCGGCAGCGAGGGCGCCGGCGCTGGACTGGAGCGTGGACAGCATCGGGTCCATCGGCAACGCGTTCGGCGATGAGCAGTACCAGTTCGGCAACATCACACCGGTCGGTCTGGCCGGCGACAGCGCCGGCGACCTGTACGTCCTGGACACGCAGGCGAAGCACGTACAGAAGTACGGGCCCGATGGCCGGTACCTCGCCAGCTTCGGCCGCCAGGGTGGAGGGCCGGGGGAGCTGGAGCAGCCCATCTCCCTCGCCCTCGGACCGGGGGACTCGCTCTGGATCGCCGACTTTTCCAACAACCGTTTCACCATCCTGCCTCAGGACGGCGGGGACGCCCGCAGCATCCGGTTCCCTGAGAACACGTTCCCCATGTCGGGTCTCGTCGTGGTCGACGACTTCTACGTGGTTGCTGACCGGGTCCTGAGCTTCAATCCGGCCGCGCAGGCCCGCCCCGACAGTGACGGCGGGATCCCCGTGGTGGCATACGGCTTCGACGGCACCCCGCTGGACTCATTGTGGACGGCGCCATCACCGAAAATGGACCGGGTCGAGCTCCAGTCGGCGGGTCGCGTCATGGTGATGCTGTCGGGGCGAGCGTTCTCGCCCCAGCTTCGTTTTGCGGCCTTTTCCGACGGCACGTTGGCGCTTTCGGACACGGCCGAGTACCTGGTGGCACTGTTGGGACGGGATGGCACCGTGCGACGGTGGATCCAGCGGGACCCGCCCCCACGGGCCACCACCGACGCGGACCGCCAGGCGGAACGTGAGCGGGTGCGCGCGGCCGACCAGTCCGGGGGAGCACGCATCCGCGTGGGGGGTGGTGGCGGAGCCAGTGAGGATCAGGGCAGCTCCAACCCGTTGCTCGAGCAGCGCCTGGCAAAGATGACGTTCGAGGACGTCATCCCGCGCATCGCCAACCTCGCCATCGACCCCATGGACCGCCTGTGGATCGGCGTGTCCGAAGACACGCCCGGCGAGGCGGACCGGATCGACGTGTACGACCACGACGGGCACCTTCTGGGTGAGCTGCGCGGCGTGCCGTTCCCGGACGTGTTCCTGGGCCGTGACCGCATGGGCGTTCTGACCCGGGACGAGATGGACGTGCCGCACATCGTGCTATACCGGATCACGACACGTCCAACCGCGTCCTGAGGCTGCTAGCCGTTCGCCGCGGCCCACTGCCACGCGTTCCCTTCGTGGACCGCGGCGTACACGGTGTCCCGCACCCGGTTCGCTTCGGCGGCCGTCAGCGTGCGCGTCGGGTGTCGAATCACCAGGCGCAGCAACACGTTTTTCTGGCCCGGTCGGAGGCCGATGCGGGACGCCGCGGCCAGCGGCAGCTCCGGGCCTGCCATTTCCGCCAGCACCTCGACGGACTCCAGCGCATCGACGCCATCACCCATCGCTTCCCGGACCCGATCGCCCAGCTCCTCCGGTGTACACTCTGCCGCCACGGCAATGGAAAGGTCGCGACGCACCGGCGGCTGGTTGGACACCGGGCGGTACGGTGCGAGATCGAGCATCTGCCGCATGACCCGTAGATCGTCGCCGCGCAGCAGTCGAATGTCGTCGATCCCCTTCGCCAGCATCAGGACCCGGTCCAGGCCCAGGCCCATGGCGAGGCCGGACCAGCGCCCCGCGGACAAACCCGCCTCGTCCAGCAGCGCCGGCAGCGCCAGCCCACACTCCCCCACCTCGACCCAGCTGTCGCCGGCCTCCACGTCGATCTGCAGGCCTGCCTGCGTGTAAGGGTGTTGCGCCGGCACGACGCGAACCCGGCGCCCGGGCACCAGCGTCCCGGTGACCTGCTCGATCATGGTCCGCAGGTCATCCGTGCCCAGCGGAGGGCCGCGCCGGATACGCCAGACGTCCACCTGGTGGGGCACGCCCGTGTGCAGCCGGTCAATGGTGTCACGGCGGTAGACCAGGCCCGGGCAAAGCAGCACGACGTCGCCCGGCGGCTGTGTCTCCCGCGCCAGTTCCCGCAGCGCCGCCGGGATCATGGCAGTGGTGTGCGTGCGCAGCAGGCGGCCCGGCGCGACGTAGCGCGAATAGCGCGCGTCCCGCGTGATCGCGTCTGGCGCGTAGTGCAGCCGGTCGTAGTTGTCGGCGACGTCCACGACGGGATCAGCGCGCCGAAGACGCACCTGCGCTGGTGCGCCCCAGCGCCCTGCGAGCCCACTCAGTCGGTCCAACAACACCTGCATCGCGTGCGGCCCCTGGCGTGGGTCCGTCAGGTCGCGCAACGTCCGCGCCTGCGCGAGCGCTTCCTTTGATATGATGCGCACGGCCGGGGGCCGCGCGCGTGTGTCGGTGTCGGACATCGGAGTCTCCTGAGGTTGCCGGTCGCATGACGCGGCCGATTGCCTGTCATCGCGAATGCCAATGAAAAACCCCCGGGACCGGCCCAGGGGTGTGCATACCGTCTCGCGACGAGCTCAGGAGAAAGCCGCCGTCATGGACACGCGACCGCCTCCCACCACCTGGACCGGTGCGGGGGACGGCTAAATCGGCGGATGCGCGCTATCGTACTCATACTCCAAGAGTATGCAAACAAGCCGCCGGACTCAAGAGATAAGTGCCACGTCGGATTCGAGGTTGTGGCCGGCTCGCTCATGTGGTGCTGACCGTCTTGATGTTTACGAACTCCCGGATGCCGTAGATGCTCAACTCGCGACCATAGCCGGAGTGCTTGACGCCACCGAAGGGTAGGCGCGGGTCGGAGGCGACCATGCCGTTGATGAAGACGCAACCGGCGTCGAGACCGTCGACGAAACGTTGGCGTTCGCCATCGTCGGTCGTCCAGGCGGCGGCGCCCAGGCCGAAGTCCGTGTCGTTGGCCCGGGCGATGGCTTCGTCGATGTCGTGCACGACGAACAGGGACGCCACGGGTCCGAACGTCTCCTCGCGCGCGGCGGGAGCGTCTTCGGGAATGGACGCAAGGACGGTGGGCGCGTAGTACCAGCCGGGTCGATCCAGCAACTGGCCGCCCGTGAGCAGCTCGGCGCCGGCGGCCACGCTGTCGGCCACCTGCTTGGCCAGCTCTTCGCGAATGGCCTCGGTGGCCAGCGGCCCCACGTCCGTCGCGCCGTCCATGGGATCGCCGACGGTCAGCGCCTCCATGGCTTGCACGAACCGCTCGGTGAACTCGTCGGCGATGGCCTCGTGCAGGACGAACCGCTTGGCCGCGATGCATGACTGCCCGTTGTTCTGCACCCGTGCCTTCACCGCCGTAGACACCGCCGCGTCCATGTCCGCACTGGGCATGATGACGAACGGGTCGCTGCCGCCCAGCTCGAGCACCGTTTTCTTGATCCGCCGCCCGGCCCGCTGTGCCACCGCGCTGCCTGCCGGCTCGCTGCCGGTCAACGTCGCGGCCCGGATGCGCGCATCGTCCAGCACGCCGTCGACGCGCCCCGCGCCGATGAGCAGCGTCTGGAACACGCCGTCCGGGAAGCCCGCGCGCTGGAAGATGTCTTCGATCTCGAGCGCGCACTGCGGCACGTTGGACGCGTGCTTGAGTAATCCGACGTTGCCGGCCATGAGCCCCGGAGCCGCAAAACGGAACAGCTGCCAGAAGGGGAAGTTCCATGGCATGACGGCCAGCACCGGGCCCAGCGGCTGGTATTTCACCCAGCTAGACCGCGCCCCCGTTTCCACGGGCTCGTCCGCCAGGAACGACGCCGCCTGCTTCGCGTAGTACCGGCACACCCACGCGCATTTCTCCGCTTCCGCCACCGCCTGGGTCACCGGCTTGCCCATCTCCGTCGTCATGAGCTCGCCCAGACGCCGACTCTCCGATTCCAGGATGTCGGCCGCGTGCGTCATCCAGACCGCACGTTGTTCGAACGACGTCGTCCGGAACGACGCGAACGCGTCCGCGGCCGCCTGTAGCCGCCGCTCCAGCTCGGCGTCCGTGATCTCATCGAACTCCTTCAACGTTTCGCCCGTCGCGGGGTTCTTGCTGAGCATGGCCATGTCGGCTCCTCGGATTCGCGGGTGTGTCTGATGCGCCGTTGGCGCGCCGGTCGAGCGGTGCAAGAACCCGACCGACGACCAACGACCGCCGACGGTACGCAAGTAATCTCCGATCATGGCGGCGCGAAGCGCAATTGCCGGCCATCACGGATGACGGACCGACTTCCGTGGCACGGTGTTTCCCGTACATTTCGGCCATGCGTAATCGTCCTTTTCACGTCACGTTCGGCGGCCTGGTCGGCACGGTACTCGTGTTCGGTGCGGCAGCGGTGTGCGTGCGCCTGGGTGTCTGGCAGCTCCATCGGCTGGGCGAGCGCCGGGCCCACAACGCCCTCATGGAAGCCCGCATGGTGGCGCCGCCCGTGGCGCTGGAACACGTGGCTACGGACACGGCCGTGTACCGGCGCGTGACGTTGCGGGGCGTGTACGATGACGCGCATGCCATCATTCTGGCCAACCGGAGCCGGCGCGGCCTGCCGGGCGTGGACCTGCTGTCGCCCCTGCGCCTGGCGGACGGCGATGTCGTCCTGGTGGAGCGCGGCTGGCTGCCGTCGGCGGATGCAGAGACCGCCGACATCACGCCCTACGCCCGGACAGACACGGTGAGTGTCGAGGGGGTCGTGTTGCCCTTCCCGGAGCGGCATCTGGGCGCCATCGTGCGCGAGCCGAAGAGCGCGCCCGCCGACGCATTCGCGCGCACATGGTTCCGACTGGATCGTGCCGAGCTGGAGCGGCGCTTCCCCTACCCCATCGCGCCGTTCTTCGTCCGGGAGATGCAACGCGAGGGGGCGCCGGACGCAGTTCCGGTAGCCGCGTCGGACGAGCAAGCTGCGGTCACGGAGCCGCCAAGGCTGCACACGGTCCCTACGCCGGAGTTGGGCAACGGGCCGCACCTGTCCTACGCCATTCAGTGGTTCAGCTTCGCGCTTATCTTCCTGGTGGGGTGGGGCGCCGTTCTGTGGCGTTCGACACGAGGGTCCCCTTCCCGGGAACCAGCGAGCGAAGTGCAGGAATCGTGACGTTCCGAGGCGGGCGTGCTCACGGCCGCCGCATGGGTGCCGGCCGGCCGCTGGTCAGTGGACTCGGTCCACCAGGTCGAGCCTGAGGATACGCCCGCCCCTGAAGCGGGATTCGCGGCCGATCGGCGGCGTGTCGTGCTCCATGACCCAGAGGCGATTGGCGTACCCTCGCGTGCCGGTGCCCGGCGGCACGGCCACGGCCCGCAGCAGAGTTGCCGTGGGGACGCCACAGACACGAAACCAGCCGCCGTCTTCCGTGACCCCGGCCGACGCCTGCCAGTTCGCCCGTAGATTGCCGCCGCCTTCCCTGGCATCGTACCGGTTCCAGCTCACGACGACGCTGTCTCCGACTAAGGGCTGGCCCGCCGCATCCATGACGCGTCCGAAAACCACGCCTGGCGCTGTTTCGGGCAGCGGCTCGCCGCAGAGCGAACGCACGATGGCTTCGGTGTTCGGAAGCTGAAGCCGCACGAACGTGGTGTCGCCTTCTCGCACGTCTGCCGTGCCCGCTTCCGGGGGCTGCCAGGGCAGCGTCCAGTTGCGCGGCGCGACGCGCAGCCCGTACCGACCTTCGGGCAGGCCGTGCACTTCGAATCGACCGTCCGGGGTCGTGCGGATGCTGCGGACCGTGCCGATCAACGAGACGTCGACGCTCGCCACGGGCATCGCGCCCGAGCTGTCGTACACCACGCCGGCCAGTGAGCCGCCGGGCACGCCGCTCAGGCTCGTCTCACGCGTTCCGATGTCCGCGTCCAGGACCTCGCCGCCTTCTTCGCGGATTCCCTTGATGCTATAGGTCTCCTTGTTCACGCCGAGGACGCCCAGAACCTGATGCTGCCGCGTGACTTCGGGCATCCGAATGCGCCACGAGCGCACGATCCAGGGGCCGCCGGACACCCGCACGAAGTCCACTCGCCCGCCGATGAGCGGGGACGTCACCGGGTAGGGCAGGGAGGTGTAGCGGAATTCGAGATAGCGCAGCTGTGAGCTGGAGCGATTGAGCCAGAGCACGCCCTTGATGTCCGGCCGATCCCCGCGATGCACCGGGCGGAACGCGAGGCCGATGAGGTCCGGCCGATCCGGATGCCGCTCCAGCTCGAAACAGTGGCCGTCCAGGAACGCATCGGACAACAGCACGTGAGCGTCCGGCGCGAAGTACGACAGGCTGTCGCCTTTCTGGCGTATGTAACCGTTCCGCGCCAGGTCCTCCGGCCCTGCGCTTCGGTAGGGGCTGCCGTCGTTGTAGCCACTGGCGCCCGTGCGCGTCTCCTTCAGCACCCGCAACGTCTCCGGGTCCAGCTCCCGCTCGAAATTGACCATCCGGTAGCGGACCGCACGCTGCTGCTCCGTCCAGACCGCCAGCTGCAGTGCTTTGCGGGCTTCGTCCCAGACCTCCGCGATGCGCGCGCCCGAGCCCGGCCGCACGGTGCATCGCTGGCCCGCTTTCACCTCGATGGAATCCAGTTCGATGGCCTGCGTCGCCACCGCCATGTCGTACACTCGCGTCTCGCCCGCGGCGAGGGTCAGCAGTCGGGATGTCGACGTGGCATAACCGATACGCTCCACCCGGATCGTATATCGGCCCGGTGCAGGTGCACGCAGGAAGTAGCGGCCCTCCGGGTTCGTCAGGATGCCGCCGTGCTTCACGCCTGCGCTGTCCACCAGGACCATGAACGCGCCATCCAGGGGCTTGCCCGTCGTGCGGTCCACCAGCTTGCCCGCCACGAGCTGAGCTGCCGCAGGACCGGCGTTCAGGCTCAATATCACCACCACGACGACACTACGCAGGTCCATCATCACCCCTCTGTTCCCGGCGCAAATCATCGCTCTATGCCGGGCACGAATCCAATATTGCGCTCAACCGGCAATCTGACCAAATGTGGCGCTGAACCGCTGTCTTCGCTAACGTGCAACCTCGGCTCCCCGCTCCCGCCACCCCAAGAAACGGACTGCCGAACGCATGCGCCGGAGGAACTGACATGATCCGCACCCGCATCATCATCACCGCCACCGCCTGCACCCTCGCCCTCCTCGCCGGTTGCAGTGGCGCCGGGTCCACCCACAACGCGGCCGCCGCCACAAAGGCCGACAGCACCGCCAACACCGCCATAAAGCCGCAACAGCGCAAGTTGTTCGAGCCCATCGACCGCGCCAAGGCAGCGTCCGATTCCATGGCCGCTCGCGCCAACCGCATGAACGCCGCCACGGATTCCATCATGCATTGACGGCAGGGCTCGCCGGCCGGAGAGCCGCCCGGCTCCGGGGCCTCACGACCGCCGATGAGGGAGAGCCGATTGGCCGCGATACGTTTCGCAGCCAATCGGCTCTGTCCAGGGGACCGGCTGGTCCCCGGCTGGATGTGTTTCGAGGAACCGGGAGCGACTTCTGCTCACCCGCGCGGCATGGCGACGCCGCAGCGGTTCAAAGACTCCTTATCTGGAAGCCCGCATCGACGGCGGCAAAACCACGCGATCGATGACGTGGATCACACCGTTCGATGCCATGATGTCTGCCTGCACCACCGTCGCATCATCCACCCTCACATGTCCATTCATCACCTTGATGGCCAGGGATGCACCGTTCACCGTCTTCGCACGACTGAGCTTCATCGCAGCTGCCGCAGGCACGCGACCCGCCACCACGTGATACGTCAGGATCGCCCGCAACCTGGCTGGATCCTTCAAGAGCGAATCCAACGTACCCGCCGGAAGCTTCGCGAAGGCCTCATCCGTCGGCGCAAACACCGTGAACGGACCCTCTCCCCGCAGTACCTCCACCAGATCCGCCGCCTTCAACGCCGTCGCCAGGGTCGTGAAATTGCCAGCCTCCACTGCCACCGTCACGATGTCCCGGCTCTCCCCGACAGCCTCACCCATCTGAGCCTGAGTCCCCACCGGCAGCGCCAACAGCGCCGCCACGGCAAGACTCATCCGCTTCCTGTTCATTGCCCCGCCTCCTGCTTCAGGTGATGTTCTCGCTCACTCAACGCGCCGCCACCGGCTCGCGACGCCGTCCGCCGCCCAACCACAGCCCCGCCTGCCACAACGCACTCAAACCCACCAGCCCGTAGACCATGTTCGCAAGCAGCGTCCCCGACCCCAGCACCGCCGCCACCAGGTCCACGTTCGCCACACCCACCAGGCCCCAGTTCAGGCCACCTACCACCAGCAGCGTTGCTGCCACCACGTTCACCGCTTTCATCTTCGCCTCCGTTCTCAGGTTCCCACCCGCCGGCCGTTGGCCGTGTCCATTTCGTGTCGAGCAATCTATCTGGACATTCTCAGACTGTCAAGGGGGTGTCGAGTGTGTGGTTTCGACAAAGGCTGGACGGATGGCGCCGGACTGGCTACGTTGACAGAGAGGGAACCACCTGCAGAGGGGGCCGACCAGGCCGACCAGGATGATACGAGCGCGCGCGACGCGCGGGAGTGGCGGAGCGCGGGTGGAGCGTAACGAAGGGACAACCATGAAGAACTCGGAGACGATGACGGAAAGGGAGCGGCGAGAGGGTGGTGAGGTGTCGGACTCGACGCCGGCCGGTGGTGCACGGCACCCGATCGGGGTGGTGTCCGAGCGGACGGGTCTGTCGCCGGACGTGCTGCGCGTGTGGGAACGCCGCTACGGCGTAGTGGTACCGTCGCGGACGGAGGGTGGGCAGCGTCTGTACACCGACGCGGATATCGAGCGGCTCCGGCTGTTGCACCTGGCGACGCTCGCGGGGCGGAGCATCGGGCAGGTGGCGGACATGCCGATGTCAGCGCTCGCGGATCTGGTACGAGAGGACGAGGAGGAGCGTGGGCGGGCGCCGCGGTTGGCGTCGGCGCCGGACGTGATGGGTTACGTGGACGCCGCCTTTGCAGCGGTGCAGGAGCTGGATGTGGCGGGGCTGGAAGCGCAGCTGCGGCGGGCGGTGGTCGTGTTGGGTGTCCGTGTTTTCCTGACGGGTGTGGCGGCGCCGTTGTTCCGGCGGATTGGCGACGAGTGGCACGAAGGCCGGTTGGGGTCGGGGCAGGAGCACCTGGCGACGGTGGTGCTGCGGGGCGTGCTGGAGCGGCTGTTGAGCGCGTTCGGGTCTCGGCCGGGTGCGGCCCGTTTGGTGGTGGCGACGCCGGCGGGGGAGCATCACGAGATCGGGGCGCTGCTGGTAGCGTCGGCGGCGTTGGGGGAGGGCTGGAACGTGGTATACCTGGGCCCGGACCTGCCGGCGGCGGAGATCGCGTCTGTAGCACTGGCGAAGGGCGCGCGAGCGGTGGCCCTGAGCGCCGTGCTGGAGGACGGTGTGGACGTGGCAGGGGAGGTGGCGGCGTTGCGCGCGGCGCTGCCGTCGCATGTGCCGGTGGTGGTGGGGGGCGAAGCTGCGCTGGCGCGCGAGGCCGATTTGGCGGCGGTGGGCGGTGTGGTGGTGCGCGATCTGGCCGGACTGGGACCGGTGCTGCGCGGCCTGGATCTGCCGGAGTCCCGTTCGTGAAATCGGGCATGCCGGGAGTGTTCGGGCGGCCGCGCATCGTGGTCAGCGAGTGCCTGGAGCTGGCGGAGGTGCGATACAACGGCGAGAGGATCGCCTCGCCGTTCGTACGACAGTTGTCGGACCATGTGGATCTGGTGCCGGTGTGTCCGGAGGTGGGCATCGGCCTGGGCGTGCCGAGGGATCCGATCCGCCTCGAGCGTCAGGGTGACGATGTACGCCTGCGCCAGCCCTCGACCGGCCGGGATTTGACGGACGCCATGGACGGTTTCGGCGATGGCTTCCTGGCCAGGCTCGGATCCGTGGATGGGTTCGTCCTCAAGAGCCGTTCCCCGTCCTGTGGCATCGGGGACGTGAAGCTGCACGGGGGATCTGACGACGACAAAGTGGTGACTGTGATGTCTGGTCGGTTCGCCGACGCGGTGCTGCGACGCTTCCCCGACGTGGCCGCGGAGGACGAGGTCGGCCTTGCCGACTCGTATCGTCGGCACCACTGGCTCACGCGCGTGTTCACGCGCGCGACGTTACGGGAAGCAGTGGATTCGGACGGTGCCGGAGCGCTCCGTAGTTTCCACGCGGCGTACCGCCTGCTGCTGATGGCGCATGACGAGGCCGTCGCCGCCGAGCTGGAGCGACTGATTGGTCATGTCGATGGGGCGTCCCCCGAAGCCGCGCGGGCTTACGCCCGAGGCGTTGGCCGGGCCCTGCGTCGTTCACCGGCCCCGCCCCGCTGGCGGAGGATGCTGGAATCCTGGGCCAGGGAGTTCGGCGAGGATGCGCCCGAAGTACGCCGGTGCCAGCAGCCGTACCCGGCTGCGCTCACCGTGACAGTCGGTAGATCATGATCGCCGCCCGCTTGATGGTGAGCGGGAAGGTGCGCAGGTCGATGATCTCGTGGGGCCCGTGTGAGCCGGAGCCGTAGACGCCCATGCCGGCGAGGGCAGCATCGACGTAAGGCGCCACGAAGGAGATGTCGGCCGCGCCCCGCTCGGCGGGATCGAGCGCCTTCATGGGACCGGTGCCCAGCGCCTGGCTGATGTCGCTGTATCTCGCCAGCAGAGCTGTGTTTGCCTCCGTCGGGGGCATGGACGGATAGCCGTCGGTGAACGTGATCTCCGCGGACGTCACCGGCAGGTTACGGGCGACGATGTCGCGCATCTTCTGGCGTGCACGCTGCAGCTGGTCGTCCGAGATCGTGCGGATGCCGCCGTCCACGATCACCGTGTTGGGCACCACGTTGGTTTTGCCGAACGCCGTGCCGCGGTGCTTCGCCTCGTCGTACTGAACGTCCGTGCCGCCCAGGATGACGCCGGCGTTGAACGTCAGGTACTGCTCGCCACGCACCTGCTCGTAGAACTGGTCCAGGATGCGGGACGCCTCGAAGATGGCCCCGGCGCCGACGCTGGGCCCGAAGATACCTGCCGAGTGCGACTGGCGGCCGTGAACGGTGAGCTGCCATTCGGAAGAGCTGCGGCGGGCTACAGTGCCGTACTCCTGGCCGCGCATGCGCACTGCGCCCTCGAATCCCAGTGCCACATCCACCTTCTTGCCGGCTTCGATGAGGTCGCGCCGATCGATGGACAGCGGCTGACCCGGAGCCTCCTCATCCCCCGTGAACGCCACGATGATGCGCGTGCTGTCCAGCGCGCCTACGGCCTGGAGCCCCTTGAGCGCATAGATGACGGCCACGTCCCCACCCTTCATGTCCGATGCGCCCGGCCCGTGGGCAATGCTGTCCTCGGGCACGAAGCGCTGGAAGGGGTCGTCCTTCTCGAACACGGTGTCCAGGTGGCCGATGAGCAGCATGCTGCGCCCAGCCTTGCCCTGCCACCGCTCGGCGAACAGGTGCCCGGCGCGGTCCACCTGGGCGGGCATGTCGATCCAGCGGGTCTTGAAGCCCAGGCTGTCCAGCTGGCTGCGCAGCACATCGCCCACCATGCGTACGCCCTGGAAATTCATCGTACCGCTGTTGATGTCGACGATCCGCTGGAGCAGGTCCGTCGCGTTGTCCATGTGGGCGTCGACCCAGGCGACGATCTGCCGCTCCTTGGGTGATAGGGCGGTCTGGGCGGTGGCGGGCGTCGCGGCGAGCGCGGCGAGGAGGAGCGCAGAAACGGCTGTGCGGCGCGTCATGGTCGGTCCATTGCGTGGAAGTGGAAGGTTCGGCGTCCAGCCTACTCGCCGGACATGGTGGTGTCCGTGGTCATCGGGTGCGGGGCGGCGGGTTTCGGACAGCCGGCCCACGACTCGTGCTCATACGCGACGCGCCATTTCCCGTCCGTATCCTTCTTCACGACCTGGGTCCAGAACAACGCGCCCGCGTCCGACGCGCTGCCCTGGCTGCTCACGACGGCGACGGTGGGCGCCAGCACGATGGTGTGCAGGATCACGTGCCGGAACGTCACATCGTTGTGCATCGGGTACCAGTCGTGGATGAGCCGGCGATAGCCGTCTCCACCCATCCGGAACTCGGTGCATTCGAGGTATGCGAACGCGCTGTCCAGGAGGTAATGGTCCGCGATGCGCTCGGGATCGTGGGAGTTCATGGCGTCGAATAAATCGTTCACGGCGTTGTCCGCTTCTTTCGTGATCGCGGCTGCGTCGGCCTCGCCCTGCGCCGGCGTCGAGCTGGACGGCGCGCGCTGGCACGAAGCCATCAGGACGGCCGCTGCCAGGGCGGTCAGCACTCTCACCTGCATCGATCCTCCCGTCGTTTCCCAGGAAATGCGTCGTTGTCGTTGACGGGCCCGCGCTCCGCGCAGGCTCGCGTGCCCGGAACACGGTAGCATACAAGGGCCGAGCCGGGCGTGGAAGGTGCGGTCCAGAAGCCTCTCCGGTCCCACACCGATAGATTATCCGGCCGTGCAGCCGCCGTCGGTGCGCGACAAGGTCGGGACGGCATCAACATGGAGAGCATCAGGATGAGCCGGGCAGCATTTCGCAGCACCTTCGTTGGCATCGTTTGGGCCGTCGCCGCCCTCTGTATCCCGAGCGGCCCGGCCCGGGCGCAGCAATGGCTGTTTCCCGCCCGCGAGCTCCTGCCCGAACTGCTCGCCGCCCCGCGGGCGCCGGTGAACAAAGGCGAGCTGCTTCTGGTGCCCGATGATCCGAGTCGCTATGCCAGCGACTTTTCTGCCGATGTCGCCATCGGTCGCCGCCTGGCCCTCCTACGCTTCATCGATCACTCCGGTCGCGACACGCTCGTCATCGGCGCCCAGGGCGCTGCCTTCGCCAGGTTCACGCCCCACATCACCGTCCTCGAGCTGGTCAACACGGACTGGGAGTTCGCCGTGCCTATCGTGTGGCGGCATGGCGGCCGTTGGCTGCGGCTGCGTTACCTGCACACCAGCAGCCACCTGGGTGACGAATACGCCTCACGCTTCGGCCTTGCAGGCGTGAACTTCTCCCGGGACGGGGCGGAGGTGATGGGGTACATCCGGCCCGCGCCGGTCGTGGGCTTGTACGCCGGTACCCGCTACGACGTGAACGTGCACCCCGAAGCGGCCAAGCGCTGGGTCGTGCGCGCCGGGCTCGAGCTGCAGAAGCTGGGGATCGGCACATGGCAGCCCTATCTGGCCGCCGACGTGCAGTCGGAGCAGGACACGGCATGGCAGCCGACGCTGACCGTGCAGGCGGGACTGTGGCTGCCGGACGTCGAAGGGCGCCGAGCCCTGCGCCTGGCCCTGGACATCCTGACCGGCCCTTCACCCCTCGGGCAGTTCCATGGCCGCCACACGTCCCAGATCGGCCTCGCCCTGCTCCTCAGCTCGTGACCCCCTAGGGCAACGAGTTGACCTTCTCGATGGTGTTCTGAAGCACGGCCTCCACGTACTCCGGATTGTGCACGCCCATGCTCCCGTCCTGAGAGAACATGCTCCAGTTCAGGTACGCCGCCGTCAGGTTGGCCGAATACCGGCCCAGCACCACGCTGCCGCTGGAGTCCAGGATGCCTTTGGCCTGCAGCAGCGTCTGCAGGCTGTCCAGCATGGTCGCGACCTGCGTCTGTACGCCGAGCCGGTCGAAGGTCGTCGCCGTGATGTGGCAGCCGGACGACGTGCAGCCCGCCAGGTTGGGCTCCACCGACCCGTGCAGCGTGTACGTCATGTTCATCGTGTGCCCGCCCGCCTGCCAACCGTATGCGTTGGCCATGTGGCACACCGGGCAGCCACCGAGCTTGTACCCGTGAGCCATCGGGCCCTCCACGATGGTCTGCGAGCCCTGGAACTCGAACGCGCCCGTGCCCGCCAGCACCGCGCCCTGCGTGCCGTGGTGCATATCGTAGTACGGAGAAGCGATGGTCACACTGTCACCGTTGATCACCGGCATGGGATCCGGCACCCGTGGCTGGTGGCACTCCGTGCACAGGTTCGCCTCGCCACCCTTGCCCAGGTCCACCGTCTTGCCGTTGATCAGCAGCGTCACCGGCGCCGTCGTCCGCAAGCGCAGGTCCGTGCTGTCGTAGTTGGTGTGGATCATGTGGCAGGTCCGGCAGTTCGGCGGCGTCGGGTTCGTGGGCGCCGTCGCGATGGTGTCGGTGCCGTTTGCGATCCGTTCCACGAAGCCCTCATTCGAGTGGCACACCGCGCACACCTTGTCCGACGCCCGCTCGAAGTTGCCGCCCGTGTAATGCACGGAATGCTCATACTGGAGCACCCGGGACAGGA
>JARRJS010000008.1:0-40209 GCA_037388885.1 Gemmatimonadota bacterium
GTGCGGTAGAAGGCACCGGACATGAGCTCCGGGTTGCGGCCCCGGGCGAAGTCGTACGTAGTGCGCGCGATGTCCCGGACCAGTGCATACCCGGCCCAGGCGCGATGCGTCCGGTAGTTCGCCAGCGCGGTGAAGCCGGTCATGAACGGCCACACCGCCCCGTTGTTGTAATGCAGCGGCTGGTACAGCGGGTGCTTGGTCGAGAGCAGGCGCGTACCCCAGTCGGTGGTCACGTCAGAGGCGGACAGGCGCCTGAGCATCCGGTCCGACCGCTCCGGGTTCAACGAACCGAAGGCCATGGCTGTCGCAGGCCATACGGTCAGCGCGGCGTTCACGCGCAGCTGCGGCCGGCCCGCCGCCCGGCGGCTGCCGGCTGCCGCGGCACCATCCCCCTCCAGCAGCGCGAAGGCGTAGATGCCCTCGTCGTCGAGCCAGAACTCCTTCTCCAAGGTGGCGTCGGCCCGTTTCAGGAGCGCGGCCGCCGAGTCGGCCAGCGCCGGCTGCCCCATGTGCCGCGCCATGGCTTCCATGCCGGCGATTGACGAGACCCAGACACCTGCCAGGTAGACGTCGGTGTGCAGGGCCTCTCCCAGCCCGCCCACCTCGATGGCGCCCGCGCCGGCCGCCGGGTTCTCCATGAGTCCGTCGCCGTCCGTGTCCGTGGCCTTCGACCAGTGGAACGCCTTCAGGATCTGCGGCCAGTGCCCGCGCAGGAAGGCGTCATCTCCACTGGCCAGCCAGTAGCGGTAGCAGGCCAGCAGCCAGAACGGCGTCGTGTCGCCGTGGAAGTAGGTATAGGGATACTCCTAGAACCACGGCAGGCGCCCGGCGGCCTGGGAGATCTCGTGTGGGATCTTGCCGTCGGCCCGCTGGTAGCGCGCCGAAAAGCTGAGGCCCTGACGCACCAGGTCCAGCTGGCCCAGCCCATCCATGGCGAACGAGTTGATCGCTGCATCCTCGCCAAAGAACCAGCCGAAGCCGGGTCGATGGTTGCCGGGCCCTGAAGGCCCGAAGCCGGCCACGAGCCCGCAGCCCAGGTCCGGGTTGCACACCAGCTGCTGGTCCAGGTTGACCTTGGCCCATTCCAGCGCGCGATCCAGGTCCGGCGATGGGGATGTCAGCGACAACTCGTCTTCGCGCACGCTGTCATAATGGGCCACCTTCTCTTCTACGTAGCGTTGCGCGTCGGCCAGGATATGGTCGTAGACAGCCTCCACCGAGTCCTGAGGCGCCGCACCGCCCGCCACGACGATGGGGATCAGCTCGCGGCTCGTGCGCGCCGTGTCGAACCGCATCAAGAACTGCGAGGGCCGTGTGGGCGCGCTGTGCGCCGGCTGTGACGTGCCCGAGACGGCGAACGGCGACCCGATCAGCGCGTTGTAGTGGTGCACGCCGCCCTGCGAGAGCAGGAACGCCTTCCGCTCCGGCAGCCAGCTCGTGTACTGCCCGCCGAACGAGCCGGGCCATGCCAGGTTGAAGTCGGAGCGCATGCGCACATACACGTCCAGCGGCCGCACCGTCTCGACGTCCAGCAGGATGAGCACGCCGGGCTCGTGCAGCGGCACCGTCACCCGCTCGCGCACCGTGAACGTGGCGTGGGAGTAAACGATGGTGACGCCTTCGGGGCGCACCACCACGCGCCGTGCGACGGATGCTCCGTCCAGCGGCTCGTCGTAATCGGGGATGCCGAACGCCAGATGCAGGTTCTCCACCAATTCCAGCGGCCAGGTCCAGACCTCGAACGCGCCCGTCTCATCGCCGAACACCGCCGCCCGCCGGCCCATGTCACCCACGTAGAAGCCGGGTCGTGCGGCGCCTTCGAGCTGGTTCGGGTCCGTGGGCTCGGCGAAGCGTGGCACCCCGTTCGCCGTCTGGGCAGCAGCGCCGATGGGGCCTGCGAGAACGAGCAGGACGACGATGGCTGGGTACTGTAACGACCGTGGCATGCGGAGCTCCCTGGCGCCGGGCATCGGTGGACTGCGCAAGCTTAACGCGCTGCTGCAGCCGTCTCAACACCCTTTTCACGCCGCGGCAACCCTGCCATCGTTCTGCACGGTGCCGACTCGCGGCCGTGCCGCTTCCAAGACGACGAACCATGCAACGCGCTCTGCGTAAGGCAAGTTTCATCGCCCTGCTGTGCCCCGCGTGGCTGGCCGCCCAACAGGGAACACACTCCCCAGCGGCGGCCTTTCATCACGCCACCGCCCCCGCCCGTGCGACGGCCATCGACACCATGGCGCTGCGGGCCTACACTTTCTTCCTGTCCGGGGATGTGCTGGAGGGCCGCGCCGCCGGCACCCGGGGAGCCCGCGCCGCGGCCCTCTACATCGAGGCGCAGCTGAGACGCCTTGGGCTCGAGCCGGCCTTCCGGGGCCACTACAGACAGGACGTGCCCCTGGCGCACTTTACCGTGGACGACGAGCAGACGACCCTCACGGTCGCCGATCGCGACACTACCGTCTTCCGGACAGGTGCCGACTTCGTGATCATCGGCGGGGCGCGTCCGGCCTATCGCGGTTTCTCGGGCTCCCTGGTCTTTCTGGGCGTACCGGGAACCGCGATGCGCCACCGGGACCGCGGCCACTCGCTGGACGGCAGGATCGTGGTGCTCCTCGGCCTGCCGGGCATGGACGCACCGAGCCTCGTCCCCGACTGGATCCGCCGGGGCGCCAAGGGTGCCCTGCTGCTCGTGCCGGACTCGGTCATGTGGGAACGGTTCTTGTCCGAGCGCTCCAACCGGCACGACTTCGTCGATGCGCCGGTGAACGACCCCATCTGGCAACCACGACTGCCCATGGTCGTCGCGGGGCCCCGGGTGTTCCGGCGGGTCATGGCGGGCGTGCCCGTGGACGTGGCCAGCCTGCGGGGCGCGAAGCCGTTCACCCCGGTCCCCATCGGGCGCAACGCACAGGTGCGGATCCAGGGCATGTTCGCGAAAACGCCCGGCCAGAACGTCGGCGGCGTGTTGCCGGGGAGCGAGACCGCACGGCGGGACGAATACGTGGCCGTGACCGCGCATCTCGACCATCTCGGCATCATGCCGGGACTCTCCCCCGACAGCATCTTCAACGGCTTCTCCGACGACGCGGCCGGCGTCGCCATGTCGCTGGCCATGGCCGAGTCCCTGCAGGGCGGCGCGCCCGACCGCTCGGTGTTGTTCCTCTACTTCACAGGTGAGGAGAAAGGCCTGCTCGGCTCCACATACTACGCCACCGTCCCGGCCGTCCCGCTCCATCGCATGGTGGCCGTGGTGAACCTGGACGCGGGAGCGCCCCCGGCCACGTCGGTCCAGTGGCGCATCGCGGGCGGAACCGTCTCCACCCTTGGCACGCTGGCCGACTCGCTCGTGCGGGCCCGGGGCTGGGTCGACACCCTCAGCGCCCCCCGGCCCAACGCAGACTACTGGCCGTTCCTCGCGCGCGGTGTGCCTTCGATCTTCCCCATCCCGGAAAAGAACTGGGAAGGCGTCAGCCCGGAGCGGAGGAAGGAGCTGCTGGACCGGTTCGAGCATTACCACGACCCGGCCGATGAATGGCACGCCGATTTCCCCTTCGTCGGCTTGCTGAACTACGCCTCCCTCGCCGAGCAGATCGTGCGCGCCGCGGCGAACGCAGCGCCCGCACCGCACATTACCGCGCCGTAGACGGAGTTCGCCCGGCGCTCGACGCCCGACGACCGACGCTCAGCGACCGACGACCGCTGACCGTTGACCGCCGATCGTTCGTCGTGAACGCAGGTGATGCGAGGGAGTGGGGACCGCGACGCAGACGCAGAAGAAGGCGTTAGCCGAGCCTTCTACGCTGCCGCGAAGGGGAAGATGCTCCGGATGCGCGACGACCGCCGCGAGCTTCGCGGCGGTCGTCGGTCGTCGGTCGAATTCAGTGCCGCCGCAGCTCGATGCTGCCGTTGACGGTGCTGAAGGAGAGCTGCGGTCCGCCGTTTCCGATCTGGCCCCGGAGGTGACGGGGGCTCATGCGGCCCTGGATGGTGATGGGAAAGTCCGTCTCGATGTGGCCGTTCACCGTCCGTGCGTCGAAGTCCGCGTTCAGGCCATCGGGCATGGTGACCCTGATGCTGCCGTTCACCGTGGAGAAGTCCAACCCGTGAGGTGGAGCGGACGCGCCGAGCGTAGCCGTGACAGAGCCGTTGACCGTCTCGGCCTCGGCGTAGCCGCCGGCCTCGACGTCCACGTTGCCGTTCACGGTGTGGGCGTAAACGTTTGCCTGCACGCTCTTCACGTCGACGCCGCCGTTGACGGTACGGCCCACGAAGTCGACGCCGTCGGGCACCTGAACCGTGAAGTCCACCTTGACGTCGTTGTCATGCACGCTCATGTGCCCGCCTTCGCCCGGTTCGCACGCGTTCTCCTGGCGTGCCCGTCGGGGGGTCGGGTACACGGCACAGATGGTGACGTTGCCGTCGTGCTGGACCACTTCGATCTTGACGTCCGCCGGGTCGTCCCGGCGGCCGTGCTTGTCGGCGACGACCGCGGCCATGTTCCCATCGGCGCGCTGGGCGTAGATCTTACCGTTGACCCCTTTGATTTCGAGGCTCTTGCCCGCGGCGATCCGACCGCGCCACTGGAAGTCCTGCTGGGCAGCCGCGGGCAGCGTGCCCAGCGCAGCGAATGCCGTCAAGGCAACCAGGGTCCTGACCTTGCTTCTCATGTGTGCCTCGCTCGTTCGTGGATCCCGCGTCATGAGCCGGGCCTGCGCACGCGCACCGAGCCGTTGAAGGAGCTCAGTGAGATGCTGGCGCTGCCGTTGCCCAGCGTGAAGGTGAATTCCCTGTCCTCCGTCGAACCGATCATGCGCACCGGGTAGTCGGCCTGGAAATCACCCTGGTACGTGGACACCCGGATCGTCGCGTTGGCGTCCCGGGGCACGCCGATCGCGACATCGCCGCTGTGCGTGGTCAGGGTGTAGTGGCCGTTCGCCCGGATGGTGCCTTCGTACTTCAGGTCGCCGGTCACGGCTTCCGCCGAGACGTTGCCCGAGCGCATGTCCGTCATGGTGATGTCGCCGTTCACGGTCTCTGCCCGGACGTCGCCGTCCACGTTGTCAAGCGTGATGTCCTCGCTCACCGTTCCGGCATTGACCCGCGCGTGCGCGTTGCTCAGCTCGATCTCGCCGTGCACGGTGCGCAGGTTCACGTAGCCCGACCCGCCCTCCACCGTGATGTCACCGTTCAGGGTCTGGACATCCACTTCGGCGCCGGCTCCCTGGATATCCACTTCGGTGTCCATGCCGTTCAGACGGATCGCCATATCCCGTGGCACGGTCAGCTCGAGGTCGATGGAGTGCTCGGTCCAATCGCGCGGCCGCACCTGCAACACGGAACCCGTCCGCTCGATGCGCAACGCACCCCGCTCATCGTCCGTAGAGACGCGCACGGCGTTGCGGTCCCAGGTCCGGATCACCACGTCGCCGCGCCGGCTGGTCAACTCGAGGCGAGCGCCCTGCGGCACGGTCACCGTGGTGTCCGCCCGCTGAGGCGCCGCGGCCAGAAGCATCGCGAGCATCATATGTGTCAGCATGGTTCTCCTGCCTTACGAAGTCGTGCCCGCCAGCGCCGTCGCCCGGCGGAGCAGATCCACCTTCTGCTGCATGGCCCGCGCGAGCGACGTGCTCAGGTACGTGCTCGACGGATCCGCCGCCAGGGCGGCCCGCGCGTCTGCGATGGCACGATCGATGATCTTCAGGTTCTCCTCCACCACCCGCACCGTCACCGTGTCCAATTGCGGCCGGCGCGCCACCAGCTCCTGCTCCAGGCTGCGCACCGTCGCATCGTAGCTGGCGAACTGGATCGAGCCCGCCGGACCCGCCGCCGCGGCCGGCGCCGACGCGACCTGCGAGGCCGGACCGCCCAGACCGTTCACGACGGCCCACACCGCTGCACCGCTCAGCAGCATGAGCACCACGGCCGCTGCCGCCAGCTGTGGCAGCGTGAACGCGAACCGGCGACGCGCCGCCGGGCGACGCTCGGCCAGATCGATCACGCCCCCGTCGTCGTCCGTCTCCGCCAGCTCGGCCCGCGACCGCAGCTGCGCCGCGATGCCCGGCCACAGATCCGTCGCCGGCGCCCGATCCTCCAGCGCCGCCGCCTGCGCCTTCACGGCGCGCAGCTCCTCCAGCGTTGCCGCGCATTCCACACAGCCCGCCAGGTGCGTTTCCAGAGCCGCGCGCTCCTCCGGCGCTAGCTCGTCGTCCAGGTACTCGGACAGCCGGTCCGTCCAGCGGTCGCTCACTTCGCCCTCCTATCGCAAATGCGCACGCAACGTCATGCGCGCCTCGTGCAGCTGAGACTTCGACGTGCCCGCGGTGATGCCCAGCATGTCCGCGATCTCCCGGTGTTTGTAGCCTTCCACGTCGTGTAGCACGAACACCTCCCGGGCTCGCGGCGGCAGCTGCTCCAGCGCCACCTCCATGTCCATCCGCACATCCACCCGCGTCCGCGGCGCCGCCGCACCGTCCAGCACATGGTCCGCCTGCCGGAACCGATCCCACCGCTTCCCCGCCTTGGCGCGCCGTGCCAGAATCACGTTTACCGCCAGTCGATACAGCCAGGTCGAGAACTGGGCATTGCCCCGGAACGTGTACAGCTTCTCCCATACCCGCACGAACACGTCCTGCGTGACATCGTCCGCCAACTCCGATCCGATCATGCGACACGCCAGCGTGTGCACGCGCGGCACGTGCCGTCGATACAGGCGCTCGAACGCCACGGTGTCTCCTCCCACCGCCAGCGCGATGTCGGCCGCGTCGTTCACGCTGCCCCTTCCGGATGCCGGCACCGTTCGTGTCATCGTCATCTCGACCCCTTAGATACGGGGCCGGGGACGATGGTTGGGAACGCCGACAAGGTGCGCACGCCGAGGCCCGGGGGAAAGCATCCTGTGGGCAGCGGGGGCCCCCCGGACAGAAAAACCGCCCGGGGCCTCGAAAAGGCGCCCGGGCGGTTGGGATACGAAAACTCGTGCGGGTCTAGTTGAGCAACGGCTCGATCTTCTCTGCGAAGCTGGTACGCGCGCGGTGCAGACGGCTCTTCACAGTACCCAGGTTCACGCCCGTGATCTCGGCGATCTCCTCGTAGCTCTTGCCTTCCAGCTCCCGAAGACGGAACACCAGCTGGTGGTGCTCCGGCAGCGTCTCCACCGTCTCCTCCACGATCTCCCGCAGGTAACGGTGCCGATACAGACGGTCCGGCTCCATCGTCGAGTCCTCGAACTGCAGCGGCCGGTGATCCGGCTCCCAGTGCGTCGTGAGCTTCTGGAAAAGCACCAGCGGACTGCGCGACCGGTTGCGTAGCTCGTTCTTCGACAAGTTCGCGCAGATCGTGTAGATCCACGTCGAAAACTTCTTCGTCTGGTCAAATCGATGGAGGTGTCGCGTCACCCGGATAAACGCCTCCTGCACCAGGTCTTCCGCCCGGTCCCGATCGCCCGTCTTCCGCCCGATGAAATGGACAAGTCGATCCCGGTACCGATCATACAGCTCCGAGAACGCCATGGGGTGACCATCCAGGTGCGCCTGCACGAGCTCGCTGTCGCTCATCGCCTCGAGCGACTTCACGTGCTCCTGATCCTGATCCAACATCACAGTCGCCATCGCGTCCCTTTCAAAAATGCGGGGGAGCCCGCAGGTGACACCGGTCTCCCCCGATGTTCTACGTCCGCCACCACACCCGGATCGCAGCCCGGGCTTGACGCCCTGTTCCAAGCGCCGTTGAAACATAACCCGCAGGTCAAGAACCTGCAAGGGCCGGGAACGCGTCCGTTATTGGCGCTTTTCAATTCCTGTTCAAGAATGCAAACTGCGCGGCTCGCCGGTGCCCGTCCGGCCAATGGCGCTGTCGGTTTTGACCTGTTCCGTTGCCGTCTTCCGCCGGTGCAGCCCGCGGATCCGGGACGTACACACGATGCTGTACCGGCGCGAACTGGTGAGCCCGGAGGCATCGGATGCCATGATGTCGGTGCTGCGTCACCAGTTTTACAGAGAAGGGCTCCCGCGACACCTGCCGCCGGGCGTCGAAGTCGCACACAAAACCGGCTCCCTGGCAGCGGACCGAAACGACTGTGGCGTGGTTTACGGACCGGCGCGCCCGTTCGTGATCTGCGTACTGACGAAAGCGAACGAGGACCGGCGCTGGACGCGTGACAATGCCGCAGAGCGGCTCATCGGCAACGTGACCCAGGTCGTGTACCAGGCTCTGAACCCCACCACGACCGCCAACGGACCCGACTGACGCGGCTCGCTAGCCCTGCGGCTCCAGCATCATGGTCAGCTGCCGGCCCTCCAGCCGCTTGTCCCGGGAGGCGATGTTGGCCACGTCTTCGAGCTCGCCCGCCACGTGGTCCAGCACCTTCTGTCCGAGCTCCGGCCGGCGCAGCTCTCGCCGACGGAACCGGACCGTGACCTTGACATGCTTGCCGTTGTTCAGGAATCGGCGGGCATTGCGCACCTTGAAGGCGAGGTCGTGATCGTCGGTCTTGGGCCGGAACTTGAGCTCCTTGACCTCGATCGTCTGCTGCTTCTTCTTCGCTTCCTTCGCCCGCTTCTGCTGCTCGTACTGGTACTTGCCCCAGTCCATGAGGCGCACCACCGGCGGTCGGGCCCGGGGAGCCACTTCCACCAGGTCCAGGCCGGCTGCCGTCGCCTTTTCACGTGCTTCGTCCAGCGGTACGATGCCCAACTGCTCGCCATCGGCATCGATGAGTCGAATGGGGCTGATGCGGATCTGCTCGTTCACTCGCGTTCTGGTTCTCGCGATGATCGCCTCCTGGTTGCATGAATGGTGTGCCCTTCAGGCCCGCGACCCTGTGAAGGTGGGTGGCTCTGACCTGCAGAGCAAGCAACGTCAAGCGCCCTTGCGCCCCACGCGTACCCTGTCCGCCGAGCAGCTCAACACCCCGTTGACCGGTGTGAAGGTGTACCACAACCGATCGCCTTCCAGCAGCTGCTCGACGACCGGCGTGCACATCGACATCGGCTCACCGCGCACCACCGCCAGGGCCGCCTGCCCGCCGATCTTCACCACGAAGTCCTTCGTGGACACGGGGACCACCAGCACCACGTCCATGGGTGAGCCCACCGGCCGGATCGCGATGGCCTTCGGGTCACCCTGCCGGAGCGTCATCGGCCGGCTGGCCTCCACGCGGAACTGGTCGCCCTCCAGGCGCACCGTCAACGTTCGCAGGACCGACGCGCTCGGGAAGGACACCACGTCCGGCGCCGAGGCGCCCGCATACGTCGTGAACAACGACGACGACGCAGGCGACGGCGACGGCCGCGCGGACATCGCAGCCGGCACACGCTGGTCGAGCACGTCCCCGCCGGGACCCGCGGCGTCCGCACCGCTTCCCGTGGCGGGCGTTGCCTGCCACGTGTACGTGTTCGCACCGCTCGTCGTGCTGAAGGTCTCCATCACCTTCCGGTCCGGCAACTTCACCCGCACATACACATTGTCCGGCACCACCACGGTGTATTCCGCGCGGTCCGCACCCAGCGCGGTCAACCGCAGGGTGGCACCGTTCTTCTGACTCAACGCGGACGCCGCCATGCCGTGCAGCGCCCGACCGGTCACCTCCACCTGTCCACCCTCCCCATGCACCAGCTCAAGCGTGCCTGGCGCACCCGTCACCACCTCGACCGTCAACTCAGTATGCAGAAACGTGTATACACGACGCGTCACATCCCACTGCTGCGCAGACACCGGGACCGCCGCGGCCAGCAACGCCGCGCATCCGGTAATCGTTCGCCATCTCATGTTCATACTCCTGCAGCGCTGAGACTCCACGTCTGTCTACTGCAATATAATAGCCACGGTGGCGAGCGGGCGGTTGACGCCTAACCGCAAACGATTCTAGATTCTATTTGGACGAACGTCCGTTCGAAAAAATGCTCCCCATTCCACCGGACGGATCGCGAGATCATGAGTCAGCTCAGCGAGGACCAGCTCAAGGAGAAGGTCCGGGATGGCTACATCCTGGAGTCGCCCGACGAGATGACGGAGGGGTACCGGAAGGCGCTCATCGTGCAGCTGACGGTGCAGGGCGACACGGAGCTGATGAGCGCGCCGGCGTACTGGATGGCGGCGCAGGATGCGCCGTCGACGAACACGCAGGTGTCTGCGGTGGCGATCATCCAGGACGAGCTGGCGCACGCGAACATCGCGTACCGGATCCTGGAGGACATGGGTCTGGACAAGGAGTGGCTGCTGTACGGACGGGAGCCGCGAGAGTTCAAGCATCCGTATGGCTTCGACCAGCCGCTGGAGAGCTGGGCGGAGCTGGTGACGGCGAACGGCTTTTTCGACCGGGCGGGCATCACGCTGTTGTCGGACGTGTACCGGCACACGAGTTACGGGCCGTTGAAGCGCGCGCTGGTGAAGGTGGACCTGGAGGAGACGTTCCACCTGCGTCACGGGGAGGTGTGGATGAAGCGTCTGGCGAAGGCAGGTGGTGAGGCGCGGGAGCGGTTGCAGCGGGCGGTGGACTGGATGTTCCCCATGACGGTGGAGTGGTTCGGTCTGCCTGACGCGCTGAAGCGTCACAGTGGCCAGCTGGATTACCGGTTAAAGGGCCTGACGAACGACCAACTGCGCCAGGTGTGGATGGATTCGACGGTGCCGTTGTGCGAATCCATCGGCATTGATGTGCCGGCGCACTACGATGAAGCGAATGAGACGTATGTGCTGGACTACCCGTTCCCGTGCCGGTATGACGCGGAAGCGAAGCATTGGCTGTTCGAAGAAGGCGAGATCACCTGGGACGAAGTGTTCGAGCGCTGGAAGGCCCGAGGCCCCATGAACGAGCGGTACGTTGAAGCGGTGCAGCGCAGCCACTTTTCGGTACGCAGGATGGTGGAGGCGTGACCGCGTTGCCGGGACCACCCTTCCCCACCCCCACCCCGAAGGGGAGACGGGGGCACTGGGAGACGGGGGGCGCTGTCGGAGGTGGGCATTCCGACGGGGCACGGGATTCGGGTGCGCGCCTGGATCCGGGTGTGCCGGCGGGGCTGCGATCGCCGGGGGTGTATCCGGGCGGACCGGGCGGGGCAGACTTCGGGCTTCCTCCGGACGTATTACGGTTGTGGTCTGCGTTGCGGGACGTCCGCGACCCGGAGCTACCGGTAAGCCTGGTGGACCTTGGCCTGATCTACGATGTGCGACTGTCGGGGGGCGTCGCGGAAGTGGACATGACGTTCACGGCCACGGGGTGCCCGTGCATGCAATTCATGAAGATGGACGTCGAGGAGCGCCTGTTGGCGGAGCCGGATGTGGAGTCGGTGTCGATCCGGGAGGTCTGGAGTCCGCCGTGGCGGAGGGAGCGGATGACGGCGGCAGCGCGGGCGGTGCTGAAGCGGTTCGGGGTGGCGGCCTGAGCGAGCGCGGTCCCGTTTTGGGGAAACACGGAGCACGGAGCAACGGATGATCTACGAGGTGTTCGCACGCAAGGAACGGGGGGACCCGTTGCGGCACATCGGCAACCTGAACGCCCAAGACGATGCGTTGGCGAAGGTCTACGCGTTCAACACGTACGACGAGGAACGCTGGTTCGACATGTGGGTGGTGCCGCGGGACCGGATGGTGGCCGTGTTCAACCGTGATGCCGAGGCCGGCGGATGGTGGTCGCACGATGCCGCTTCGGCGGAATCGGCGCAGGGCGGTGCACCTTCGTCGTCGGGGTCGACATGACGGCGACGGCGGAGCTGTCGACGGCTGTGCGCGCCGGTGTGCGCGACCTGATCCTGGCTCTGGCGGACAGCAAGCGGCTGCTGGGTATGCGTTACGCCAACTGGATGCTGGGTGCGCCGGAGCTGGAGACCGGGATCGCGTGTGCGTCCATGGCGCAGGACGAATGGGGTCATGCCCGGCTTCTTTATGCGCTGCTCAAGGATTTCGACGATGATATCGAGGCGCTGGAGCACGGACGCGAGCCCGAGGCGTACGCGAGCATGGAGGTGCTGGACCGCACGCCGGACTCCTGGGCCGGTCTGGTGACGCTCATGGCGCTGGCGGACGCGGCGCTCACGGTACAGTTCGACGCCCTGTCCGACTGTTGCTACCCTCCAGTGAAGCAGCGGGTGGAGAAGCTGTGCGAGGAGGAGCGGTTCCATGCGGCGCACGCGTCTGCTTGGTTCCGACGCCTGGCGGCCGGGGGCGAGTCGCGGGCGGCACTGACTGAAGCCGTGTCGGCGACGGCGGAGCCGTTGCTGCGCTGGTTCGGTCCGGACTCCGAGCGGGCGAAAATGCTGGTGGATGAGGGCGTCATGGATGCCGCGGGCTCCGGCCTGCGCGAGCGCTTCGTCGAGCGCGTGGCGCCGCTGTTGGACATCCTGGGTCTCACGGATGCCTACCGCGACGCCGACCCCGACTTCGACGGCTTCGACGCGGCGCGGCGACGCCCGACGGGCGCAGGGCCCGACGAGGCCACCATCCGGCAGGTGCGCGGCGACCTGAACCGCGCCTTCCTCTTGGACTGATGCAGGAGCCCGGAATGCCATCGAGCGGCGCGGCGGACGAATACGGGCTGCCGACTCACCCGCCCTGCCCGTTCTGCGACGGCAACGACACCGAGCTGGTGTCTCCGTTCGGATCGGTGCTTTCCGTGGCGGCGTTCTGGTGTCGATCCTGCCATTCGGCTTTCGAGGTTCTCAAGTGGGGGAACCCCCCGGCCTCGCCCTCCCCCGACGGGGAGACGTACCGCCCGGCCTCCCAACCTCCCGACAGGGAGACGGGGCGACGGGGGGACGGGGGGAAGGGCGGTGCGCCGGACGGTTAGGGTTCGTCGGGGTGCCGGACGCTTCAGCGGCCGCGCACATTGCCCGGTCCATACGCCACGCTCCACGCCCCCCACGCTCCACGGTTCACGCCCCCCTTCCACGTGCGCCCCATTGCGGCGCGCCCTAAGTTCTCCCGCATGACTCCAGACGAATTCAACGACATGCGCGACGGCGCGGAGACGGCGGTGCTGGTCTCCGCGGCGGTGGAAACCGGGCTGTTGCGGGCGCTGGTGAGCGGACCGTCCACGGCGGCGGAGGTGGCGGCACGACTCGACCTGGACGAGCGGGCGGTGGGCATCGTGCTGGCTGCGCTGGTGCCCGCGGGGCTGGTCACGGTGGACAATGAGTGTTTCGCGTTGACGGAGGTGGGGCGTGGGCAGTTCGCGGACGCCGCGTCGCCGGAGTACATGGCGGGCGGGCTGCCGCACTGGCTTTCGGTCGTCCGGGCCTTCACGCGGCTGCCGGAGGCGATACGGGAGGGCGGGCCGGTGGGCGACCGGCTGCCGGGCGAGCGAGCGCGCGGCCATGTGGCGCGATTTATGAGCGCGATGGCGTCGCGGAATGACGAGCAGGTGTCACGCACGGTGGCCCTGGTTCTTGGCCGTCGGCCAAGGGCGCGGGCGGCGCTGGACCTGGGCGGCGGGCCGGGTGTGTACGCCCGGGCGATGCGCGCGGCAGGTGTGGAGCACGTGACGTTGTACGACCAGCCGGAGACGATCGATTACGTGCTCGAGGCGTACGACCTGGGCAGCGCCCCGGGGATCGAGGCGGTGCGCGGGGACTTCATGCTGGACCCGCTGCCGGCGGGACCGTTCGACATCGTGTTGCTGAGCAACGTGGTGCACATCTACGAAGCCGAAGCGAATGCGGCCCTGCTGCGGAGGGCGGCGCAGGTCACGGCGCCGGGCGGCGTGGTGGCGATCGGCGACTTCGTGCGCGGCCGCAGTCCCCGGGCGGCGCGTTTCGCGGTGGTCATGCTGCTACGGACGGAAGGCGGGAACACATACGACGAAGCCACCTACGAGAGGTGGCTCCGGGATTCCGGCTTCGTGGATGTGCAGGTGGACGATTTGAACGACCGTGCGCAGCTGGTGACAGCCGTGCGGGCCGGCTAGTCCATCCCGGCCGAAGACGCGATCTCGACATCCTCCAGGAAATCACGCAGCGGCCCGGCCGCGGCGGCGGTCGCCTCGGCCAGCTCCAGGCTGATGGTCGACAGGGCGCGCTGGTCCGGTGTCACTCGCCGGGCGGCTACCTCGACGACGCGCTCGTCCGCATCCTGGGACGCGGCCTCGTAGTATTCGGTGTAGCGCGCGCTGACCCGCTGCTCGAAGATGGGTAGCTGCGCCCGAGGCAGGATCTCGTCCTGCAGGTCCTGGAAAACGGCAGCGTGGAACTGATCGAGCACGGCCTTCAGGTCTTCCGAGGCGGCTCGCCCGTTGAATGCCTGCTGGCACGCCCGGGTGTGGACCCACATGAACAGGATGAGCACCTCCTCGGGCACCACCTCAGGCGCGGTGAGGACGGCCGTGTCCCCACCATTCTCGTCGGGCATCTCGTGCGCGGCGATGAAATCGGTGAAGCTCTCCCAGACCAGCTGGGCCAGGCTCTCGCCGAGCT
This sequence comes from Gemmatimonadota bacterium, assembly GCA_037388885.1. Classification (GTDB taxonomy): domain Bacteria; phylum Gemmatimonadota; class Gemmatimonadetes; order Longimicrobiales; family RSA9; genus JARRJS01. The sequence continues at coordinate 14,403 of JARRJS010000008.1, forward strand.
CGGTAGGTGTCATGTCCATGGTCACCCTCCCCCGTTATGCAGGCGAGCTACCAATTCCGATCCTCCCGAATCGAGTGTCAAGGATCTTGTCACAACGGGGGGATGAACCGGCGCAGCTTGCTCTTCAGGCACTCCTGCAGCGCCTTGTTGGCGCTGTCCGTTTTTGCCTTGATCCAACCTGCAAGCTGCGCGCCCGGTGAGTCGGGGACCGCTTTCCGCAACATGACCGTCAGCGAACGGGACCGAGCGCCTCCCACCCGATCTCGACCGGCTCCTGGTCCCGGATGCCGTCCTCCGTGGGGATGATCACGTCGAGCTCACGCTTGGTCATGAGCGTCTTCTTCGTGACCCGACCCCCGGTGGCCGAGTGGTCCTTGATGGTGACCACGCGCTCGTCGCCGCCGGGGCTCTTCAGCCGCAACTTGCGTCCCGGCTTCACCTGGGCGGTGTCGGGTTCGCCTTCCAACAGCCTCAGTCGCAGCAGCATGCCGCGCAGGGGCACGTAGACCACATCCGATACGTTGAACCGGAAATCGCTCATGCTCAGGCAACCAGGGTGCAATTGACACGATCGGCCGGGTCTGCCCGGCCACGACTGAGCGTACCACCGGCGGGAGCGGTCGTCAACGCTTGACCCGGGTCACGCGCGGCGCCAGTCTCGGGGCGGGAGGAGCCACATGAATCGACACAATCCGTTGGAGCTGGATGCGGAGGCCATGCGGCGCATGGGCCACCGCGTGGTGGACCTGTTGGTGGACCGGATCACGGGGCTGGATGCTTCGCCTGTCTGGCGGGGCGGGGACCGGGAGCGGCTGCGGGTCGAGGTGGGCGAGACGCCGCCCGACACGCCCGCCGACTTCGATGCGCTCGTGGCCCACCTGGTCGACCACGTGATGCCCTTCGCCGGCGCTGTGGACCATCCCCGCTTCTTCGCCTTCATTCCCAGCTGTCCCACCTGGCCGGGACTGTTGGGCGACTTCCTCGCCCGCGGCCACTCGCTGTTCCAGGGCACCTGGCTGGAGTCGGCGGGCCCCAGTACCCTCGAGCTGCTGGTGCTGGGCTGGTTCAAGCAGTGGATCGGCTACCCGCCGTCCGCGGCCGGGCTGCTCACCAGCGGCGGGTCGGCCGCCAACCTGGACGCCGTCGTATGCGCGCGCTCGGCGTTGCTGGGGGCCGACGACGACGGCGTCATCTACCTGTCCACGGAAGCGCACTCCTCCATGGAGCGTGCCGCGCACATCGTCGGATTCCGACCCGGCCGGGTGCGCAAGGTGCCTACCGACGACGCGTACCGGATGCGCACCGATGCCCTGCAGGAAGCCATCGCCGAGGACCGCGCCGCAGGTCGCCGTCCCTTCCTGATCGTCGCGAACGGCGGCGCCACGAGCACGGGCGCCGTCGATCCGCTCCCCGAACTGGCGGCGCTGGCCCACGAGCAGGCCATGTGGCTGCACGTGGATGCGGCGTACGGCGGATTCGCCGTGCTCACCGAACGCGGGCGGCGGCTGTTGGACGGCATGGGCGAAGCCGATTCGGTCACGTTGGACCCGCACAAGTGGCTCTACCAGCCCTTCGAGGCCGGCTGCCTGCTCGTGCGGGAAGGGCATCAACTTCCCGATGCCTTCCACATCATGCCTGACTACCTGCAGGACGCCGCGCTCCGCGCCGGCGGCGATGAAGAGGCGGGCCCGGACGCTCACGAAGTGAACTTCGGGGACCGGGGACTCCAGCTGACGCGCGACACCCGCGCCATCAAGATCTGGCTGTCGCTGCGCACGTTCGGCCTGGACGCATTCCGGCAGGGCATCGACCGCGCCATGGACCTGGCCGATGCGGCCGAACAGCGCATCCGGGCGTCGGCGACGCTGGAGCTGCTGACGCCCGCGACGCTGGGCGTCGTGTGTTTTCGCAGAAGGGCAGAGCGCGCCGCATCGAATTCGAGTTCGAATTCGAGTTCGAGTTCGAGTTCGAATTCGAAAGCCGGGGAGGGAGTGTTCGCAAGGAACGTCCAGCCTCGGGCCGGCGCACGTTCCGGAACACCCTCCGAGGCCCAGCTGGAGCGGTGGAACGCGGGGCTTGTGGCGCGGCTGTCGGAGAGCGGTGTGGGGATGATCTCCTCCACGCGGCTGGACGGCCGGTACGCATTGCGTTTGTGCGTCCTCAACCACCGGAGCGGGAGGGAGGACGTGGAGCGGGTGCTGGCCTTCCTGGAGAGCGAGCCAGTGGAGTAGCGTCCCGGCGCAGCGGATCGCCCGAGCACGCGGCCCCCCGCCGGCGCCATGCGATCAGGCCGGCGCCACCTCCGGGGGGACCTCGTCCTCGTCCCTGTCCAGGTCCCCCGCGAGGCGGAGCTGGTTGCGGCCGGCACGCTTCGCGGCGTAGAGGGCTCTGTCCACCTGGCGCAGCAGCTGCTCGCGCCGGTCTGCGTCCTCGGGGAAGCTGGCGAGGCCCGCGCTGACCGTGACGCGGCCCTCGGGCTGTACGTCGCGGTCGCGGAAAGGATAGCGCTCGACGACGGTGCGCAGCCGCTCGACGGCCTGGATGGCCTCCTCGGGGTCCGTATTGACCATGATCACGGCGAACTCCTCGCCGCCGTACCGCGCCACCAGATCGTGCATGCGCAGCTCGCGGCGCATGACCACGGCCAGCTCCTTGAGCACGATGTCGCCCGCCGGGTGGCCGAGCGTGTCGTTGTAATGTTTGAACCAGTCCACGTCCAGCAACGCAATGGTGCAACGGCCACCGTAGCGGCGCACGCGGTCCAGCTCCACTTCCAGGCGTTGCTCGAAGTGGCGGCGGTTGGGCAGCTCGGTGAGCGCGTCGGTGAGGGCCAGCGCGGCGAGTCGATGACGCAGCTCGCGGGCCTCCAGTCGGTCCCGGCGCAGGCGTTCGAACACGACGCCGGCGTACATGCTCAACACGAAGAGCAAACCGGACACACTGGCGTCGAACCCGAGCCGTACACTGGCACCCTGGCGGAACAGGATGACGGCCACCAGCAGGTAGACGGCGGCCATCATGGCGCTGAGCACCAGCACTTCCACGAAGCCACCCAGTCCGGCGAGGAAGAGGAGCGCGACGAACCAGCCGACGAGCAGGAAAAGGCGTAGCTCAGGCGCGAAGTACATGTAGAGGCCAAGCAACGCCACGGCGCCGAGCATGGGTGTAAACAGATAGTGCGGGTCGCCGGGCAGGTAGCGGTCCAGGCGCAGGCGCGGGATGACCCACAGAGACGTCTGGACGACCACGGTGGCGACAAAGGCGATGACGAGGCGAGTGTACGTGATCTCGCAATACCCGGCCAGCTTCATGACGAGGACGAGCGCCAGAGCCACGACGAGGCCGAGCCCGGCCAGGGCGACGCCATGTGCCTTGGCCAGGGCGCGCCACGCGTCCTGGTCGGGATCATGGCCGATGTCGCCCGGCTCGACGACGTTCTCTATGAAACGCTGGATCACAAGCTCTGCTCGTCCTGCACCGGCGGAGAGTGCACAGCCGGGGGTGGACACCCGGCGGACCCGGGTTATGCTTGAAGCGCGGCGAAAAGCCGCGGCAACGAAACGATAAGAACCCCAAGAAGATGCCGGCGGCCCGGGTGACGGGCAAGTATGGAGGACGAATCGATGGGCGAGATCACGTGTGTACGCTGCGGCCGGGAAGGGCCGCGCCTCCAGCGCCCCCCGCTACGCAACGACCTGGGTCAGCGTGTCCACGACGAGATCTGCCAGGACTGCTGGGCTCAATGGCTCCAGTACCAGACCGCGCTCATCAACCACTACGGCCTGGACGTACGCGACCGCGAGGCCCGTGACTTCCTCACGACCAACATGGAAGCGTTTCTGTTCAAGCGCGGCGATGCCGAGGACATCGGCGGCTGATCCATCAAGGCGATCCCGGCGCCTCGGTCGACTCACCGCGTACGCGAGAAGGGGCGCACTCAACCGATCACCCACGCACTCCACGAAGCCGGCAAGCTGCGACCTGCCACCTGCAGCGCCGGCGGCCTGCGGCCGCCGGCGCGCCCTGACGTTCAGGTCTCCCCGGGTGTGTTGTACCGCTCCATGAGCTGCTGCAGCAGGTCGGCGAGCGCCTTGCGCTCCACGCTGGCGATGCGGCCATCGGACAGGGCCCGCCCGACGTGATGCGCGACCGCGTTGGCGGGCCACTCCTCGAGCAGATCGGAGTTGGCGCCGAGCCAGCTGGCGAGGGCCAGGAGCTCGCCCTCGCTCACCTTGCCGTCGGTGAGGACGTTCCCGACCATGCCGAGCATGTCCCGGATGCGCTCCTCGACGTGGAGGGGCGGAGGCGGACGAAGAGGCTCGTTTTCATAGGTCATCCCAGCACCTTCCGGGTCAGTGCGCGGCCGATGAAGCGCAGCCGGTCAGGCCACGGCAGGCGGCGCAGGGTGGTCCGAACCACGCCCTTCGTGAAGTATGTGGGTCGCTCGTAGTCGATGGCGACATCGACGGCGACGGGCCTCCCGGTGGCCGTGACCTCGGCCACGCGGTTCAGCACGGCGTCGATGCCGGCGTCATCGTTCAGGGTCAAGCATTCCAGGCCCATGCCGGTGCACAGAGCGGTCAGGTCGTAGTCACCGACCTGACTGGCGGTGGCGCGGTTGAGGGCCGTCTTCTGGAACTGGGCGATCTGTGCCAGCTCCCGGTCCCGCAGCACCAGTACGACGACGGGCAGCTCATGGCTGACGGCAGTGATCAACTCGAGGCCGGTCATGAGGAAGGCGCCGTCGCCCGCCAGCGCCACGACGGGCGCGTCCGGCCGGGCCAGCTTTGCGCCCACGGCCGCGGGCACCGCGTAGCCCATGCACGAGTAGTCGATGGGCGCCAGGAAGCGCCCGGGCCCGTCCAGGCGCAGCATCTCCATGGCCAGGAAGGTGCCGTTGCCGCTGTCGGCCGTGAAGATGGCGTCCCCGCCGAAGCGTTCCTGGAGGCGGTGCAGCAGCGTGGCGGGCGTGACGTGCGTCTCGGACGCATGCTCGCGCCAGCCTTCCTCCACCGCCTTGCGGCCGTCGGCGATCTGCCGGCGCAGCGCCGAGTCCTGCGGCCGGGGCTCAAGGCGCGGAAGCAGGGCGGACACGAAAGCCGCAGCGTCTGCGTGCACTGCGATGTCGGTGGGGAAGTTGCGACCCAGCACGGCCGGGTCGATGTCCACGTGGATGAGCGGGCCGGGCAGCTCCAGCCCGTAGCTGCCCGTGCCCACCTCGCCGAACCGGCAGCCGATGGCCAGCACGGCGTCGCAGCTGCCGGCGACCTCCCGGGCGAACGGCGGGGCCGCGGCGCCGAACCCGGGCCAGAGGGAGAGCAGGTGGAGCTCGGGGAACACGCCCTTGCCCTGGAACGTGGTAGCGACGGGCGCCTCAAGGCGCTCCGCCAGCGCCACCAGGTCGGCGCTCGCACGGGCGGCGCCCAGGCCCAGGTAGAGCAGCGGCCGCTTCGCCTGCCCGAGCAGCGCCACGACGCGCTCCAGCTCGTCGGGAGCGGGAGCCGGCGGCGGATTCGCGGGCTGTGCGTCCCAACGCTCGCGCTCCGCGTCCAGGTCCACGTCGTGCTTGAACAGGTAAAGGTTGGCCGGCACTTCGACGAAGACGGGGCCGGGTACGCCGTCGCGGGCGATGCGGCAGGCCTGGCGGATCGTCGCGTACAGGTCCGCGCTCTCCAGCGGCCGGAGCTGCGCCTTGGTCACGGGGGCCACCATGGCCAACTGGTCCACGTCGTGGAGCTGGAAGCCCTCGTCCGTGTCCTGCCGGATACCGCAGCCGAGCACGAGCATGGGCACGTTGTCCAGGAACGCCTCGGCGATGCCCGACATGGCGTGGGTCACGCCGGCGCCGGGCACCAGGTTGGCGCAGCCCAGCCGGCCGGACGCACGCCACACGGCGTCGGCCATGAAGGAGGCGCTCTGCTCGTCCGTCACGAGCACTGGCCGGACATCCGACTCCGCCAGCGCGTCGTACAGCTCGATGTTGTGCGTGCCCGGGATGCCGAAGGTGAACGGAATGCTTTCATCCTCCAGCGCCCGCACGACGATCCGCCCACCCGTGATGCTCATGCGCCAGCCACCTCCCCGCGCATGCCCTCGGCCACCCGGTCGGCCAGGGCCATGATCGTGACATACGGGTTGATCTCCAGTGAATCCGGGAACAGCGACGAGTCGGCGACACGCAGCCACGGCACGCCGTGCACCCGGCCCCACGCGTCGGTAACCGAATCCGACGCGTCCCGCCCCATCCCCGCACCGCCCATGAGGTGCGCGGCGGAGACCGAGATCTTGCCGGGCAGGAAATGGCTGGCCCGGATCAGCTCGTCCACGCGCTCGGCGTCGGCGCGCTCGATGACCGGCGGATCGGCTTCCGGCGCATGCACCCGCAGCGCGCCGGCCGCGAAGAAGATCCTCGCCGAGGCGCGCGTGGCCGTCACCAGCGACTTCACGACGCCCGGGGTGAACGTGTAATGCACCACGGGCCGGCCGGCGTCGTCCACCTCGATGCGGTTCTCTTCCGTGGCCTTGTCGCACGCCAGCACCAGGATCTGCTGGAGGCGCGGGAACGCCCGCATGAACGCGCTGTGCTCCGCGCCGAAGCCAGTCAGGTTCTTGGCGGTCGTGAACGGGAAGTACATGCACGTCTCCAGCACGTAGCCGTCCTCGGCGGCGTGATCCACATAGAAGGACTTGGGGTGCCCGACGTCGTTCGTGATGGCCTTCTCGTGCTCGCCCACCAGGATGTGCGCCGGATGGCAGGTGAAGCCGTGGCCAATGCGCGGCAGCCGCTCACCGAAGCCCGAGCGCAGCAGCAGCGCCGTCGTGCCGATGGAGCCGCCGGCCAGCACGATGAAACCCGCCTGCACCTCATACTCGCCCGGCGCCCATTCGCCCGGCAGGCCCTTCCCGCCTGCCGGCACGTCCCGCACGACGACGTCCAGCGAGCGGTCGCCGTTCACGCGCAACACCTCGGCCCGCGTCACCACCTCCACCCCGGCCCGCTCCGCGCGGGGCAGCTGCACGCGGTTCGTGCCCTGCTTGGCAGCGTTCGGGCAGCCCAGGTTGCACAGGCTCGAGCCCAGGCACCCCTTCACATTGACGGGGAACTGCTGGGCGCGGTAACCGGCCCTGCGGCAGCCTTCGACGAACAGCCGGTTGTTGTCGTTGATGAGGGCCGGCTCCAGCTCGTGCACGTTGTTCTCGGCCATGTAGCGACGGCCCCGGTCCACCAGGTCGCCGTGGTCCAGGTCCGGCACGTTCCAGCCGTCGATGACCCGCCGAGGCGGCAGCAGGGACGTGCCCGTGTACACGACGGTGGAGCCCCCGTACGCCCGGCCGAACGCCAGCGTCATGCTGCCGTCCGCGGTCAGGAAGCCGCCACTGTCCTCGTAGAGGGCTTCCGCCATCTCGAGCTCGCGGCCCGTGAACTCGCGGTCGGCCAGCCGCGCGCCCTTCTCCAGCACCAGCACTCTGCGACCGTCGGCGACGAGGGGCGCCAGCGCCTGGGCCACGGTGCCGCCGCCCGCGCCGGACCCGACGATGACGACATCGTAGGTTTTCACGACCCGCCCCCCTCCCCCCCACCCTCACCATCCGCCCGCGCCTGCTTCTGCGCTTCCGGGGGTGCCATGGGGTGCTCAAGCCAGCCGCGCAGCCGCGCAGCATAGCCGATGGCCGCGCCCGCCTCCGGGCGTGCGTAGTAGCCCATGTAGACCAGGGTGCGCAGTCCCCAGAATCCCCGCCTCAGCCTGTGGATGCGGGAGTCCTGGATGCCGGCCAGGAACCGGGTTCGGCGGGCCGGGTCCAGGGCGCGCAGCCGGCGGCCATGCCGGAACAGCGGCAGCAGATCCAGCGCCCGCAGGAAAAGCTGGAGCTGTTGCCGCATGGCCGGCGGCCGGTCCGCCAGGGCGTGTTCGACGATCTCCTCGAGTGCGTCCCACGCCTCAGGCGACAGGGTTTCCGCCTCTGGCACGATGCCACGCGCCGCCGCCCGAAAGACGTCATCCACGGGCGGCAAAACCAGTTCCCTGCCCTGCCCGCCGGTCATGATGCGCTCCTCGCGTGCGGGGGTGCCGAAGTGCAACGCGATTTGCTCGAAGGTGGTGCTGGGATTTTGGCAAGTCAACGAACGATCGTCGGCCGGCGATCGACCCGGATCCCTGACCGCGCCGTGAACCAAACCGTCGATGGTCGATCAACTGCGTCCGGCGGCGCACAACGAAAACGGCCCCGGAAACGACCCCTTCATTGCGCCCCCACCCATCGGGCCCCAACTTCGCCGTCATGCCAAACTCGGATCCCTTACAAGACCTGGCGCTGCTGATCAAGGCGCGCTGGGGTGTGATCGTGCTGCGCACGGCGGAGGAAGAACGTGCGCGCTCACTGCTCATCCACCTGGCCGACCGGCTGCATGAGCCGTACTTCGAGTGGTCGCGCACGAAGGGGCTCAGGCGGCAGGACCAGGACACGCCGCAGTACGGCACGAACGATCCCACCCGGGCGCTGAACCACGTGGAGGGGGCGGCGTTCCCCGCGATCTACCATTTCCGGGGACTGGGTCCGTTCCTGGGAGACGCTACGGTGCAGGCGGCGCTGTCTGAGGCGGGGCACACGTACACCCAGAACGACGGCGCCCTCATCCTGACGGGCGATGATGTCGCGCTTCCGGATTCGCTCAACCCGGTGGCGACGTCGCTGGCGCTGGCGCCTCCCTCGGACGAGGACTACCGGGACCTGCTGGCACACATCCTCCGGGACCTGGGCGAGCGGCAGGAAGTGGACGTGGAGCTGACGCCCGACCAGCTGAACCGGTTGTACGGCAGCCTGCGCGGTCTGACGCTGATGGAAGCCCAGAAGATCCTGACGAAGGCGATCATCGAGGACGGCAAGCTGGAGCCGAAGGACCTGCACGCGGCTATCGATGCGAAGAAGCAGATGGTGGAGCGGGAGGGCCTGCTGGAATACACGCCGGCCGAGGAGTCCATGGCGGACATCGCGGACCTGCGCGGTCTCAAGGACTGGCTGGGCAAGCGCGAGAGGATCATCGCGCAGCCGGAGAAGGCGCAGCAGTTCGGGCTGGAGTTCCCCAAGGGCGTGTTGCTGGTGGGCGTCCCCGGCTGCGGCAAGAGCCTGAGCGCGAAGGCGGTGGCCACCGAGTGGAATCTGCCGCTGCTGAAGCTGGACCCGGGTACGCTGTACAACAAGTACATCGGCGAGAGCGAAAAGAACTTCAAGCGGGCGGTGGAGATGGCGGAGCGCATGGCGCCCGTGGTGTTGTGGATCGACGAGCTGGAGAAGGCGTTCGCCCAGGGTGGTACAGAGGACGGCGGCGTTTCGCAACGCATCCTGGGCGGGTTCCTCTCCTGGCTGCAGGACCGGAAGGGCGATGTTTTCGTGGTGGCGACAGCCAACCAGGTGGAGAAGCTGCCGCCGGAATTCCTGCGCAAGGGCCGCTTCGACGAGATCTTCTTCGTGGACCTGCCGGACGCGGACACGCGGCGTCGCATCTTCGAGATCCACCTGAAGAAGCGCGGCCAGGACCCCTCTCACTTCGACCTGGCTGCGCTGGCGACCGCGGCCGATGGGTTCGCCGGCTCAGAAATCGAGCAGGTGGTGATCTCGGGGCTGTATACGGCGTTCTCGGCCGGTGGCCAGCTGGACACGGCCACGTTGATGAAGGAAATCCAGGGCACCAGTCCCCTGTCACAGATGATGCGTGAGAAGATCAGCGCGCTGCGTGCGTGGGCGCAGGACCGGACGGTGAGCGCGCAGTAGCCGGACGCGATCTCGATTCGAGCCCGATGGAGCTGAACCACGTTGGTGTCGTGCTGTTCGACCTGGACGGCACGCTCATCGATACGATGCGCCTGTACATGGAGTGCTACCGGGTGGCGGCACAGCCGTATGTCCGGGCGGACCTGACGGACGCAGAGATCAAGTCGTACCGGCCGCGTTCGGAAGTCCGGTTCCTGCGGTTCCTGGTGGCGCCGGAAGACTTCGATGCGTGCCTTGCGGACTTCTACGCGGCATACGAGGCGGGCCACGACGCGTTTTTCGACGGCGTCTACGACGGCGTGCCGGACCTGCTGGCCGGATTGCGGTACACCGGCACGCAGGTGGGCATCGTGACCGGCAAGAGCCGCCGGTCCTGGGAGATCACGTCGGCCCGTGTGGACCTTGGCCCGTTCGACGTGCTGGTCCTGGACGACGACGTGTCGCAACCCAAGCCGCACCCGGGGGGCCTGCTGCACGCCATGGACCTGCTGGCCGCGGACCCTTCGGAGACGATCTACGTGGGGGACACGTCGGGCGACCTGAAGGCGGCGAAAGGGGCGGGCGTGCAGGGCGTCGCCGCGCTCTGGGCTTCACGACGTGAGCCGGACCGGCGACGACGCTTCACCGAACGAGCACGCAGGCTGGGCGCACTCGTCGTCCGGACGCCCGCAGAGCTGGCTCGCAGACTGGGCGTGGAGGACTGATGTTGTTTCGACTGTTCCTGCTGTTCGTGGGCCTGCCGCTGGTGGAGCTGGCGCTGCTCGTGCAGATCGGACGCTGGCTCGGCCTGCTGCCCACCCTTGCCCTCGTGCTGGTCACCGGGACCGTCGGCGCAGCCCTGGCACGGCGCCAGGGCTTCCGCGTCTGGCTGGACATCCAGCACGAGCTGCGTGAAGGACGCATGCCCGTGGCCAGCATGCTGGATGGCTTGATGATCCTCATCGGCGGCGTCCTGCTCCTCACGCCCGGGCTACTGACCGACCTGGCAGGGCTATCGCTGCTGCTGCCAATGACACGACGGTACTACAAGATTCGCCTGCGCCGGCGCCTCGAACGCATGATGCAGTCCGGCCAGGTCACCATGTTCACCCTCATCCGTTGAAGAGCGTGCCCATGCCCGATCCAGCCCACCCCGATCGCCGCCTGGTCGGCTTCCATCCCCGTACCAATCCGGTGCTGCGGTACCGGCTGCGGAGCCGTCGTCGCCACAACCGCCGCCCCCACGCCCTCATGGCCGGCCTGCTCGCCCTCATCGCGCTGTCGGCGCTGCTGGCCCTGTCCTCGTGTGCGCCGGCCACGACCCCGCCGCTCACGGCAACGCCGGAACCCGCCGCCGAAGCGCTTTGGCCGTCCCAGCTGAAGCGGCCGATCCCGTACCCGGTCATGGAATCGCCCCAGTTCACGAAGGCGGTGGCCAACGACACGCGCACCGAGACCGGCGCGCCGGGGAAGGACTACTGGACCAACTTCGCCGACTACCGCATGGAGGCGAAGCTGGATCCGGCCACTGACATGCTCACGGGGCACAGCCGCGTGGTGTACCACAACCGGTCGCCCAACGCGCTGCACATCGTGAAGCTTCACGTGCGCCAGAACATCTACGCGCCCGGCAACGTGCGCGACCGGACCGTCGGCCTCACGGGCGGCATGAAGCTCACGCGCGTCGTGTACGACGGCCACGAGATGCAGGCCCCCGACGTGGAACCGCCGTCCACCGTCATGACCATCGCCCTGCCCGACTCCATCCCGTCCCTGGGCACCGCCACCTTCGAGTTCGAATGGCAGTTCAAGGTGCCCCACACGCCCAGCTTCCGCATGGGCACCGACGGCGAAGTGTACTTCCTGGGCTACTGGTATCCCCAGATCGCCGTGTACGACGACGTGAACGGCTGGGTCGCCGACCCGTACCTGGGCGATGGCGAGTTCTACATGGACTACGCCAACTACGACGTATCCCTCACCGTCCCCGCCAGCTGGCTGGTGGCAGCCACGGGCACACTGCAGAACCCGACGGTGCTGAGCGAGCGCACGCGCGCCCGCCTGGCGTCGGCCCGTACGGACACGGGCATTGTGCACGTTGTGCTCGCCGATGAACGCGGCCACGCCACCGTACGGGACACGGGCACGCTGACCTGGCATTTCACGGCGGAGAACACGCGGGACTTCGCGTGGGGCACGTCGGAGAAGTACGTGTGGGACGCGACGCACGCGGTGGTGGGCGACCGGGACGGTGACGGGCGGCCGGACACGGCGATGATCTACACGTTCTACCGGCCGGACCGCACGGTCTGGCAGAACTCGGCGGCGTTTGCGCGCAACGCCATCGAGGCGCATTCCGCGTACGTGTTCCCGTACCCGTATCCGCAGATGACGGGAGTGGAGGGCATTATCGGTGGGGGGATGGAGTATCCGATGATTGCGCTCATGGGTACGCGTCGAAACGACCCGGAGCGCTTCTACGACCTAGTCGCGCACGAGTACGGGCACATGTGGTTCCCGATGGTGGTAGGCTCGAACGAGAAGCGCCACACGTGGATGGACGAGGGTCTGACCAGCTTCATCGAGGCGCAGGCGGCGCACAAGCGCTGGAACCAGCCGCTGGGCATCAACCCGGCGTACCTGCGCATCGCGGGGACGGGTCGGGAAGTGGAGATGATGCGGCACGGCGACCGCTACCCCATCGGGTCCATCGCGCGCGTGGTGGCGGGCTACAGCAAGCCGGAGTCGATCCTGCACATGCTGCGCGCGCTGCTGGGCGACGAGGTGTTCCACCGTGCGTTCCGGCAGTACGCCGACGAGTGGCGTTACAAGCATCCGACGCCGTACGACTTCTTCAACACGTTCGAAACGGTGGCGGGCCGACAGCTGGACTGGTTCTGGACGCCGTGGTTCTACACGACGTGGACGCTCGACCAGTCGGTGGCGCGCGTGGAGCCGAGCGGTGACTCGGTGGCCATCACCATCCGGGACCTCGGCAGGGTGCCCATGCCGGTCCCGCTGACCGTGACGCGGGCGGACAGCAGCGTGGAGCACCTGGAGATCCCGGTGGATGTCTGGCTGGCGGACCGCACGTCCACGACGGTGGAGGTGGTGGCCAAGCCGGAGGTGGTGCGTGTGGAGATCGACGCGGCGAAGAACTTCGCGGACGTGAACCGGTCGAACAACGTGTGGGAGCGGAAGCCGGAAAGCGGGACGGGCGGAGCGTGAAGCGGCGGAGAGCAGCGGCGTGACAGGCCCGGGCGGTAGTCAGCGGACGCGGCGGAGTTGGACGTCGTGCAGGACGGAGTCGACATCGGTGCGGCGGAGCAGTGCGGCGTCGGTTCCGAGAAGGGTGGCAGTGCCGGCCGCGACGGCCTGACGCAGGCCTTCCGGGGCCTCGGCGCCGCGCTCGAAGGCGACGAGCATGGCGGCCAGGAAAGCATCGCCGGCACCCACGGCGCTGCCGCTGGAGACGTCGGGAGCGACGGCGTGCCATGCGCCCCTCGCGGTGGCCGCCACGGCGCCGTCGGCGCCCAGCGTAATGGCGGCCCAGCGCGGCCCGAAATGGAGCAGGCCGCGGGCGGCGGCCGCAGCGTCCTCGACGCCGCGCACCTTGCGGCCCAGCAGTCGTCCGGCCTCGTGGTCGTTGGGCACCAGCAGGTCGCAGCCGGCCTCTGCCGCCCGCCTCAGCGACTCGCCGTCGCAGTCCGGCACGAACGCGACGCCCCGGGCGCGGGCTTCCCTGCCCAGTCGTGCGTAGAAATCATCGGCCACGCCGGGCGGCACGCTGCCGCAACACGCCAGCCACGCGGCGCGCGCGGATCCCACCGCGCTCAGCGTCGCCTCCGCCAGCGCGTCCACTTCTTCCACACCGAGCTCGGAGCCGCGCGGGTTGAGCAGCAGATTGCGTCCCGTGTCGCTCTCGCGTGCGCCCACGAACAGCCGCGTCTCGCCTGCGATGTCCACGACCTGGAGCGGTGTTCCCTCCGTCTCGAGCATGCCGCGCAGCATGGTGCCGATGGCGCCGCCGAGCGGCGCGACGGCGAGGGCGTCGGCGCCCAGCTCGCGCGCGGCCCTCGCCACGTTGATGCCCTGGCCGCCCGGGCGTCGTCGTGGGGCCGCCAGCCGGTTGGCATCGTCCCAGACGAGGCGATCTGCCTGGAAAAGGACGTCCAGGGATGGGTTTGGCGTGAGGGTGACGATCATCCGGAGTCTCCAGTCGGAGCCGCTCGCGTTCCCGCCATATTTGACAAATCGTGGGCGTCGGCGCCACCTTGGCGCACCTGCTCCGTTGCGGATACCCCCGTCGTCAAGTCCGGGCGGAGCCCTTTCGCCTGGTCGTAGGCCACCCCGGAGAGCCGCCGTCGAACATGAAAATGAACATCCGGCGCTTGCGCCTGACCGTGGTCCTTTTCTTCCTGGCCCTGCCAGCGCCCCTGGCTGCCCAGGAGGGGGGACAGGGGCTGGTGAGCACGACCGGTCCCGTCTCGCAGGGGATCGTGGCCGTCGTAATCATCGCCCTCTTCGTGTTTCTGGCAAGGGAAACGGCACACCGGGTTCTCATCGCCATGGCGTGCGCATCGTTCCTGTGGGCCGTCACGTACCTGACGCCGTTCAAGCTTATCGGCTTCCAGGAGGCGGGCCGGCACATCGACCTGAACGTGCTCTTCCTGCTGGCCGGCATGATGACCGTCGTGGGCGTGCTCAAATCCACCGGTGCATTCGAATGGTCGGTGGGCCGGCTGCTGGTCCGGACCCATGGCAGGCCGTCGGTGGCTTCCCGGTTGGTTGCGTGGTTCACGGGCATCACGTCGGCCTTCCTGGACAACGTGACGACGGTGATCTTCGTGACGCCCATGGCCACCGGCATGGCCCGGCAGATCGGCCTGGCCCCCATGGCAATCCTCCTGCCCATGGTGGTGGCGTCCAACATCGGCGGTACCGCCACGCTCATCGGCGACCCGCCGAACATCATGATCGGCTCCGGGGCGACGCTCAGCTTCCTGGATTTCATGGAGAACCTGACGGCGCCCATCGTCGTCATGATGGTCGTCCTCCAGTGGTACCTGCGCCGCTACTACCGGGAAGAGTTCCGGGCTGCCCGCGAATCGACCCCTCAGCTCGAGAAGCCGGCCGAGCTGAAGGACCCGCGGCTGTTCCGCTGGATGATGGTCGTCTGCGCCGCCATCCTGGTCGGCTTCATCAGCCATTCGCTGACCGGCACGCCGCCCGCCGTGCCCGCCGTGCTGGGCGCGGCCGCGGCCCTCGTGATCCAGGACTACCTGTACATCAAGCGGCACAAGCCCACGACGGAGGAGCGCACCCACGGGATCCTCAAGGTCCTGGAGAAGGACATCGAATGGCCGACGTTGAGCTTCTTCGTCTTCCTCTTCATCGTGGTGGGCGCGGCGGTCGAAACGGGTCTGATCTCTTCGGTCGCCGAGGGCATGAGCTGGAGCATCGACCATGTGCGTACGATCTTCAGCCTGAGTGATCGGGGCACGCTGATCTTTGCCGCGCTGCTCATCTGCTGGGTGTCCGCCATCCTTTCCGCCTTCATTGACAACATCCCGTATGTGGCGGTCAGCATTCCCATCATCATCCAACTGATCCCCACGTTCCACGGCGAGGATACGTCGGTGCTGTGGTGGGCGCTGTCCCTGGGCGCCTGCCTGGGAGGCAACGCCACGGTCGTGGGCGCGTCGGCCAACGTCACCACCGTGGGCATGGCCGAGAAACACGGTGTGCGCATCACCTTCGCCCAGTACAGCAGGTTCGCCGCCCCGATAGCGACGCTGACCATCCTGATCTCATCGGCCTTCCTGGTCTCCTACATCACCCTGGGCACGCCGATGGTGCATTTCGTGTTCTGGGCCATCGCCGCGGGCCTGGTTGTCTTCGAGTGGCTCCTGAGCCGGGCGGAGAGCGCGCGATTCGGGAGGCCGGGGACGGGCGGAGCCGCGCAGGGCGCGTGAAGTAGCGGAAAGCGGAAAACGGAAATGGGGATCGAAGCGCCGTGGGCCGGCCTGGCCGGCTTTCCGGTCCGCGCCAGCGCGGACCGGGACGCTCGCCTACGCCAGGGACGCGACACGATCCCTATTTCCGTTTTCCGTTCCCCGTTCTAGACGCGCAAGAACACTCGCCGCGCGTACAACACCCACATCACCCCCAGCCAGAGCAGCACGTACGTAACGGCGAAGGCGAGGGAGGCGTTGATGGGGGATAGCAGCGGCGCGTAGGCGTGCTGGAAGATCCAGGTCTTGAGCGCCGGAGCGTCGGGTCCGGCGCCAACGTGGATCAGGCCCAACAGGCGGGCGCCGATGCCGGACAGGAAATAGGCGGCGATGGCATTCATGCCGAACACGACGAACGGCTTCGACCAGCGTTTCCATCCCCGGATGTCAATGGCCCAGTATGAGGCGGCGAGCAGGACGAGTGCGAACCCGGACGTGAACAGCACGTAGGAGCTCGTCCACAGGCTCTTGTTGATGGGGAAGACCAGGCCCCAGAGCCAGCCGAGGGCCAGGCCGACGGCGCCGGCGCCCAGCATACCCAGTGCGATGCGCGGCCGCGCATGGCCGGAGCGGATCCAGTGCCCCGTCAGGATGCCGGTGATGACGGTGCCGACGGCCGGGATGGTGCTCAGCAGGCCCTCGGGATCCCAGTGAACCGACTGCGGCCACAGGTGCTGGGTGCCGAAGACGGCGCGGTCGACGAACGCGCCCAGGTCCATGCCGGGCCGGAGCACGCCAGCGCCCATGCCCGGCACCGGGACCAGCGTCTGCAACCCCCAGTAGCTCAGCAGCAGTGCCGCCACCACCAGGGCCTGCACGCGCCAGCCTGCGTAAACCGCCAGCGGCGCGGCGATGAGGTAGGTCAGGCCGATCCGCCACAGGACGCCAGGGATGCGGATGGTGGCCAGGTCGTACGACGGGAACCCGTGCAGCACAAGCCCCAGGCCCACCAGGATGAGTGACCGGCGCACGATCTTCTTCATCAGGTCGGCCCGCCCCGCGCCTTGCGCCCGACGCTTCCCGAAAGAGAACGTCAGCGCCACACCCATGATGAACAGGAAGAAGGGGAAGATCAGGTCCGTGGGCGTCCAGCCGTTCCACTCCGCGTGCTCCAGCGGCGCGTAGATATGCGCCCAGGTGCCCGGGTTGTTCACCAGCAGCATGGCGGCGATGGTCGCTCCGCGGAAGGCGTCAAGCGAGACCAGCCGGGTACCGGGTGCAGCTGCGTCCGCGGCGCCGGGAGAGTCCGGGTCCACCGCGAGTGGAAAGCGGGAATCGGAACTGGGGGTCGAAGCGTCGGTCATCCGCATGGCTTTCCTCCTGGTCCGCGCGAGATTCCCTAACCCGTGCGGACTGGCGTATCGGATCGGGAGATGCGCGCAGCTTCGATCCCGTTTTCCGCTTTCCGTGTTCCCAAGCTCACGCGACAGAGCACGCCGAACCGCCGCGCCCTCAGCGTACCCCGCGAATCCTCAGCATGGCGGCGCCGTGCGGCGGCACCATCTCCGCGTACCGGCCGGCGAACCGGCCGAGGTCCTTGTGGGCCCACAGGTCGCGCATGTCGACAGAGTCGGTGCGTAGACCCAGGCGGTACAGATACACGGTGATGCGCGTGGGCACCTCGGCACGGTTCAGGAGCGCGACGGCGTGTGAGCCGTCCTTCAACGGCTTGTCCCACACCTGCACTTCCGGTGGGTACTCCGACAACAGGATGCCCTGCACACCCAGCGAGTCCTGGTCGACGGCGATGACTTCGGGGTTGGTCAGGATCTTCTTCGTCTCGTCCGACATGGTGCGCAGGTCGTTGCCGGCGATGAGCGGCGCCGCCTGGATGGCCCACAGGCTGAAGTGCGCCCGGTACTCCCGGTCGCTCATGCCGCCGTTGCCCACCTCCAGCATGTCGGGATCGTTCCAGTGGCCCGGCCCCGCGGCCGCCGGATGCTGCGCCGACTGATCCAGGTTGGACAGCATGGAATTCCAGCTGTCGCCGATGTCGCCTGTCGTGCGCCACAGGTTGCCGATCTCCGGCGCCCACTCCCACGGTCGGTTGGAGCCCCACTCGCAGATGCTGAGCACGATGGGACGGCCGGCGGCATCCAGCGCGTCGCGGAATTTCCGGTACTGCGTCGGCGCGTCCAGCCCACTGGCGTAGCACCAATCCTCCTTCACGTAATCCACGCCCCAGGCGGCGAACGTGCGTGCGTCCCTTGTCTCGTGCCCCAGCGTGCCCGGGCGGCCCTGGCACGTCTTCTCGCCCGCGTCCGTGTAGATGCCGAATTTCAGCCCTTTCGAGTGTACGTAGTCCGCCAGCGCCTTCATGCCGTGGGGAAACCGTTCCGGGTCCGCGACCAGCGTGCCGTCCTCGTCCCGCGAAACCTGCCAGCAGTCGTCGATGACGACGTACTCGTAGCCGGCGTCCTTCATGCCGCTGGCCACCATGGCGTCCGCCGTCTCCCGGATCAGCGTCTCGCTCACATCGCAGCCGAAGTGATTCCAGCTGTTCCAGCCCATGGGTGGTGTGAGGGCCAGCGGTCGCGCGACGGGCACGGGAAACGGAGCAGGCGCCGCCGCAGAGCGTGCCGAGGCCGCCGTGAACGCGGCTACGGCCGCCAATGTGGCGAGCGCCACCATGACGACAATGGGCCGGTGGGACATGTTGGCTCCTGGATGTGGTTGTGCCGGTGCGCGGAATATGGCGCGCGATGAGCCGCAGCATCAAGGACGCCGGTCAGCGCCATAGTCTCACACGAAGAATTCGGAGAAACCGAGCTCGTCCGATGGTTGAACGACCGGGGGCCTACTCGCCTGGCCTCGTTTGTGCACTGCGCCACCGGAACCGTACCTTCGTGTGTCCGGCTCGACCTCGTAGAGCCTGCGTCCTTCCAAAAAACCGGATCGTCACCATGAGCAAGCTGTCGCTGCTCCATCGTCTGCCACGCCAGGCCCTGACCGTAGGCCTTGCATTCCTGGCCTGCTCCGTGTGCGCGCTCCCTGCGTCCGCGCAGTCCAACCTGGAGCGCGTCGTGAACGGCGCCTACACCCGGTCCCACGACTACGACCTGGTGCATCAGAAGATCGAGCTGTCCGCGTTCGACTGGGATTCGACGTCGTTCGAGGGGCGGGTGGTCACCACGCTGGTCGCACTGCGGCCGGCGATGGACTCGGTGATCCTGGACGCGGGGCACCTGCTGCGGATCCGGAGCGTGACCGGCGCGGGCGACGACGGCGCGAAGCTGCGGTACACGACGCACGGCGATACGCTCGTCGTGTTCCCTGCGAAACCGGTGGGCTTCCAGGACACTACGTCGTTCACCATCACGTACCACGGCAAGGTAGCGAACGGGCGCGGGCTGACGTTCATCGAGCCGGACGGGCGGCCGCACCGGCCGCAGCAGATCTGGAGCCAGGGCGAAGCGATGAACAACCACCTGTGGTTCCCCACGTACGACTTCCCCAACGACAAGGAGTCGTGGGAGATGGTCGTGACGGTGCCGGAACGCTACACGGTGGTATCCAACGGCCGGCTGGTCTCCGACAAGCCCGGGCCCGACGGCACGCACACGGTGGACTGGCTGGAAGCGAAGCCGAGCGCGACGTACCTCGTCTCCCTCGTCGTCGCGCCGCTGGTGAAGATCAAGGACCACTGGGGCAAGGTGCCCGTCGACTACTACGTCTACCCGTCGGACAGTGCGAAGGCCTGGCCCCTGTTCCACCGCACGGTGGACATGATCGACACCTACTCGCGGCTCACCGGTGTGCCGTTCCCGTGGGCGAAGTACGCCCAGACCACGGTCGCCGACTTCTTCGGTGGCATGGAGAACGTCAGCGCCACCACGTTGGTGGACTGGCTGCCGGATGAGCGGGCCTACCAGGACCGCCCCTGGTACATCTTGATCCTGATCCCCCACGAGCTGGCACACATGTGGTTCGGCGACGACGTGACCACCGAAAACTGGGCCAACATGTGGCTGAACGAGGGGTTCGCCGAGTTCATGCCGGGCCAGTACTGGCTGGAAAAG
Source organism: Gemmatimonadota bacterium (assembly GCA_037388885.1). Lineage (GTDB taxonomy): Bacteria > Gemmatimonadota > Gemmatimonadetes > Longimicrobiales > RSA9 > JARRJS01. The sequence continues at coordinate 34,186 of JARRJS010000008.1, forward strand.
GGTGGCCCGCACCTGGCGGACGACTACTACCTGTACGAGTACATGGACTTCATGAGCATCGACCATCGGCGCCGCATGCCCCTCGCCGCCAACGGCTCCAACAACATCTACCCCAAGGGCGCACTGGTCCTGCGCATGCTCAAGGACTACCTGGGACCGGACGAGTTCTGGGCGTCCATCCACACCTACCTGGAGCGGCACGCATACGGCGACGCCACGTCGGACGACCTGCGCCAGGCGATCCTGGACGCCACAGGCCAGAACCTGGACCGGTTCTGGCGCGAGTGGGTCTACGACGCCGGCTACCCGGAGTTCAAGGTCGACGCGACGTACAGCGATACGGCCCACACGCTGACCCTCAACGTCGAGCAGACGCAGAAGGACACCGCCACCGCCGACAGCACCGGGCTCAAGTACACGACGCCGCTCGTCTTCCACATGCCGGTGACCGTGCGCGTGGGCACGAAAGCCGGCGACGTCACGCAGACGTTCGCGCTGAACGCCCGCACGCAGTCGCTGGTCATGCACAATGTGAACAGCACCCCCACGTTCGTCGTCTTCGATGACGGCAACCGCATCCTGAAGACGCTGGACTTCGATGAGCCGACGGCGTGGCTGGCGGCACAGCTCACCCGCGACCCGGACCTGTGGAACCGGGCCTGGGTCATCGATCAGCTATCGAAGCGCAAGGACGACAAGGCGGCCGTGAACGCCATCGCGGAGGCCGCCACGGGTGCCGACTACTTCCGGACCCGGGAGAAGGCGGCGCAAGCGCTGGGCGAGATCGGGGACGCCGGGCTGCCGGCGTTGCGCAGGGCGCTGAGCGACACGTCGGCGCAGGTGCGCACGGCCGCCGTGTCCGCCCTCGGCAATGTGGGCGGCAAGAAGGCCATCGGTCTGATCCGCAGAGCCATGGACCGCGACTCCAGCTATTCGGTAGAGGCCGCGGCGGTAGGCGCGCTGGCCGCCGCGCACGCGCCCGACCTGGGTGACGTCATCCGCAAGGCGTTGGCGACGCCGTCGTACCGCGACGCTATGCAGCAGGCCGCGCTTGGCGCGATTGCGCAGACCAGCGACACCGCGTTCCTGCCCGTCGTGGATTCGCTGGTGAACACCTCGCCCGTGGCGCTCTACATCCTGGGCGCGCTGGCCCACGGCGGCAGCAGTCACGCGCTGGACCTGCTGGTGGGCCATCTGAACGACCCATCGCTGTCGACGCGCCGGCGCGCCGTGAGCGTGCTGGGGCAGATGCAGCCGCAGATGGTGCTGCCGGCCCTTCAGAAGGCGCAGGGGTCTCTCAAGTACGACGACACGAAGACGATGGTGGAGCGGTTGATCGAGCGGCTTCAGAAGCGGGGAGGCTGAGAGCGGAGAGGAAGCGGAGGCGCAGGGACAGCGTATCACGCAGAGGCGCGGAAAGCGCAGAGAAACGCGGTGTCTCTGCGTGACATTCCGTTCTCAGCGTTCTCCGCTCTCTCCGCGTCTCTACTCGCGGAAGCATGCTCATCCTGCTATCAGTCAGAAGCCATCCAGAAACCCCAGTTGACCGGGAGCTCGTGATGAAAGCTCGATGGTTGGCAGTTCTGTCGCTGGCGGCCGGAGCGGCCGTCGTGTCGTCCTGCGCGTCCGCGAACACGGCGGCGCCCGCTCAAACGGCTGCGCCCTCCGCACCGGCGACCGCGGCCGCGACCGTGTCCACCTCGGCGGCCTCGGCGTACCCGGAACGGCCGGTGCGGCGTGACATCCCGATGACGCACATGATCCAGCGGGCGTTCGCGGCGGGCACGCGCGATTCGACGGGCGCACCGGGTCCGCATTACTGGCAGCTGTGGATGGACTACACGATCCACGCGAAGCTGGACCCGGCCACGCGCACGGTCAGCGGCAACGAGAAGGCAGTCATCCACAACAACAGCGACACGGCCATGACCGCGATCCAGCTACGGCTGGACCAGAACATCTTCCGGGCGAACGTGCCGAAGCTGGAGCCCGTGCCGCAGATCACGGACGGCATGAACGTCACGAAGCTGACGGTCAACGGGAAGGACGTGAACCTGAACCCGCCACCGCGTCGGTTCCGTCGTCGTGGTCCGGCACCGCAACCGACGCTGGCGGTGTATGGCCTGAAGACGACGACGGCGCGCATCACGCTGCTCGATCCGATCCCGGCGGGCAGCACGGCGACGCTAGGTGCCGAGTGGAGCTTCCAGGTGCCGGAGTCCAATACGGGCCGTGGCGAGCGCATGGGCGCCTGGGGCGACTCTCTGTTCCAGGTGGCGCAGTGGTACCCGCGGGTGACGGTGTTCGACGACCTGCGGGGCTGGGACACGGACCCGTACCTGGGTCCGTCGGAGTTCTACAACAACTTCGGCCACTTCGACGTAACGCTGGACGTGCCCGCCGGCTGGATCGTGGGTGCCACGGGCGTGCTCCAGAACCCGGACCAGGTGCTTACGGCCACGACGCGGGAGCGGCTCACGCACGTACTGGACTCGGACGACGTGCGTCAGATCGTCACGTCGGCGGAACAGGGCCCCGGCAAGGCGACGGCCGGGGGCGACCGGCTGCAATGGCACTTCGTCGCCGACACGGCCGGCGACTTCGCCTGGGCCACCGCCCGCAAGTACCAGTGGGACGCCACGCGGGCGACGCTCCGCAGTGGCAAGCACGTGCCCATCAACATCCTGTACCTGCCCGGCGACTCCGCACGCTACGTGCAGGCAGGCCCCGTCGTGCGCCACGCCATCGAGTTCTACTCGAAGCTGTGGATGCCCTATGCGTTCCCGCAGCTCACCATCGTGGACGGGCCCGAGATGGGCATGGAGTACCCCATGTTCATCATGTCGGGCGTGGGCGCGGCAGACCACGAGACGGGCCACGAAAGGTGGCCCATGACCGTCGGTACGAACGAGACGTGGTACGGCTTCATGGACGAGGGTTTCAACCAGTACATGAACATCCTGTCGGCCGCCGACCGCCGGGGCGAGGCGCCGAACCTGGACGGGCTGGGCCAGCGCTACGGCCTGATCAGCGGCGACGAGCGGGAGGCGCCCCTCATGTGGGACGCCAACTACGGCGGGCCCATGTACTCGTTCCAGGCCTACGGCAAAGCGCCGCTCATGCTGTCCATGCTGGGCGGCATCGTGGGCGACACCGCCGTCTGGCGTGCCATGAGCCAGTACGCCCACGAATGGCGCTTCAAGCACCCCACGCCCTGGGACTACGCGTTCGCCATGGACCGGGCGTTGCATAGTGACCTGAGTTGGTTCTGGTACTACTGGCTGTTCACCACCGACGCCGTGAACCCGTCCATCCAGGACGTGACGACGAACGGGTCACAGACGGTCGTCACCGTGCGCCAGGACGGCGAGATGCCGTCGCCCGTCGTGCTGGAGGTGCAGTTCGCGCCGGACGGGCCGCCTATCCGGCCCATGTCCAACGCCGTCATGCAGGACGACACGACGGCCGTCGTCACATGGCCGGTGGATGTCTGGTTCGGCGGCAGCCGCACGTTCAAGGCGGTGCTCGACTTCGGGCCGCGCAAGATCGACCGGGTCGTCTTCGACCCGCGCTGCCGGTTCCCGGACAACAACCCGGCGGACAACATCTGGCCGCGGCCGGCAGAAGCGGCCGGTGCCAACGGACCCAACGCGGCCATGATGGCCATGTACGGCCGCGGCGGGCAGTGCTACGGGGGCCTGTTGCACTGAGGGGTTGACGGCGTCGTCATGATAGTACGCGGGGGCGTCGGCTTCGGTCGGCGCCCCTGTTGCATCACATGAAGGGCACGAACGTGAGATCACACGAAGACACGAAGGGCACGAAGATGGAACGTGCGCCTCGAGCGCCCGGGAGGGGATAGATGAGTGAAGCGTTGTTGTTCCAGCCACTGCAGCTGCGCGATGTGGAGCTTCGAAACCGCATCGTCGTGAGTCCGATGTGCCAGTACTCGAGCGAGGACGGATTTGCGAACGACTGGCACCTGGTGCACCTGGGCAGCCGTGCGGTGGGCGGCGCCGGGCTGGTGTTCAGCGAGGCCACGGCGGTGACGGCCGAGGGTCGCATCAGCCCCGACGACCTGGGCATCTGGAAGGACGACCACGTGGAATTCCTGGCCCGGATCACCCGCTTCATCAGCGAGCACGGGGCGGTGCCGGGCATACAGCTGGCCCACGCGGGCCGCAAGGCGAGCACGTCGTCGCCGTGGAAGGGCCACAACGCCGTTGCCTACGACGGGGGCGGCTGGGAGCCGGTCGCGCCCAGCGCACTACCCTTCCAGGACGACTGGCACACGCCGCAGGCACTGGACAAAGCAGGCATCCGCGGCGTGGTCGACGCGTTCCGGGACGCTGCGGGCCGGTCGCTCGAGGCCGGGTTCCGCGTCGCGGAGATCCACGGGGCCCACGGCTACCTGATCCACGAGTTCCTGTCGCCGCTCACCAACCAGCGGACGGACGCGTACGGCGGATCGTTCGAGAACCGCACCCGCCTGGCGCGGGAGGTGGTCACGGCGGTGCGGGAGGTGTGGCCGGAAGAGCTGCCGCTGTTCCTGCGGATCTCCGCCACCGACTGGATCGAAGGCGGCTGGGACATCGCGCAGTCGGTCGAGCTGGCGCGCGCCGTCGGCTCCCTCGGCGTCGATGTCGTCGACTGCTCTTCCGGCGGCCTCGTACCGGGCGCGAAGATCCCTGTGGGTCCTGGCTACCAGGTCCCGTTCGCGCGCGACGTCCGGCAGCAGGCGGGCGTCGCCACGGCCACCGTCGGCATGATTACGGAGCCGCGCCAGGCTGAGGAGATCCTGCAGCGCGGCGACGCGGACCTGATCGTCATGGCGCGCCAGTATTTGAGGGAGCCCTATTGGCCGCTCAGGGCGGCAAGAGAATTGGGGGTGGACCTGGAGTGGCCGGCGCAGTACAGGCGAGCGGCGCCGTAAGGCTCCGCGGCCCCGAGGACCGCCCGAGTCGCGGAGTGCCTCGAGCTCTGGCCAACCTCCAGTGAGGGGGCAGACCCCTTCCTCACCATTCCACCCCTCCAGGGAGACGGGGAGACAGGGAGCAACACCCGGGCGCGGCAAGGGGGCAGGTGTTCACCCCCGTGCGGGTGCCGGTGCGGGGTGCGGGACCCGAGCCCGAATTCTCCCGCGTCCGGTTGCGGGTCCGGGTCCGGGATCTGGGGCGGTTGGCCGGACAACCCGTGAACCTCCGCACACGGATTCGGACTCGGGACCCGCAAGCGGATCACGGGGAAACCCGGGCACGTGGCGGGCACCCGCACGCGCACCCGGGCTTCGCTCCCCGTCGCCCTGTCGCCGCGTCACCCCGTCAGCCCTTCAGCGACCGGGTCTCAGGCCATACTGCCCTTTCAGTGCATCCTCACTGCGGAGGATGCACCCTCCGTCCCCAAACAGGCGGCGGCGGCTCGGTTGTCATGCGGTGCACCGGATGCTCCGCCAGCAGCCTGAGCGCCTCCTGCACCGCCCGCTCCAGCTGCGGGTCGTGGCCGGCTATGACGTCTTTGGGCCAGTTCTCCACGTCGATATCGGGCGGCGTGCCCTCGTTCTCGACGGCCCAGTGGCCGTCGGCGGAGAAGAAGCCACCGCGAGGGGCGATCATCGAGCCGCCGTCGATGAACCGCGGGGTGTCGGCCGTGTGCACCAGGCCACCCCAGGTCCGCTTGCCCACCAGCGGCCCGATCTTGCGGTAGTGAAACATGTAGGGCATGAGGTCGCCGCCGGAGCCGGCCATCTCGTTGATGATCATCACCTTGGGCCCCCAGATGCCCGCCTCCGGACTGGTGAACGGGTAGCGGTCGTCGGCCACGTTGTTGAAGTAGCCGTCGAACGTGCGCTGGAGCACGTCGATGATGTAGTCGGCCGCTGAGCCGCCGCTGTTGTAGCGCTCGTCGATGATGGCGCCCTGCTTCTCCTGTTGGGCGAAGTAGTAGCGGTTGAAGCTGGTGTAGCCGCCCTGGCCGGTGTTGGGCAGGTAGACGTAGGCCAGCTTGCCACCGGACAGCGAGTCCACC
>JARRJS010000009.1:0-57978 GCA_037388885.1 Gemmatimonadota bacterium
GCGCGGCATGGTCCCTGCCGTATCCGCATCCATTCCGGAACCGTTTAGATTCGAGGTTGGACTTCCAACGGGGGAGCGACGCCTATCATGAGCACGAAGGGCACCATCGGCATCCTGACGGGTGGGGGGGATGTACCAGGACTGAATCCGGCGATCCGCGCCATCACGATCCGCGCGCGGATTGAAGGCTACCGCGTGCTGGGCATCCGGCGTGGCTGGGCGGGTTTGGTGGACCTGGTCCCGGAACCGGATGCCGACAACACGGAATGCGTTCGCGAGCTGACCGAGGAGATCGTGAACCGGGCGGGCCGAACCGGCGGCACGTTTCTCCACACGTCGCGTACACGGCCGAGCCACCTGCCGAAAGCCGTGGTGCCGCCGCGCCTTCAGGACAAGTACACGGAGGAAATCAACGACATCACGCCGGACGTGCTGAAGAACCTGGAGTTCCTGGGCATCGACACGCTCATCCCCATGGGCGGCGACGACACCCTCAGCTACGCCCACCGCCTGCACTGGGAAGGCGTCCGCGTCGTGGCCATTCCGAAGACCATGGACAACGACGTGCCGGGTACCGACTACTGCATCGGGTTCAGCACGTGCGTCACCCGCACCATCGAGCTGACCCACCAGCTGCGGACCACTGCCGGGTCCCACGAGCGGTTCCTGGTCATCGAGGTGTTCGGGCGCTATGCCGGCTACACCGCCCTGCTGCCCACTATGGCAGGCGCGGCCGACCGCTGCGTCATTCCCGAGCATCCCTTCGACATCGACAAGCTCACCGAGTTGCTGGTCTACGACCACCATCGCAATCCCAGCCACTACTCCGTCGCCCTGGTCTCCGAAGGCGCCACCATGCGCGGCGGCGACATGGAGTTCGAGAGTCAGGAAACCGACCAGTACGGCCACAAGAAGCTCGGCGGCATCGGCGACCAGATCGCCATCGAGCTGAAGAACCGATCCGCGCGCTTCAACAACGGCCAGCGCATCAACGTCGTGAACCAGCGGCTGGGCTACCTGGTGCGCTGCGGCGCCCCGGACGCCCTCGACTCCATCGTGCCCATGGCCTTCGGCAACCTGGCGCTCGACCTGATCCTCGCCGGCAAGTCGGGCCGGCTGGTCAGTGTGCGCAATGGCGCCTACGACAACGTGCCCGTCGACGTGATCATCGGCCGCAAGAAGGCCGTCGACTTGGACCGCCACTACAACACGGACCGGCTCCGGCCCATCTACCATTCGTTCAACCGCCTGCCGCTCTTCATCATGACGAGCGACGTGTGACGCAACCCGCAGAGGGAGACGGAGAGAATCCCTGAGGGCGAATCCTCGCGGAGGGCTCCATCCTCGAGTTCGAGGCTCGAGGATGGAGCGCCAGCGCGCGGGCGAGCGTCCACGCGAGCGAACGACCCGGGAACGACCCGCACGCCCCGACGTATTAAACGCGGACAAGACCGTTGCACCCCCCCGCCGGGTGTTTCATTCGGCGTTTCATGCAACGTCGCACGCGTCGGCGCTACGGGTCGAATAGCGCGGAGCGAAGGGCCTTGCGGCCCTCTCCGCACCCGGGCACCGGGCCTGCAAGGAAGTGCCACAGCGGTCTGCAATCCGGCAGACTGTGAACGCCACCGTATCAGGGACGAACGGACATGTTGATCAGGAAGCCGGGCGACATCCCGGCATCGGAGATCACGCCATACGAGGTGTATCTGAACCGTCGCAAGTTCATGCGCCAGGCAGGACTGACGGCTCTGGCCGTGTCGCTGGCGCCGGGCCTCCTGACGGGCTTCCGGCGACAGCAGAAGCCGATCAAGGACTACAAGGACGCCCGGTCCGAGCTCGGTGAGAAGCTGACGTCGTACGAGGACATCACGCATTACAACAACTTCTACGAGTTCGGCACGGGCAAGGAGGATCCCTCCCGCAACGCGCAGGATTTCCGCACGCGCCCGTGGAGCATCACCATCGAGGGCCATGTGGCCAACCCCGGCGCGGTAGATCTGGACACGTTCCTGAAGCCGTTCACCGCGGAAGATCGCATCTACCGGCTGCGTTGCGTGGAGGCCTGGTCGATGGTGATCCCCTGGCAGGGCTTCCCGCTGGCCGACGTCATCCGGCGCGCGCAGCCGACGAGTAATGCCAAGTTCGTCGAGTTCGTGACCCTCTACGACCCGAAGCAGATGCCGGGGCAGCGCAGTCGCGTCCTCGACTGGCCGTACGTGGAGGGGTTGCGCATGGACGAGGCGATGCACCCGCTGACCATCCTGGCCACCGGCCTGTACGGCCGGCCGCTGCCCAACCAGGATGGCGCACCGCTCCGCCTCGTGGTGCCGTGGAAGTACGGGTTCAAGAGCATCAAGTCCATCGTGAAGATCCGGTTCGTCGAGACTATGCCCGAAACGACCTGGCACAAGGCGGCGCCCAACGAGTACGGGTTCTACTCCAACGTGAACCCGCACGTGGCTCACCCTCGCTGGAGCCAGGCCCGGGAACGGCGCATCGGCGAGTTCAGGCGCCGACGCACCCTCATGTTCAATGGCTACGGCGACCAGGTGGCCAAGCTGTACGCGGGCATGGACCTGCGGAAATGGTTTTGACGGCAGGCGGGGGCGGAGGCGGGGTTCGGGGACGGGCACGGATAACACGGGCGCGGATACCGCGGGCGCGTGCATGGATACAACGAAGGGTGAACGGGTAGTGGAATGGCGAGGACGTCGAACGTTCGGCTGAGGGTGTTTCGTGGCCTGGCCTGGGTGGCGCTGGCCGGGCCGCTGGTCTGGCTGGGCCTGCGGTTCCGGCGCGACCAGCTGGGCGCCAACCCCATCGAAGCGGTCATTCTGTGGAGCGGCGTTTCCACGCTCGTTTTGCTGATGCTGACTCTGGCCGTTACGCCGGTGCGCCGGCTGACGGGCTGGAACGAGGTGGTGCGCGTGCGCCGCTTCCTCGGCCTGACGGCGTTCGGTTACCTGTGCCTGCATTTCCTTTCGTACGTGGGTCTGGACCAGTTTTTCGCGTTCGGCTACATCCTGGACGACATCGCGAAACGACCCTTCATCACTGTGGGTTTCGCGGCCTTTCTCCTGCTCATTCCCTTGGCGGTCACGTCCACGACGGGCTGGATCCGGCGGCTCGGTCGCCGCTGGCAGCGGCTGCACCAGCTGGTGTACGTCGCGGCCGCGTTGGGCGTTCTGCACTACTACTGGAAGGTGAAGGCGGACACGCGCTGGCCGCTGGTGTTCGCGGCGACGCTGCTGGTTCTGCTCGTGCTGCGGCTGCGCGCCCGGCGTGGCGCGGCGAAGCAGAGTGGGCGGCGTCGTGCAGGGCCGGTGGCGAAAGCGCCGGCCGACTCGCCGGCTCGTGGCATGCCGGTCGAGGCCTGAGCCGCTGGTTCCGATGGACGCGCCCGAAGGGCGCGTGATGGCTGGCGGCGGTCACGTCGTCGACTCGCCGGGTCGTGCTCCCGAAGGAAACTCGTAGTCACCCGCAGTCGTATAGGAATAAGCGGACGGAAGCTAATTCACCGGGGGACCTTGCATGCGAGCGTTGCGGGTACTGCTTTTCCTGTGCATCGTGGCGTGGCCGGTGGCGCTCGTGGCGCAGGCGACGGGGGCGGGGCGGGACAGCGCGGCGGCGGCGTACACGCGGAACGACAGCACGACGAGTGCGCCGGGTGACAGCATGGAGATCCCGGCGGACGCCTACCTGGATCCCGCCGCGGAGCAGCTCGTGGCGCGTGCCCGGCAATCACGTCGACAGAGCCAGAGCACCCTGCAGAGCTACACGGCCATCGTTCGCCAGCGCCTCGCCGCGGGCATCCGCATGCCCCTCAAGGACCGTACGATCTTCCACGCGGAGGCTGCGGCCCGCGTCCGCTGGAGCCGGGACGAGCCCATTGTGGCGCAGGTGCTCGCAGAACGCGTGCGGCACCCCGGTGGTGTGGAGGTGGAAGGGGACCTCAGCGGCTTCGCCGTCGACCAACTCTTCGACCCCTCGTCCGACCGGTTGATGTTCGGGCTGCTGACCAAGGACGACCAAGACATCTGGATCCGCCATCCCCTGGCCACGGGCTCCGAGTGGTTCTACCGGTTCCAGTCGGGCGACACGGTCACGCTTTCCTTCCCGGACGGCCGGCAGCTCCACGTCGTGGAGCTGAAGGTGCTGCCGCGCCAAGCGCTACCCGACCTGCTCCGCGGCACGCTCTGGATCGAGCCGAAGAGCGGCATGCTCGTGCGGGCCGCGTTCCGGCTGGCCCGCAAGATCGACCTGGAACGTGACGCGGCCCTGCTGGGCATCGACGCCGAGGACCAGGAGGATCTGAAGGACGTGCCGGGCATCCTGAAGCCCATGGAGTTCGACATCGACCTGGCGGTCATCGAATACTCGCTCTGGGAGTTCCGCCACTGGTTGCCATCCGTGCTCCGCCTGGAGGGCACCGTGCGCGTCGGCATCCTGACCTTCCCCGCGACCATGGAAGTCAGCTACCAGATCCTGGGCGTCCAGGACGACTCGACGGCCACACCGGCTCCGGTGGCAACCGACCCCATCACGAAGCAATGGGAAGAAGCGGGTGACGGCTACCACGTCGAGACCCGGCGCCAAAACGGCCGGATGGTGCTGGTCCTCATGCCGAACGACTCCACCTCGCTCATGCGCAGCCGGTTCCTGCCGCCTCCGGTGTGGCAGAATGCGCCCGGGTTCATCACCTCGACCGATCTGCGTGATATGCAGGACGCGGTGGCGAACGTACCGCGCCCACCCGATCTCGCGACCGCCAAGACGCTGCGGTGGGGCCCGCAGCAGTTCGGACTGCTGCGCTACAACCGGGTGGAGGGTCTGTCCGTGGGCGCCCGGGCCAGCGTGCACCACGGCATCCTGACGGGCACGGCAACCGCCCGCCTGGGTCTGGCCGACCTGGACCCCAATCTGGAGATCGACCTGACGCGTGCGAGTGATCGTCGCTCCATCGACCTCGCCGTGTACCACCACCTCACCACCGTGCACGACGGGGACCGCGCTCTCGGCCCCGGCAATTCGCTTTCGGCCCTGCTCTTCGGCCTCGACGACGGTGAGTACTTCCGCGCCACCGGCGCCCGCCTCACGCTCGCGCCACCACCGGATGCCCGAAACAACGCCAGCTGGTCCATCTACGCGGAGCGCCAGGCACCGGCACGGCGTCGCACGGACGTGACCCTGCCGGCGCTCTGGCGGGACGCGGCGGTGTTCGGGGACAACATCGTCGCCGATCATGCGGATCAACTGGGCACCACCATCCGGCTGCGACGCTGGTGGGGCGCCGACGTGGCACGCCCGCAGCTCGGGGCCGACCTCATGCTCCAGGGCGAAACCGGGGATTTCCGCTTCGCGCGCGGGCAGCTTGTGCTGCGCACCGTGCTGCCGCTGGTCGATTCGCTCCGTACCGGGCTGGACATCGCCGGCGGCTCCAGTATCGGCACCGTACCGGTGCAGCGCCTGTGGTACCTGGGCGGGGTGGAAACGCTGCGGGGCTACGGCGGCGGCGTCGCGGCGGGTGATACGTACCTTCGCGCCCGCCTGGAGCTCGCCCGCTATTTCGGCGTCGCCGGCGTTTCGCTGTTCAGCGACGCCGGCTGGGCCGGCCCGCGCGACGGGTTCACCCTCCGCGACGCCGCCGACCACGCGCTGCTTTCCGCCGGCGCGGGCCTGACGCTCATGGACGGCCTGATTCGCCTCGACCTGGCCCGCGCCCTTCGCCCACCCCTGGGCTGGCGGCTGAGTCTCTACCTGGACGCGGCCCTCTGATCGACGCCCGTAGCCGGACGCACGCTCCACGCTCTCCGTTCTCCGTTCGCCGCTACCCGCTTTACGATCGACGACGCTTCCGCTAAGCTCCCGCCGATGTCCCATGCCCAGACGATGCACCCGGCACTGACTGAACGGTTGGCCGAGCTGGCCGGCGGAATTCCGCTGGCGGAAGCGTTCGCCGCCGTGAACGCCCGGGGACCGGACGACCTGGCGGCGGTGATTCGCTATCTGATCGAACGGCGCCGGGCCGAAGACACGGTGCCCCGCCAGATCCCCATCTCCAATCGATCCCACCCCCCGACGTGGCTGTTCACGCTGGCCGGCGAGTCCACGCCGGACGCGCGTCAGGGCGCGGGCTGGCCGGCGTCCCTGCTGGAATCGCCGCTGGAACGGGAGCCGAACCCGCTGATGCGGATGTACCTGGCTCTGGCGATGCGTGGGCGCGCCACGCTGACACCGCCGCGCCGATGGGCATGGTTCATCCAGGTTGTGCGCCTGGTGGTCCTGGCTCTGCTGATCTGGCTGGCCGCACGGAACGCCGGCCACGGTCCTGCCCGGCTGGTGGCCCTCGTAGTCGGGGCCTGGATGCTGCTGGCGACGCCGCATGTCGCCGAACGTGTCGCCCACGCCGTCGCCGTGCTCGCCTTCAACGACGCCCTGCGTGATGCGCTGGAAGATGGCATGCCACGGGACGAATCTCTTTCCGGACCATCTACCACGTCCTAGCTTAGCGAGGATTCCTCCAGCTCGATTTCCCCACGGAAGACGGATGATGGAACGCGAATCGTCAGCCACGAAACGCGAATCGCTGCGCGCTGCCAATTTCTGGAAGAGTTTCGGGCCCGGCCTGTTGTGGGCCGGCGCGGCGATCGGCGTGTCCCACCTGGTCCAATCCACGCGCGCGGGCGCCGAGGCGGGGTTCGCCCTGGCCGGCGTGATCGTCCTGGCGCTGATCCTGAAATACCCGTTCTTCGAGTACGGACCGCGCTACGCAGCCGCGACAGGTACCAGCCTGGTGGAGGGCTACGGCCGGATCGGCCGTTGGGCGGTTTGGCTCTACCTGCTCATCACGCTGGTCACGTCGGTCATCGTCGACGGCGCCATCGTCCTGTTCACCGGCTTCCTGCTCATGACCGTGTTCGGCGTGCACGCGGCGCCGTGGCTGGCCGCCGGCGTGCTGTACGTCGCGTGCGCGCTGCTGCTGTGGCTCGGCCGCTACCGCTTGCTGGACGGGACCATCAAGGTCATTCTGGTCGGCCTCGCGCTGTCCACGCTGGTCGCCGCGGTGGTGGCTCTGCCTCGCGCGGATCTCGGCACCATCGCGCTCTGGCCCGACGTGGGTCCCGGCGGCGTGGTGACGTTCGCGTTCGTGCTGGCGCTCGTCGGCTGGATGCCGTCCGCCATCGATGTCGCCGTGTGGAGCTCGCTCTGGACGCTGGCCAAGGATCGCACCGAGCGCGTGCGCACCAGCGTCGCCAACGCGCGCCTCGACTTCCTGATCGGCTACGTGGGCACGGGCGTCATGGCGTTCGCATTCCTGACGCTGGGTGCGGCCGTGATGTATCGCAGCGGCCAGGCATTCAGCGCGGCGGGCGCGGCCTTCTCCCTCCAGCTGGTGGACCTGTACGCCCACACGCTGGGCGCCTGGGCCCGGCCGTTCGTGCTCGTGGCCGTGCTCACCACCATGCTGTCCACGTCCCTCACCGTGGTGGACGGCTTCCCCCGCGGCATCGCGCGCTCCATCAAGGTGATCCGCGAAGGCATCCCGGAAACGCAGGTGGACGAGACGGGCCGGTTCTACTGGGGCGCCATCGTGGCGATCGGCATCGTAACGATCCTAGTGCTGGCCCTGTTCGCCCACTCGCTGACCGCCATGGTGGACTTCGCGACCATCGTGTCCTTCCTCACCGCTCCGGTCCTGGGCTACCTGAACCTCAAGGCCGTCACGGGCGCAGAAGTGGCGCCGGAGCATCAGCCGGGCCCCGCGCTGCGCTGGCTCTCCTACATCGGCTTGGTGCTGCTTGGCGGCACCGGGCTCGTGTACGTCGTCCTGCGCCTCCTCTGACGACGACGCGCGTGTGACCCCGACTCTCATCGAACGTTTCCGGGCCGCCCGCAACGACCCCGCGCTGGCCGTGCTGGAGGATTTCCACCCCCTGAAGCACGCCCTCCGCTTCGGGGCGGACATCATTGAGCTGGTGGTCACCGATCCCGTCCGCCTGCAAGCGCTGGCGCACCAGCTGGCGCCCGACCTGCTGCCGCACCTGCCGCCCAGCGTCACCGTCACGGCCGACGTGCTGGCGCAGCTGACGCCCGACCCGCCGCGGTCCGGCATCCTCGCCATCGGCCGGCGGCCGGCGGTGGACGTGCCAGCGCTGTTGGCGGACACCCGCCGCGCACCGTTGGTGCTGCTGGAGGAACCTTCCCGGCTGGGCAATATCGGGGCGGCCGTGCGGGTCACGGCGGCGGCGGGCGGCGCCGGCCTGCTGGCCCTGGGAGAGCACGACCCCTGGCACCCGGCGGCGCTGCGCGGCGGTGCCGGTCTCCAGTTCGCGGTTCCCGCCGCGCGCATCGACGCCCTGCCCGCGAACGATCGGCCGCTCGTCGTCGTGGACCCCGGCGGTGAACCGCTGAAGCCCGGCGGTCTGCCGGACCGGGCGCTGCTCACGTTCGGCAACGAACGCACAGGGGTGAGCGACGAGCTCCGCCAGGCCGCCGCCGTGCGCGTCGGCATCCCGATGCGCGCGGGCGTGTCCAGCCTCAATCTGGCCACCGCCGTCGCCGTAGTGCTTTATGCCTGGCGCTTCGCAGTGCCTCCGTCCGGCGACCCGGACGGTGATGCGCCGGGCGAAGACGCACCGGACAGTGGCGCCACGAGGCCGTAGCGCTCCAGGAACGGCGCCCAGGACGCCCGCTTCGCGGGCTAGGCTGCGCCCTCCAATGGTGGGCGGATCCTAGCGGCCGAAGGCCGCGTCCCAGGCGGGCGAGCCCCGCCATCCTAGCGGCCGAAGGCCGCATCCTGGGCGGGCGAAGGCCGCGTCCCAGGCGGGCGAAGCCCGCCATCCTAGCCGCCGAAGGCGGCGTCCTGGCGAGCCGAAGGCGAGCCCCCGCCGACGGCGCCTCAAATCGCCGGCGGCGGCGTACCCTGGCCGGCCTTGGCCGCTTCCTGGTTCGAGTAGTGGTAGAACATCCACAGTGCCAACGGGAACACCAGCAGTCCCAGCAAGCCCTGGGCGAGCGGGTTGCTGACGATCACCGGCAGGTGGACGTTCAATACGATCACCGCGGCAATGACAATGCCCATCAACGCCTCCCCCGCGATGAACCCCGACGCCACCAGGATACCCGTGTTGTTCGCGCGCTCCATGCCCGCCGCTTCGTAGTGCTTCTCCAGCCTGCGGTCGACGATCCAGCGGAAGACGCCACCGATGAAGATGGCGAACGTGCTCCAGATGGGCAGGTACATGCCCACGGCGACCAGCATCGGCGAAGGCGCACGCACCAGGATGAGCATGAGGGCGAACAGCATGCCGGCCAGGAACAGCGGCCAGACCAACTGGCCGTTGACGATGCCGTTGCTCATGAGCGCCATGAGGCCGGCCTGCGGAGCCGGGAGCGCCGTCGCCGGGTTGGCGCCCGGGGCACCGGCGAAGCCATAGGCGGCGCTGAGCAGCATGAGCACGAGGGCGAGAAACGGCGCGGCGATGACCACGCCGATCAACTCGCCTTTCTGCATGGACCGGGGCGTGCCGCCGAGGATGTGCCCCACCTTCAGGTCTTGCATCATGTCGCCGGCGATGCCCATGGCGCAGCACACCACGGCCGCCACGCCCAGCACTGCTTCCACGCCGTGGTCGCCGTGCAGGCCGATCGCCACCATGAGCAGTGCGGCCAGGATGAGGGTGGACAGGGTCAGCCCGCTGATGGGGTTGTTGCTGCTGCCGATCAGGCCCACCAGGTAGCCGGCCACGGCGGCGAACAGGATGCCCGCTACCACCATGACGACGGCCGCGAGAATGGAGCCGCCCACGCTGCTGCTGAAGTAGTAGTAGAGCGCGATGATCGGGATCAACAGGCCCAGGATGCCCCATACGATCCACTTGTAGCGGATGTCCAGCTCGTAGCGATTCAGGGATTCCACGGCCTTGACCGACTTCACATCCGAGAACACGCGCGCGAACCCGGTTGCGAGGCTCTTGCGCATCTTCCACAGCGTCCAGATGGCCGCCACGACCATGGTGCCGACGGCCAGCGGGCGGACCTGTTGCTGCCACACGACATTCAGCGCCACATCGCTCCAGCCCTGCGTCTGTGCCACCGACGCGAGGTCCCGGTTCACGAACGTCATGATCGGCACCAGGCACCACCAGCCCAGCACGCCGCCGGCGAAGACCACGGCGGCCAGCGCCGGGCCGATGATGTAGCCGACGCCGAACAGCGCGGGCGAGGCGGACGGGGTGGAGGCGAACAGGCCGCCCGTGTACGACTGGCTCTGGGCCGCCGCGCCGCTGCCCAGCGTCATCTTGGCCGTGCCCCAGGACCAGAACCCGGTGATCTGCGAGGCCAGCACCAGGATGCCCCTGCTGTTCTTGCTCAACTCGATGAACGCAGCCACGACGCCGGCGATCACCAGGTACCGGCTGCCACCCGCGCCCCGCTGCCCAGCCTTGTGGATCTCCGAGGCCGCAACGGATTCTGGGAAGGGTAGTCCGGACTCTTCCACCAGCGTGCGCCGCAGGATGATCACGAACAGGACGCCCAGCACGCCGCCGACCGCCATGATGAACGTGGCCAGCCAGAAGTTGACGCCCTTCCATACGCCGGCGATGACGAACGCCGGGATCGTGAAGATGGCGCCCGCCACCAGCGCCTCGCCCACCGAAGCCGTGGTACGGGCGACATTCTCTTCCAGGATCGACCCGCCCATCGGCCGCAGGACGGCCATGGCGACCACCGCGGCCGGGAACGTGGCCGCAATGGTGAGGCCGGCGACCAGGCCGATGTAGGCGTTGGCGGCGCCCAGGATCACCGCCATGATCACGCCGAGCACAATCGCACGCAGCGAAAACTCCGGAAGCGTTGAGTCCTCGGGTACGTAGGGCTTGTACGGCAACTGCTGATCCGCCATCGGACCCCCCTCTCTGTGCAGTCGATATGACCCGTGGCTCATCGGGTGGTCGGCAAGCGGTGCCGCGCCGGGCGGCATGACCGGGATGAGCGAGCACGTGCAAGCTGGATCCGCTCCATGGCACTGTCAAGAAGCGGACGGAGCGCAGGGCGGATATCGCCCGGCCGGGCGTCGTCGAGCCACGGAAAAGCCAGCGAACACGGTGCGCAGCGAGTCGTGCGGCATTCGTAATGATGCTATCTTGGATCGAACCTCTCCACATTGCTGTGGCGGAGCCGCTCATGGGACCAGATCGCCTGTCCGGATCCGATGGCGAGCAGCCGTCCCCACCGGACGAGACGGCACGAATCGAATCGTATTACCGGCAGCTGTTCGAAGATTCCCGGGACGCCGTCTACTTCAGCACGACCTCGGGCCGGTTGCTGGACGCGAACGAAGCGATGCTGGCACTGACCGGCTACACGCGCGACGAGCTGCGCCGGCTGGACCTGGTCGAGCTGTACGACGACCCGGCGGACCGGGAGCGCTTCCGCGAGAAGATCGATGCCACGGGCGCATTGCGGAACTTCGCGGTGACGCTGCGGAACAAGGCAGGCGAGCCGCTGCAGTGTCTGTTGACGTCTTCGGTGCGCCGGGATGCCGCCGGCAGGATCATCGGCTACCAGGGCATCATCCACGATATCACGGAGCTGGCGAAGGCACAGGCGGCATTGCGGCGTACGAACCGTGCTCTGCGCGTGCTGGGCGCGACGCTGGAAGCGTCGACCACTGCGACCAGCGAGCAGGAGTTTCTGGACGCCGTCTGTCGCATCGTCGTGGATGTGGGCGGTTATCGGCTGGCCTGGGTCGGATGGATGGAGAACACGCCCGAGAAACGCGTGCGTCCCGCCGCTCAGGCCGGCTATGAAGAGGGGTACCTCCAGCAGATTGTCATCACCTACGACGAATCCGCGACGGGCCAGGGCCCGGTAGGCACTGCGATCCGCACCAGGCGCCCGGCGGCGGCCCGCAACGTGGCCAGGGATCCAGCGTTCGAACCCTGGCGGAAAGATGCGCTCCGCCGCGGCTACAACTCGGTCGTGGCGGTCCCGCTTCTGGAAGGAGACAAGGCGTTCGGCGCGCTGACGATCTACGCCTCCGAAGTGGAAGCCTTCGACGAGGAGGAGCTGGATCTGATGGACCGCGTCGGCACGGAGCTGGCCCGTGGTCTGGCCGGCCGGCGTGCCCGGAGGGAATCAGAGCGGCTGCAGGCGCGGCTGCAGGACGCCCAGAAGCTGGAAGCCGTCGGCCGCCTGGCCGGCGGTGTGGCCCACGAGTTCAACAACCTGCTGACGTCCATCGCCGGCAACGTCGAGTTCTTGCGCGAACGGTTTCCCGATGACACCGGCGCGCAATCCGGCCTTTCGGAGATCGGGCGTGCCGCGAAGCGTGCTGCGGAGCTGGTGCACCAGCTGCTCGCGTTCAGCGGCAAGCAGGTGGTGGCGCGGGAAGATGTGGATGTGAACGCGCTGGTGAAGGAGATGCTCCCGGTGGTCGCCGTGCTCGCCGGCGAGGACGTCAAGGTCGAGACGCGACTGGAGGCGGAACCTTCGCTGGTACGCGCTAACCGCGACCAGATTCGCCAGGTCGTGCTCCGGCTGTGCGACAATGCGCGGGACGCCATGCCAAATGGCGGCACGCTTCGCGTCGCGACGCACATCGCGCTGTCGGCTCGCCCCGCCACGGCAGAAGCCGACCGGCAGGTGGTGTTGGCCGTGACGGACACGGGCGAAGGGATGGCCGACGACACGTTGCACCGCGCGACGGAGCCATTCTTCACGACCCGTGATCCGTTCCGCCGGCCGGGTCTGGGCCTGAGCACGGTGCACGGCATCGTAAGCCGTTGGGGTGGTGTGCTGGAGCTCCGTAGCAAGCCGGGCGCGGGCACGACGGTGTCGGTCTCGTTCCCGGCACGTACCGTCCCTGCCGCGGGCGGCATCGACGCCGCGCCATTGCCATCGCCGGCGCCGGCGACACGCACCGTCCTCGTGGTGGAAGACGAAGACGCGGTGCGCGCCGTCGTGTGCAAGACGTTGGACCGGGACGGCTACTCCATCCTGGACGCACCCAACGCGGAGGAAGCCCTCGAGCGGGCGGCCGCGTTCGATGGTGAGATCGATCTGCTGTTGACGGACGTGGTCATGCCGGGCATGGCCGGCTCGGAGCTGAGTCAACTGCTGGAGGCCCAGCGGCCCGGACTGCGCGTGCTCTACATGTCCGGCCACACCGAAGACGAGATCGTGCGTCGCGGCATCGACCGGGAAAACGTCGAGTTCCTCCAGAAGCCGTTTTCGCCGCAGGATCTGTCCGCCCGGGTGGCGAGATTGTTGGCGGGTCCAGGGAACAAGGAGCCGGGTACGGTTTAGCAGAGCGCCCGGCCGGGGACCCGGCCACACATGCACTGCTCATGGGAGGACCGGTGACACAGCAGGCGAAGTCAGGCGATCAGGTGGCAGTCCATTACACGGGCAAGCTGGACAGCGGCGAGGTGTTCGACAGCTCGACCGGCAAGGACCCGATCCGATTCGAGCTGGGCTCCGGCCAGGTGATCCCGGGATTCGAGCGTGCCGTGCAGGGGATGGCCGTGGGTGACACACGCGAAATCCGCATCGAGCCGGAAGACGCATACGGCCAGCCCAGCGACGAGCTCGTGGTGGAGGTCGCGCGGACGCAGCTGCCCGATGACGTCGAGCCGGCCGTCGGCATGCCGCTCCAGGTGCAGACCGGTGGTGGCCAGCAACGGGTGGCGCGCATCACCGGCGTGGCCGACGACTCGGTCACCCTCGACCTCAACCATCCGCTGGCAGGGCGGGCGCTCAACTTCGAGCTGGAGCTGATGGAAATCGGCTGAACGCCCGAATATCTGGCCGGTGCGTGGTCGGTCCATTAGCTTTTCAAACATCATACGCTCGTGCGATCCTTGCCCGCCCTCGGGGGCGGGCATCCGCTCATCAGGGCGAAGGCCGTGCTGACCCGACTGCGCCGTCGGCTTCTTTCCGGGAACGGCCCGGAAACGGCCGAGATCAGATTCTACTTGCGGACGACGACGATCGTCCTGGTAGGGCTCCTGGCCGGTGCCATGCTCCGCTGGTTGCCACCCCAGCCTACGCCCTGGCGCTGGGTGCCCTTCGGCCTCGCCTACCTCGCAGGCGGCTATCGCATCGTCCTCGACAGCTGGCGGGCACTGCGCCGCGGACGGCTCTCCATCGATTTCCTCATGGGCACCGCCGCCGTCGGCGCGGCCATCGTGGATCGCCCGTTCGAAGGCACGGTCCTGATCTTCCTGTTCAGTCTGTCCAACCTGCTGGAACGCTACGCCATGGGTCGCACCCGCGATGCCATCGCGCGACTCGTGGACCTGCGGCCGCAGGAAGCCACGCTCCTGGACGATGACGGTCAGGAGCATCGCGTTGCGGTCGAAGCGCTGCAGCCGGGGCAAACGATCCGGGTGCGGCCGGGGGAACGCGTCTCGGCGGACGGCGTGGTGCGTTCGGGGCGTAGCGACGTGGACCAGGCGGCCATCACGGGCGAATCCATGCCCGTGCCGAAGGCGCCCGGCGACGATGTCTTCGCTGGCACCATCAACCAGGGCGGTGCGCTGGTGGTCACCGTCGGCCGGCCGGCCAGCGAGACGATGCTGGCGCGTATCATCCGCCTCGTGGAGGAGGCGCGGGAAGAGCGTGCACCGGCGCAGCAGTTCATCGATCGGTTCGCCCATCCCTACACGCTGGGTGTGGTGCTGGTCACTGCTCTCGTGGCGGCCGTTCCGCCATTGCTCTTCGGCATCCCGTGGTCGCACAGCTTCTATCGGGCCATGACCCTGCTGGTGGTGGCCAGCCCGTGCGCGCTGGTCATCTCCACGCCGTCCGCCATCCTGTCGGGCATCGCCAACGCGGCGCGTTACGGCATCCTCTTCAAGGGTGGGGCGTTCCTGGACGTCGCCGGCACCATTGACACGGTCGCGTTCGACAAGACGGGCACATTGACGGAAGGCCGCCCGAAACTGCACGCCGTCATCACGCGTGCCGAGCTGATCGAGGAGCAATTTGGCCCCGACGCAGTCTGGCGGGCGCCGGCGGAGCTAATGGACGAGGACCGGATGTTGGCGCACGCGGCCGCCATCGAGAAGACATCCGAACACCACATTGCCCGGGCGATCGTGGAAGCTGCCATGGCCCGGGACCTGACGCTGCCGGCCATTGAAGCGTTCACGTCGTACCCGGGCGAAGGCGCCAGCGCCACGGTCGAAGGCCGCCGCGTCTGGGTCGGCAACCTGTCCATGGCGGAGCGGATGGGATTGCACCTGAGCCCGCTGGTCCTGGGATGGACCGCCGAGCAGACACAGCTGGGCCGGTCGGTGGTCTACGTGGGCGGGGCAGACGAGCTGCACGGCGCCATGGCGCTGGCCGATGTCCTGAAGCCGACGGCGACCGCGACGATCCGGCACTTGAAGTACGAGGGCATCCGGTGGATCACGCTGCTCTCCGGCGACCACCCGGAAGCCGTGCGCGCAGTGGCGGCCGAGCTGGGCGTCGACGAGGTCCGTGCTGGCTTGCTGCCTCATGAGAAGGTCGACACCGTGCGTGCGCTCGTGTCCACGTCCCGGGGCGTGGGCATGGTCGGGGATGGCGTCAACGACGCCCCGGCCCTCGCCGCCGCCACCCTCGGCATCGCCATGGGCGCCATGGGCACCGACGTGGCCATCGAGACGGCCGATGTCGTGCTCATGAGCGACGACCCGGAGAAGGTGGACTACGTGATCCATCTCGGGAAGCGCACGCGGCAGATTGTTCGCCAGAACGTGTGGTTCAGCGTTGGCTGGATGGCGCTTCTCGTGGCGACCACCCTCGTCGTCGGCATCCCCCTGCCCCTTGCCGTCGTGGCCCACGAGGGATCGACCCTGCTCGTCGCCGCCAACGGGCTGCGGCTGCTACAAGGGCAACCGCACCCGCCGATGGTACCCGGCGCCCGCCGGGTGGAGGATCGTCAGCCGGCGCCGACATTTCCCGCGATCACCGGCTGAGCCGCGACCGTGACGACGTATGGACGGACCGCCGCTGAAGGCGTTCAACGCACCAGGAACGGAGCCAGAGACCCATGCGCATCTGCCTGCTGACGGACTCACCCGAGCTAGTGGGCCCGCGCCAGCCCCAAGACGACTGGCAATGTGATCCCCGCCCGTTCCTGCCGGAAGCCGATTGGGACTGGCAGGTGCTGGAGAAGGCCACGGCGGTGAGCCGTCTTATCAAGCTGGCGCAGGCCGATTACGACCTCTTCTTCAATCTCTGCGATGGGGCCTGGGACGAGGACCGGCCCGGCATCGAGGTCGTCCAGACCCTCGAGCGCCTGCGCCTTCCCTTCACGGGCGCCGATTCGCGCTTCTACGAGCCGTCTCGGGAAGCCATGAAGCGTGTCTGTCACGCCCGCGGCATCGGCACGCCCGATTACGTCATGGCACGCCGCCCCGGGGACATCGAACGTGCCGCACGCACACTGCGCTTCCCGCTGATCGTGAAGCATCCCAGCAGCTACGCCAGCATCGGGCTCACGCCCGAGTCCCGTGTCGAGACCGACGAGGCGCTGCGCGCGCGCGCCACGGCCACGTTGCACACGTTCGGCGGCGCCCTCGTCGAGCAGTTCATCGAAGGCCGGGAGTTCACCGTGCTCGTCGCCGAGAACCCGGACAACGCGCAACAGCCGTCCACGTACACGCCCGTGGAGTTCCGCTTCCCCCAGGGCGAGAGCTTCAAGCATGAGCGCCTGAAGTGGGTCGACTACCACGACATGGGCGACGTGCCGGTCGAGGATGCCGAGCTGTCCGCCCGGTTGCGCGAGATGGCCGCCAGCTTCTTCGTGGGCCTGGACGGCGTCGGCTATGGCCGTTGCGATATCCGCATGGACGACAACGGCGACCTTTACATGCTCGAGATCAACCCCAACTGCGGCATCTACTACCCGGCCACCGACGCCGGCAGTGCCGACCTGTGCCTGCTGCACGACGAAGCCGGGCACGTCGGCTTCACGCGCAACGTCGTGCGCGCCGCGCTGCAACGCCACCAACAACGAACGCATTCCTGGGAAGTACGCACCAACGGCAATGGAGAGTACGGGGTCTTCGCGATCCGCGAGATCCACGAAGGAGATCCCATCATCCGCTTCGAAGAGCGGGCCCACGTCCTCGTGACACGCAGCCACGTGGACAGTCACTGGCACGAGCCCGACCGCTCCTGGTTCCTGCGCTACGCCTGGCCTCTCACCGATGAGATCTGGGTCACCTGGAGCCGGGACCCGGAGGAATGGATGCCTGTCAACCACTCGTGCGAGCCGACCGCATGGATCGACGGACTCGACCTCGTGGCTCGCACGGGACTCCGACCCGGGCAGGAGGTCACCCTCGACTACGCCACGTTCTGCAACGAGCTCATGCCCAGCTTTGACTGCGATTGCGGCGCGCCAAACTGCCGCGGCACCATCCACGGCGACGACTACCTGCGAGATTTCGTCGCCCGTTACGGCGACCACGTGTCGGATTACGTGCGACGCAAGCGGGCCAACGGCGCTTAGCGGCTCCTCCACCACTCCATTACGGACATCCGCTTCGCGCCCGGATAAGGCCTGTCGGGCCCCTTGATCATGGCCCACAGGATCCGGTTGAACAGCTCGTCGTTGGACATGTCCTCGGAGCGCAGGTCCAGCAGCTTGGAGGCTTCAGCGCCCGGGTTGTTCGGCTTGTTGCGCTCGTTCAGGGACACTTCCGGCGTGAGTGCCTTGTACGGCTTCAGGTCCGCCGTGGCCGCCCAGATCCCGCGCAGCGGCCGGCCGAAATGGTCGAACTGCGACAGGCTGCCCAGGTGCAGGATGTCCGCGATGGTCGCGATGACGTCCGTCGTGTTGGCGAACCGATGGATCACGCCCGGGCGGTTGTAGGGCGAGATGACGAACAGCGGCGAGCGGTGCGAATCCACGTGGTCCGGCCCGTTCTGGGCGTCGTCCTCCAGCACGAAGATCACCGTGTTCGGCCAGAACTGGCTGTGGCTCAGCCCCTCGACGATGCGGCCCAGCGCCAGGTCGTTGTCCGCCATGTAGGCCTCGGGCGTGGGCGCGCCCACGGTGCCGCCGGCGTTGTGATCGTTCGGCAGGTGCATGATGATGAGCTGCGGCAGATCCCCGCGCCGCTCGTAGCCCGTGAGCTCCTTCAGGAATACGTCCGCCCGCTTCTGGTCCTGGATGTTCAGGTCGAAGGCGGCGAAGTCCGGGCTGGTGTGCGCCGCCAGGAACGGCTTGGTTCCGCGATAGGCCGGCGGTACCGGCTCTTCGTGGCCGATGTCGTTGGGAATCGCGAACTCACCATAGTTACGGAACGTTATGCCGGCCCGCTGCGCCAGGTCCCACAGGTAGCCGTTGGCCGGTTCGTTCACATCCTCGCCCTCCGGCGGGATGCTGTCCCAGCCCCGGTTCGTGCCCTCGTAATCGTAACTACGGCCCCGGCCGGAGTAGTTGGACTGCACGGTCTTCTCGACATAGTCGCTGGCGTACGCGGCCGTGGACCAGTTGTGCCCGTCGGCGCTCACCTCGGCGTTGACGAAGAACCGGTCGAAAAGGCCGAACCGCTCGGCGAGGGCGTGGTGGTTGGGCGTGTCACGACGAGGGAAGAAGACCAGGGACGTGTCGCCGTCGCCTTCCTTCATGTCGCCCAGGACCTGGTCGTAGGTCCGGTTTTCCTTGATGATATAGACCACATGCTTGAACGGCGGGTACGCCGCCCGCGCGTGGGTGCCGCCGTCCCAGCCGTTGGCTCGCGCCACGCGGGCCGACCAGGCGGCCAGCTGCGTGGAGTCCGGCAGGGGGATCGTGGACAGCGTCCCCAGCAGTTGCCCCAGGGTGTAATTGAGGGCCAGGGCCGCCCGGGTCCCCCTCACGCCCGGCTGGGGCAACCCCGGATTCGGCCCGGCCCCGGCGCCCTTCCCGTTCACCACCAGCAGCGTGTCCCCGGACAGAGCCAGGGCCGAGGGGTACCAGCCCACGGGGATCCTTCCGGCGAGCCGGTCGTCCCCGGCGGCGCGCGCGACGCCCGAGGTGATGGCCGAGAGTACGAACTCGGCCACGGCGTTGTTGTCCGCCTCGGCCACGTACAGGCGAGTGCCGTCCGCGGAGAGAGCCAGGGCGTTGGGCGTACTGCCCTCCGTCGGGCCCTCCGGCGCCGCGTCCACCAACTGCGTCAGCACCCGCCGAGTGTAGGTGTCCACCACGGCCACGCGGTCCGTGGACGCGGAAGCGACGAACAGGCGCCCACCGCTCGCACTCAGCAGCAGGGCGCTGGGGTGCCGGCCTACCGGGATCTTTCCATCCGGCTGCAGCGTGCCCGAGCTGTCGGGCCGGAACACGCGCACCGACGTCCCGGCCCACGGGGACACGTACACCATCCCGTCGCCCGCCACCACGACGCCGTACGGGTAGCGGCCCGCCGGAAACCGTTGCACCACGCGCCGGGTCGCCACATCCACCGCCGCCAGGGAATCGTAGAGGTTCTCCGCCACGTACATGGTGGAGCCGTCGGGCGACAGCGCCAGGCCCGCCGGGTAGCTGACGCCGCTCTGCCGCCGGCCGCTGGTCTTCGGTGCAAGCACCACGCTGTCCTGAAGCGCCGCGGCCCCATCACGCCAGTCGTAAACGTAGATCACGTCCTGGTTGCCACCCGACGTGTACAGGGCCGAGCCATCGGGTGCGAACGCGACGCCCAGGAACGCAGCCGGCTGCGCCAGCGTCTGAACGTTTCCCGTGGCTCGGTCCACGACCTGGAGGCCCTGTTCCCGCCAACCGTTCATGAGCACTGCCGCATGCCGCCGGTCCGGGGACAACGCCATGGCCATCGGAAAGGAGCCCAGGGGCACCGACGTGCCTTCAGGATCCAGGAACGCGCCGGTGGGCAGGCGCCCCCGCGTCCAGGTCTCCGAGCGGGCCGACCCCTGCGGCGGCGCGGGCGACGTCGGCGCCGGCTGCTGGGCCGTCGGCCCGGCCGCCTGAGTGCTCACCGCCTGGCGAGGTGCGCATGCGGTGGACAGGACGAGGGCCGTCGACAGGCCCAGGCTCGCGAAAAGGCGGACGCCGCAACGGCGCATTGTCGGTTGCAGGATCATGGGTCGCTCGTTTTGCTGGTGCGTACGCCGGACCGGCGGACCGGCAAGTGCGATGGCAACAATACGCAGGTTGCTCCGGCGCGGCCAACGGGCCGGCAGCGATCGTCGTGACGAAACAGTCGCGTTGCGCCCACCACACGACGGTGCGGTGCGGACGGCGGAAGGGAACCGCCGTCACGACGCCGTCAGGGGTTGAACCAGTAGCTGGCCTTGATCACGAATATGTTGTCCGGCCGCGCCGCGAACAGAGCGCGCCGGTCTCGCCCGAAGTCGAAGTTGCCCAGCGGGTCGTAGCTGTTGCGGCTCTGTTGCCAGGCAAGGTATATCGTGCTTCCTCGTCGCCACTCCCAGCGCAGCACGGCGTTGCCCCGCAGGCTGCGCACGTTGAAGTCGCGATTCGGCACGCCGCCGGTGTAGGGTGCAAAATCGAAGGTGGACGGCGCGGTGAGCGCCTTCGGATCTCCGTAGTCGCCGCTGGACAGTAGCGGCTGCACGTAAGCCTCCACCGACAGGTCCGGCGTGAACGCCACATTGAACCGCGCTTCCAGGGACAACTCGGTGTAGTCCAATGGCGCGAACACGTACCAGCTGCCGAAGGTTTGCAGCGCCGCGGGATCCCGGACGGTGGTGACGTACTGCGCCACCGTGTACTGGCGCACCAGAGACGGGCCCAGGCTCAGGTTCCAGCGGGACGATGTCCGCAACTGCACGCTCAGCTGCTCCGTCGCACTCCAGCCGCCAAACTCGTCCCGGGCGCCGGACACGAAGGCGGACATCGTCACGGGCTTGCGCGCGTCCGACATGAACTGGATCGCCGCGTCGCTGGAGGCCGGTCGCACGGCCATGGGCCCGCCGCGGGTCAGCCGGTCGTCATTGGCGCGCAGCGAATGGTTCGCCTGGGCGTAGATGTACCAGTAGTTCAGGTGTCGCCCGTACCCCGTCAGCGTCAGCCAGTCGGCGATGAGCTGGTCTGCCATGTTGAACTCGAACCGCGCCCGGCCACCGATGTGCCAGCTGCGGAAGAAGGGGCCCGGCCGGTTTTCGTAGTACGTGACGTCCGTCTCGAAGTCGCGCCGGTCCGTGCGGTAGTTGAAGCCGACGTCGTTCACCTCGTAGCCCGGCGTGGTAGTGGCCAGGCTCATCTCGCCGCGCCAGTGCTCGCCCGCTTGCCGGGCCAGGGCCAGGAACGCGGTGAGCCCCGCCAGGCTCGTGGCGCTGGTGTCCACCTCCAGGTGCGTGGCATCGGGGCGCTGGAAGTAGTGGTTGGACAGCCGCTGGACCAGCGTGATGGCCTGGCGGCTGCCCAGGATGTAGCTGCCGGCGATGCTGCCGCGCAGCGCCCAGATCCGGTTCGCCCATTCGTGGCGGAAATCGATGCCGCCGGCGTACGCTCCGGACCGGAGCTGCGCCTCGGCGGCGGGCTCGCTCATCCTGCGGTCGACGGCGGTGAACATGCCGCCGATCGCACTCGCGCCGCCCCGCAAGTCACGGCGCACGCGGCCCACGAAGTAGTTGGTCAACGGCTCGGCCGTCATCTCCAGATCGTTGCCGTTGGCGTCCCGATACCGGGCGACTTCCCGTTGCGTCAGCGCCTCGACTCCGCCCACCGACCAGCCGGAGGGAGTTTTCCCCGACAGCTTGGCCGCCCCCAGGATGGTGGTCGCGGTCGGCACGTCGGCCAGTGGCGTGGGCGGCGCCACCTGGGGCGCCCGGCCGATGCGGCGGGTATAGAACAACGCCCCACCCGGCCCGGAGCCGAAGTCGAAGATCTCGCTGCCCTCGACGAAGAACGGCCGCTTCTCCTCGAAGTACGTCTCGTAAACGCCCAGGTTGATGACCGCTGGATCCACCTCCACCTGGCCGAAGTCCGGGTTGATGGTGGCATCCACGGTCATGTTGGAGGTAAGGCCGTACTTCAGATCCAGGCCGGCGGACAGCTTCTGCTCGGCGTTGGAGCGATACGGGTTGGCGCCCGGGTCGGTGTATTCTCCCCGGACGACGCTGTACGGCATCAACTCGAGGCGGCGTCCCGGCCGGATTCCCCGCAGGCCCTCCAGAAGCCCGTACTTCGGCACACCGCCTTGCTCTCGCTTCGGGATGAAGGTGGATACCGAATACTCCCGCCTGCGGCCGATCACTCTCTCCAACTGGATCCCCCAGGTCTGCACCTCCGCCGAGCTGAAGCGGAGCTGGCTGAACGGGATCCGGTACTCCGCCGTCCAGCCGCTGTCGTCCACGGTGGTGACGCCGTCCCAGACGGGATCCCAGGAGTTGTCGTCCGTCTCGATGACCTTGATCTCGTCCCGGCGCACGCCCGCCGGATTGATGTCGAAGCCGAAGGCGGTACGGTGATCATGGTAGCTGTCCAGCATGACGCCCAGCCAGTCGGAGTCGCCCAGGTCCATGTCCCTGCGGCCCAGGCGGCCGATGACCTGCCCCGTGTCGTACAGCCGCACGCCCACGTAGAGCGCCTCGTCATCGTAGAGGATGCGGGCGACGGTGCGCTGGCTCGCCGGCTGCCCCTCGTCCGGATCGATCTGGGTGAAGTCGTCGTACGCCGGCGCCGCGGCCCACGCGGACTCGTCCAGGCGTCCGTCGATGCGGATTGCCGCCGTGGTGCGCACAGCGTGCACCACCGGCAGCGTGTCCCGGACGCTGTTCGGGCTCTGTGCCGAGGCGACCAACGGTGCCAGCAGGCCCAGAAGGACAACGGACGTGGCACCGAGTCCCGTCGCGACGTTCTTCATGGATTCGTCCGGTAAAAGGGACCGTCGAGCCGCTGCCGGGATCACGGGCATCGCGGGCGCGGCGTACTCGGGCGGGCAATATACCACTTGAGTTGGAGGGAAACAGGTTGGTCGCGCGGCGTGGTGCCAGGAGGTGTTCAGCGTCGTGGGGCCGGCGGGAGCACCGGTCCGGCCCCGGGCCGTCACGGGTTCAGCCAGTAGCTGATCTTGAGGACGAACACGTTGTCTGGTGGGATGCCCAGGAGCGCCCGGGTGTCGCGTCCCAACCGGAGATCGTTCAGGTCCGTGTAGTCGGAGCGCGATTGCTGCCAGACCAGGAAGAGCGTGGAGCCGGGCCTCCACTGCCAGCGCAGGACCGCATTGCCCCGCAGGCTGCGGCGGTTGAAGTCCTCGTTGTCCAGCGTGAACGACTGCGCGGGGCCCGGGCCGTCGGGATCGATGATGTACTCCCCGTCCTGTAGGCTGATGGTGCCCGTATCCACGCCGTACCTCAGGAAGGAGAAGGTGCCCGGCGCGCGCAGCTCCTTGAGGCCGGAGAAGTCGCCGCTGGCCAGGAACGGCTGGGCGTAGACCTGGATGGTCAATCCGGGCCGGAACGTGACGTTCAGACGCGTCTCCATGGACACGGTGGTCTGGTCCAGGTGCGCGAACAGGTACCGCTGCCCGTACGTCGCCGTGGCCAGGGGATCCTCCACCGATTCGACATACTGGGCCGCCGCCTGCGTCCGTTGCCACGACGGTCCGACGGAGATGTTCCACGCGCTGGACGGCCGCAGCTCCAGGCGCAGGCCGGTATGGGCCTGGGTGCTGCCCGCCGCATCCCATTCGTACGACGTGTTCAGCCGCAGGCTCCACGGCTTCCGCGAGTCCGATTCCAGCCTGAACGACGCCCGGTCCCGCGTCACGCCACGCGTCAGCGGTCCGCCCCGCGTGAGCCGGTCATCGTAGCCGGGGAAGTCGTGGGAGAAGTTGAAATCACCGGTCCAGTAGCTGAGCAGCTCCAACCGGGTGCCCAGGTCCATGGACGCGCCCAGGAAGTCGCCGCCGTAGTTCCAGGTAGCGTCCGGCCCGCCGTCGATGTTCCACTGGCGGAAGACCGGCCCGGGCCTGTTCTCCTCGTACCGTAGCGATGCCGACGCGCTCGCCCGGTCCGCGTCACGCTGGTAGCCCAGGTCGTTGGCTTCGAAACCGGGGCTGGTGGCGCTTACGCGGGCGTTGCCACGCCAGTGCAGCCCAGCATCCTTGCTGATGCTGATGCGGCCCGTGTAGCCGGCCAGGGACGTGGCGGCGGAATCCAGCCTCAGATACGAGGCGTCGGGCCGCTGGTAGTACCGCGCAGACGATGTCTGTGCCGCTTCCATCGCAGTGCTGTCGCCGGCGATTCGGCTACCCGCCAGGTACCCGCTCACCGACCACTCGCGGGCCGCCCATTCATAGCGGAAGTCCACACCACCCGTGTAGGCACTGCCCCGGAACTGGTCCACCAGGGCCGGGGCGCTCAGCCGCCGGTTCACCGCCGTCGCCATGGCGCCCACGACGGTCTGACCGGCGCGCATGTGGCGCTGCACGCGCCCCACGAAATAGTTGGCCAGCGGCGCGACTGCGGTGGAACCGGTCACGTCGTTCGCGTCCACGTAACTGGCCTTCTCCTGCGCCGTCACCGCCTCCAGCACTCCCACGCTCCAACCGCCGGCCGTCAGACCGGTCAGCTTGGCCGCGCCCAGGATCGTGGACGCATCCGGGCGGCTGGAATACACAGCGTCGTCGGGCACATCGCCCTGCGGCCTGGCGCCGATGCGTCGGGAATAAAGCAGCTGCGTGCCACCGCCGCCGGGACCGTGGTGGCCGCCACCGCCGCCGAACTGGAAGATGTCGCTGCCCTCGACGAAGAACGGGCGCTTCTCCTCGAAGCGCGTCTCGTATGCCGTGAGGTTCACCACGGCCGGGTCCACCTCCACCTGGCCGAAGTCCGGGTTCACCGCAGCGTCCAGCGTCATGTTGGACGCCAGCCGGTATTTCAGGTTCAGCCCCGTGCTGCTGGAGTACTCGGAGCCGTCCCGGAACGGGTTGGCGAACGTGACGTCATCCGCCACATCCACCGGGCCGTAAGAGCCGCGCGCCAGCACGTAGGGCAACAGCTCCAGGCCACGGTCGCGTTGCAGATTCTCCAGACCTTCCAGCCTCCCGTAGCGCGCAATGCCGCCCGGCTCGCTCCTGGGCGTGAAGGCGAATACCGCCTGCTCCTGCCGCCGCGCAATGGTGCGCTCCAGCTGGATGCCCCAATGCTGATGCGACGCGCCGCTGAACCGGAGCTGGCTGAACGGAATGCGCATCTCCACCACCCAGCCCGAGTCCGTCACCGTCGTGGACGCCTCCCACACCGGGTCCCACGAATTATCCCCATGCCACGTGCTGCCGCCGGACAGCTTCTCGTCCCGGCGCACGCCCGAAGGGTTCACCTCGAACCGGTACGCCGTCAGGTTGTCGTCGTAGCTGTCCAGCGAGACGGAGAACCAGTCCGAGTCCTCCATGTGGCTGTCACGCCGGGCGAGCCGGGTGGAGATGGCCGCGGTGTCGCGCAGGACGGCGCCGACATACAGCGCATGCTGGTCGTAGATCAGCCGGACCCGCGTCGGCTGCGTGACCGGCCGGCCTTCATTGGGATCGGTCTGTGTGAACCGGGTGATGGGCGGGGCATCCTGCCAGACGGCTTCATCCAACCGCCCATCCAGCGTGATGGACTCGGAAACCGGGACGGCTTCCGCGATGGGCAGAGCCGTCGTGACGTCGTCTTCGGGCATCGCGCTCTGCGCCACCAGTGTGGTGGGCACAGTCAGGCATATGACGCCTAGAAGCGCGGCGCGTAGTGGCATGCGTGGTGTCCTGCGCGTCGCGGGCATTGGATGTCTTTCTGGTGTTACGGCGGTGGGCGGGGCCCGCATTCCCCCCATTCCGCAAGACGTGTCAGCAGCCCGGAACGTTGAGGCTTCCGTGCCGTTCGGCAAGACCTGGCCCGACTCGTGCGATGACGCCCGTTGAAGGTCGGCGCCGGAGATGTTATCTCGATCCCGAGCGACCGCCGATTCGGATCTACCCACCCGTCGAGAGGCTGACAGGTAACGATGCCATCAAACGGACCCGTGGTCGCCCGTCGAGGGCGCGGCGCTCGGGTGGTCCGGCCGGCCACCTGGCTGACGCTGGGCGCCGTGGCCGCCCTGGTCGTGACCGGCCTGTTCGCGCGCACACCGCTCGTAAACCCGACGGGCGGTTCCGTTCCACCGGGCGTGTCCCTGGGCTTCCCGGCCGGTTACCTGGTCCTCGCCCCCATCTGCAGCTTCTTCGACGCGCTCTCCTTGCTCACCGTCCGGCAGCACATCGGCCTGGTGCTGTCGGTCATAGTGGTCTACGCACTGTGGCGCGGATTCCGGGGCCGCCGGGGTCGGTCCCTGGTGCGGATCGCCGTGGGCGAGGTCGCGGGCGTCGTCGTCCTGCTGGGCGGCATCCTGGGCGTGTATGCACTCGCCGTGCTGGTCCCGCGGCCCATGGCCTACCTGCACGTACAGGAGCCCGACGTGCTCGTCCTGGACTTCCACAGCCACACGAACCGCTCGCACGACGGCCGCAAAGGGTTCTCCGCGGAGGCGAACCGTGAATGGCACCGCCGCGCCGGGTTCCAGGCAGCGTTCATCACCGACCACACGTACGTGGACACCGCCGTCGCCGCGGCGGCACGCAACCCGGACCTCGCCGGCGACGGAACGCTCCTGTTCGCGGGTCGCGAGGTGGTGTTCGAGCACGAGCACGTCGTGGCGCTGGACACACTGGACCCCCGTACCACCCCCAAGACCGGCCCGGCCTGGCCGGTTCTGATCCAGACGATCCCGGGCAACCTGTCGCGGGTGCCGGCACCGGGCCCCGGCGGTCTGGGCGGCGTCGTGGGCATCGAGATCGTGGATGCCGCGCCCCGCGGGCTCGGACAGACGGACCGGGACCGTGCGCGCATCCTCCAGATCGCCGACAGCCTGAATCTCGCCACCGTCGCCGCATCCGACAATCACGGCTGGGGCTGGACCGCCGCCGGCTGGAACCTCATGCACATCCCGGGGTGGCGGCGGATGCCGTCCACCCGCCTCGCGCACGTCGTGGAAGAGGAAGTGCGCCTCGGCAGGCAGGCGGCGGTCGGCGTTGTGGCGCGTCGCCGCATCCACGAGTGGGGCCCCGCCGTGGTGGCGCTGCTCACCGGCCCGCGCCTCGTGTGGCACCTGCTCATGACGCTGACCTGGTCCGAACGAGTTTCCTGGATCCTCTGGATCCTGATCCTGTGGTCGCTGGCGACGCTCTGGCGCCGACGCGCACCGGCAAAGCTCGCCGGCGCGCCGCCCGCCCAGGCCGATGGCTGAACGGGAGACACGCCTCTTCTGGGTCCTGGCCATCGTATTGGCCGTGGCCATGGTAGGGCTGCGGCTGCTGCTGGGCACCCTGCTACCGCCCTTCCCCGACGAAACGTACTACTGGGAATGGTCCCGCCATCTGGCGTGGAGCTACTTCGACCACCCGCCGGGCATCGCCTGGCTCATCCGGGGCGGAACGGCGCTCCTGGGCGCCCGCGTCCTCGGCATCCGCTTGCTCCCCGTACTCCTCGGCCTCATCGCCGTGCTCGCCGGCATCGCCACCGCACGACGTCTCGCCGGTGACGCCGCCGCGCTGCGTGCGTCGGCCATCATCGCCTGCGTGCCGCTCGCCGCCGCCGGTCTCGTGCTCGCCACGCCGGACCTGCCACTCATGGCCGCGACCGCCCTGGCCCTGTATGCCGTCGTCCGCGCCGTTCAGGAGACGCGGCCCGGCCCAAACCTCGCTTGGTGGCTGGCTGCGGGCGTCGCTGCGGGCCTCGGGCTGCTGAGCAAGTACACGGCCGTGTTGATCCCCCTCGGCGTCTTCCTCGGATTGCTGTGGGACCGGCGCCTCCGCGCCACGCTCCTGCAACGCGGTCCCTACCTCGCCGCGGTCGTCGCCCTGGCCCTGTTCGTGCCCGTCGTCGCCTGGAACGCGCATCACTCATGGGCTTCCTTCGCCTTCCAGCTGCACCACGGCCTGGGTGCACCACGCGGCTCCGCACTCTCTCGCGAGGGCGACCTCATCGGCGGGCAGCTCGGCCTCGGCTCCCCCATCCTGTTCGTGCTCATGTGGATCGCCGTTATCCGCGCCCTGCGAGCCCGACACGACGACGGAGCGGCGCCGGCTCCGGTGGGCCACGCCGGCCAACCGGTGTCCGCCCGATCGCTCGCGCGTATGGACCGGAACGACGCTGCGCGCACCATCCTCGCCGCGACCGCAGTCGTGTTCTTCGGCTTTTTCATGCTCAGCGCCCTGCGCCGGCCGGTGGAGCCCAACTGGCCCGCACCCTTCTACGTGCCCGCCACCATCCTGCTGGCCATTGCGGCGGCACGGGGCGGCTTCCGACGCTGGCTGCGTCCGGGCCTCGCCCTCGGCGCCCTGCTCGTCGCCATCGTCTACGTCCAGGCCGTGCGACCCGTGCTGCCACTGCGGTCATCTCGCGACCCCATCGACCGCGCCCACGGATGGTCCGCCCTGGCCCGCGCCGTCGAACGCGCCGCGCCGGGCGACGGGCCCGTGACCTTTGCCGCCACCCGCTACCAGGACGCATCCGAGCTGTCGTTCTATCTGCCCGGCCAACCCTTTGTGCATTCACTGAACCGGCTGGGCCGCCCGAACCAGTACGACCTGTGGCCGCCCATTGATGCCCGCCTTCGCCCGGCGATGCCCGTCATCGTCGTGGCTCCCTGCGACACCCGGCCAGACGCCATCCTCGCCGCATACCCGCGCCTCGGCACCATCACCGGCAGCGATCGGGTGAGCCTCCCCGGGCGGCGCGGCATCGTGCGGGAACGATGCTTGTACCGGTTCCGGGTGAAGGACTGAAGCGAGCCCCGACCAACCAGAAGGAAACGTCATGGCCTACACGCTCATTCACAACGCGATGCTCATCGACGGCACCGGGGCTGACCCCGTGCAGGACGGTGCGGTGCTCCTGGCGGCCGACCGTATCGAGGCCGTCGGGCCTCTGCGCTCTCTGCCCCACCCCGACGGCGACGTCACCGAGATCGACGCCGGCGGCGGCACGCTCCTGCCAGGCCTCATCGACGCCCACGTCCACCTCATGCTGGAGTTCGACGAGCCCATGAAGATGGCCGCCACGCCGTTCTCCCTCCGCTTCTACCAGGCGATCCAGCGCATGCGCCGCACCCTGGACGCCGGCATCACCACGGTGCGCGACGCCGGCGGCGCCGACCTGGGCCTGAAGCGCGCGGTGGAGATGGGCATCGTCGACGGGCCCCGCATGCAGATCAGCATCACGGCGCTCTCCATCACCGGCGGCCACCTGGATTTCTGGCTGCCCTCCGGGACCACCATCGAGCTCATGCCCGGCCACCCCGGCATGCCCGACGGCATCTGCGATGGCGTCGAGGGCGTGCGCAAGAAAGTGCGGGAAGTGCTGCGCGCGGGCGCCGAGGTCATCAAGGTGTGCGCCACGGGCGGCGTCATGAGTCCCACGGACCACCCGGACTTCACCCAGTTCTCGCCCGAAGAGCTGGAGGTCATGGTCCGGGAAGGCGCCTACCGAAGAGGCGTCAAGGTCATGGCCCACGCCCAGGGAGCGGAAGGCATCAAGAACGCCGTGCGCGCCGGCATCCACTCCATCGAGCACGGTATCTATCTGGACGACGAGGCCATCGACCTCATGCTCGAACACGGCACGTTCCTCGTGCCCACCCTGCTCGCCCCCCAGGCCGTCATCGAGCAGGC
The DNA here is from genome assembly GCA_037388885.1 of Gemmatimonadota bacterium. Taxonomy (GTDB): domain Bacteria; phylum Gemmatimonadota; class Gemmatimonadetes; order Longimicrobiales; family RSA9; genus JARRJS01. Next base: position 29,655 of record JARRJS010000009.1, read on the forward strand.
CGAGACCCGGGGCACCATGTCCGAGTGGGCACTGCGCAAGTCCAGGGAGGTGCTCGAAGCGCACCGCGACAGCGCACGCCGCGCCGTCCAGGCCGGCGTCAAGGTGGCCATGGGCACCGACGCCGGCGTCATGCCCCACGGCACCAACCTGCGGGAGCTCGGCCTCATGTGCGACTACGCCGGCATGACGCCCATGGAGGCCATCGTCGCCACCACGCGCACCGCCGCCGAATGCCTCGGCTGGCAGGACCGCGTCGGCACCCTCGAGCCCGGCAAGCTCGCCGACGTGGTCGTCAGCGACGTCGACCCCCTCGCCGACGTCCACGCCCTCCGGCCCGACACCATCCGGCTCGTCGTCCAGGGCGGCCGGATCGTCAAGGACGCGCGCGGTTCCGGGATGCGTCCGACGACGTAAACCCGGCCAAGCTCACAGCGTTCTCCAGGCACGATTGACCGGGATTGCCCGCGCCCGCCAGACCCCGGCCAACAACGTGACGCGGAGGACTCGGAGAGGTGGAGAACTCGGAGTACTATCATGAGGCTGTTGCCTCCGTGGACTCCGTGTCCTCCGTGTCACGCAATCCCCGGGTCTGTTTGCGGGAGGGACACCTCGCTGTCGCGGTGCTTGCCGCCCCGTCTCCGGTCGTCTATCGTAATTTACACCCGGAGGTGATCTACTCTCCTTCCCCCCGCAACTTCCGGAGGTCTTCATGACGGCATTGAACGCGCTGTGGCTACCCGTCCTGTTGTCGGCGGTGGTAGTGTTCGTGGTGAGCTCGCTGATCCACATGGTGCTGCCCTGGCACCGGAACGATTACCCACGGGTGCCGAACGAAGACGCGGTGCTGGACGCCCTCCGACCGTATCCCATCCCGCCGGGCGACTACATGATGCCGCAGGCCATGGGCATGGCGGACATGCGCTCGGAGGCGTTCAAAGAGAAGCTACGGAAGGGACCGGTCCTGGTGATGACGGTCATGCCGAACGGGGTCACGTCCATGACGCGGAGCCTGGTGCTGTGGTTCCTGTACGCGGTGGTGGTCGGCGTGTTCGCCGCCTACATCGCGGGCCGCGCGCTGCCGCCCGGCGCCGATTACCTGAGCGTGTTCCGGTTCGTGGGCGCGACGACGTTCATCGGCTACGCGCTGGCGCTGTGGCAGATGTCCATCTGGTACCGCCGGGCGTGGTCCCTGACCGTGAAGGCGACGGTGGACGGTTTGTTGTACGGGCTGCTCACCGGCGGCGTGTTCGGCTGGCTGTGGCCCGGGATGATGGGATGAGCGACCCGGCCATGGGGCCTGCATCCGGGCGCTCTTCGCCCCCGTCGGGCGGCGAGTTCGTCGCATTCCTGCGGGCCATCAACGTGGGTGGCCACACCGTGAAGATGGACCGCCTGCGGGCCCTGTTCGAGGAAACGGGTGTCCGGGACGTGGCCACGTTCATCGCCAGCGGCAACGTCATCTTCAGGGCGGCTGCTGCCGGCCCCGCGCTGGAAGCCCGCATCGAGCGCCAACTGTTCGAGGCCCTCGGCTACGAGGTCGCCACCTTCATCCGTCCTCTGCCCCGTCTTGCCCAGATCGCGGCCGCCGCCCCGTTCGTGAACGACGGCGTGGAGAACGGCGGCACCTTGTACGTAGGGTTCCTGAAGCACGCCGGGAAGGCCGCCGCGCGCGAGGCGCTCGAGGACCTGAGGAGCGACACCGACGACTTCGTGCTGAAGGACCGCGAGCTCTACTGGCTGTGCCGCACCCGCTTCTCCGATTCACCGGTGTCGGGCGGGCTGCTGGAAAAGAGGCTCGACACGCTGCTGACCATCCGGAACGCCAACACGCTGGAACGGATCGTCAGGAAATTCGACGCCGAACGTTGATGCCGCCCCCGACCGCCCCCGCCCCCGCCTGCATCATCGCCTGCGTATGAAGGTCCCTTCCTGCAGCTCCCGGTACGCCTGTTGGAGCTCTTCGGGCGTGTTCATGACGATGGGCCCGTACCAGGCCACGGGCTCCCGGATGGGCTGCCCGGACGCCAGCAGGAACCGGACGCCCTGCTCGCCCGCCTGGACGTTGATCTCGTCGCCGCTGTCGAACAGGACGAGGGAGCGGTTGCCGGTCATCTCGCGCACAGGCGAGTCGGTGTCCGCGTGCTCGGTGAGTACGCCGAACGGGTCGGACGCGTCCCGGAAGGAGGCGGAGCCCTCGAAGACGTACGCGAACGCGTGGCGCGACGACTCCACCGGCAGGGTCTTGCGCACGCCTGCCGGCACGGTGATGTCCAGGTACAGCGGCTCCGCCGCGATGCGGTCCACGGGGCCGGTCCGGCCCCAGAACGTGCCGCTCACGACGCGCACGCGCGTGCCATCGTCGTCGGTGATCTCGGGGATGTCTTTGGCCGTGATGTCCTGGTAGCGCGGCTCGGTCATCTTGAGGGACGACGGCAGGTTGGCCCACAGCTGGAACCCGTGCATCCGTCCCCGGGGGTCGCCCTCCGGCATCTCCTGGTGCAGGAAGCCGCGGCCGGCGGTCATCCACTCCACGTCCCCGGCGCCCAGGGTGCCCGCGTTGCCCAGGCTGTCGCCGTGGCTGACCGAGCCGGCGAGCACGTACGTGATGGTCTCTATGCCCCGGTGTGGATGCCACGGAAAGCCGGCACGGTAGTCTTCGGGGTTCTCGTTGCGGAAGTCGTCGAGCAGCAGGAACGGGTCGTATTCACCGGTCTCGCCGAAGCCGAACGCGCGGTGCAGCCGGACGCCCGCGCCTTCCAGCGTGGGTCGTGCGCGCACGATGCGCTTCACGGGTCGGATGGACATGAAGCCTCCGAGGTTGGGGAGTATGCGACCCGGAGTGGAACCCGCGGACGGGCGTCAGGTTCCTGTGAGCGAGATCACACCGACCCGAGGTGCTTCCGCAACTCTTCCTCGTACTCCCTCGGCACGAGGACGAGCAGCTGGTCCTCCGCCTCCAACAGGCTGTTCGGGTGTGGCAGTACCAGATGATGATCCCGCAAGACCGCGACGATCTCCCAGTCGACATTCTCCTCGATAAAGCAGGCCTTCTTCATGGGCTCGCCTGCGCACGGACTGTCGGTGCTGAGGATTCCGGTCACCAGGCGCTTGCCGTCCGGTAGATCGATGGGAATCCCGGACTCCAGCAGCGCCATCAGGTTCACATGCTCGATCTTTTCCGCTTCGACGGATGAGCGACGTTCCTCCAGCATCTTCAGCGCCATCTTCAGGTGCTCCATCTTGTGCACCGGCGAATCCGTGGGCTGAGGGACCTGAGCCTCGTACAGGCTCCTGTACTTCAGCCGAGTGGTAAGGCGCTGCTGAAGCAGGAACGCCAGCGTGACTGCCAGCGCGGCGGGCGCCAGCAGGCTGTAACCGCCGGTCATCTCCGTGACCATCAGCAGCGTCGCGACAGGGATGCGGGCGGCGCTCCCGAACACTGCGGCCATGCCCACCACCGCGAAGGCAGCGGGCGGCTGGTGGAAGACGTGGCCCAGGAAGCCGCCCACCATGGCCCCCACGAACAGGCTGGGCGCGAACACGCCGCCCGACCCGCCGGAAGACACGGTCAGGCCGAACGCGATGAGCTTGGCGAAGATCAGCACGCCCAGAAGGGCGAGAGTCATCTGGCCGTTGATCGCCTTCTGGATCCAGCCGTAGCCACCACCCAGCACCTGGGGCAGAACCAGCGCGATGATGCCGACGCCGAGGCCGCCGATCGCAGGCTTGACATGCGGTGGGATCGGGATCTTGTGGAACGCATCGCGAATGCCATAGAACGCGTTCGGCAGCAGGGCACCGACCACGCCACCACTCAATCCCAGCACGACGTACCAGGCATACTCGGTTACACCGGGGACCTGCAACCCCGCGGGCACGTGAAACAGCGGCTGCCACCCCACGAAGTACCCGTTGACGGCGTAGGCGACGATAGACCCGAGCATCGTGTAGATGAGAGCGTCCGCCTCGAACTGCATGTCGCCGTACAGGACCTCGACCGCGAAGATCGCTGTACCGATGGGCGATCGGAAGATGGCCGAAAGTCCGGCTGCCATGCCCACCAGGACCAGCGTGCGTCGCTCGTGCTCCGATCGATGGAGCACGCCCGCGTAGATGGACCCGACGCCGGCGCTGAACAGGGCCGTCGGTCCCTCGCGGCCGGCCGAGCCGCCCGAGCCGATGGTGATGGCGGATGCCACCATCTTGAGGGGCGTCACCCGGGCACGGATCAACCCCGCCGAGCGGTGGAACGCTCGTACCGCGGTGTCCGTGCCGTGGCCTTCCGCCTCCGGCGCGATGCTGTAGACGAGCAATCCGGAGATCAGGCCGCCCAGCGTGGTCGCCACCGGCACGAGCCAGAGCCAGTGGGAGCCGATGATCTGAGCGGTGACGCTGCCGCCGGAGCCCAGATCGGGCAACGTATAACCGGCCAGATATGTGAGGAAGAGGCTCTGGGCGAGGTGCAGGAGGTACATGAAGAGCTGCGCTCCAAGGGCCCCCACGACGCCCAGAACGATCGTGTCGAATAGCAGTAAACGTTGCCGTCGCATTTCATCACCGGTGGCCGTTCGCATGGCGCATCGTGCACCACGCGGACTGCGATAGGTCGAAGGAGCAAATCCCCTGCCAGATCTGTTCCGTCAACCACTCCGGGGATGACGGGGGTTCTGCGGGAGTGCCGGCCGCCTGCTGTCAGCTCGGCGGCGCGAGACGCTCTCGCTCAGTGTCCCCTGATCTCGTGCGGCTGATAGGGCGCTTCCAGGCGCTGGATCTCCTCCTCTTCCAGCTCCAGGTCCACGGCCCGCACCGCGGCATCCAGGTGTTCCAGCTTTGTAGCGCCGATGATGGGCGCCGTCACCGCCGGCCGGGACAGCAGCCAGGCGAGGGACACCTCCGCGGCACCGACGCCGCGCTCCTTCGCTACGGTGTTCACCGCGTCGACGATGTCGGCGTCGCCCGGGCCGCCGTACAAGTCGTGGCCGTAGCTGTCCGTCTTCGCCCGCGTCGTGCTGGACTGGTCGTTCAGCGATTTCCGGGCGCCGGCCAGGTGTCCGCGGGCCAGAGGCGACCACGGGATCACGGCGATCCCCTCTGCCTCGCACAGCGGGATCATCTCCCGCTCCTCCTCGCGGTAGATGAGGTTGTAGTGGTTCTGCATGGAGACGAAGCGGGCCCAGCCGTGCTGGTCGGACAGGCCCAGGGCCCGCGCCATCTGCCATGCCCAACCCGAGCTGGCGCCGATGTAGCGAACCTTGCCACTCTGAACCAGGTGGTCGAGCGCGGCCAGCGTCTCCTCCAGCGGGGTCTTCGGGTCCCAGCGGTGGATCTGGTAGAGGTCGATGGCGTCGATGCCCAGTCGGCGCAAGCTGGCCTCGCACGCCTCCACGATGTGCTTGCGTGACAAGCCGCCCAGATTCGGGCCTTCACCCCACGGGAAGAACACCTTCGTCGCGATGACCAGCTCTTCACGATGGCCGTATTCCTTCAGGGCGCGACCCGTCACTTCCTCGCTGCCCCCCCGCGAGTACATGTCCGACGTGTCGAAGAAGTTGATGCCGGCCTCGATGGCCCGGCGGTAGAAAGGACGCGCGTCGTCTTCATCGAGCACCCACGGTCGCCACCTGGACGTGCCGTAGGACATGCAGCCGAGGGCGATGCGCGAGACCGTGACGCCGGTGGCGCCGAGTGTTGTGGTTTGCATGGGGTCGGTAGGGTGCAACATGCGGTCCAGGCCTCTTCGGGATCGGACACTGAAACATGCCGCCTGGCGCCTGACAAGAGGGACTGGACCCGGCCCCCCGCGGCGTTTAACGTCCAGAATCCCGCCAGCCCCGACGCCCCCGATTCCGCGACCGGCAACGGGTGTGCTCGGGTCGGCGCCCCGACGGAGCGAGGCACGATGGACGTTCGCGAGCACGATCTTCCCGGCGTCGGCAAGAAGTTCGCCCTGCGGACGGATGAGGGCGATCGCATGACGGTCATCATCCACAACACGGGGCCACGCGAGCTCTACCATTTCAAGCGCGAAGAGGACTATCCCGTCCTCGCCATACGGTTGAGCGACCCTGAGGCGCGGAAGCTGGGCGCCATCCTGGGCGGCGCATACTTCCAGCCGCCGATGGCCGAATCGATGGAGATGATCCTCGACCAGCTGGCGGTGGAGTGGTTCAAGGTGGAGCCAGGCAGCGCTCTGGCCGGGAGGACGCTGGCGGAGGCCGAGCTCCGCAGGCGCACGGGGGCCAGCGTCATCGCGATCCTGCGCGATGGCGGAGCGCTGCCCAATCCCCAGCCGGATGAGCGGATGGCGGCCGGCGACACGCTGTTGGTGGTCGGGAACCGCGAGCAGGTAGGCGGCGTCTCGGAGCTGTGCCGGGGAGGCGGCGAAGGGGAGCGGTAGCCGTGCACGTCTCCTTCCTGCTGGAAGCCGGCGCCGTCCTCGGCGCTCTCGGCCTTGCCGGCCTTCTCTTCCACCGCGCACGACAGTCGGTGGTGCCCGCGTACATCCTGCTCGGGCTGGTGCTGCGCCCGTGGGTGAGTGGATCCGCGGTGGAGCGGTTGGCCACCGTGGGTGTCGTGCTGCTCCTTTTCTTCATGGGCCTCGAGTTCTCGCTGGGCGCGCTCGTGCGACAGCGACGGACCATCCTCCGGACCGGGTCCATCGACTGGATCGTCTGCTTCCCCGTGGGCCTGGTGGGGGGACTCGCCCTGGGATTCGGCCTGGTGGGCTCGCTGCTGCTGGCCGGCGCCGTGTACGTGTCCTCGTCGGCCATCATCGCCAAGGGCGTAATCGAGCTACGCCGCGCTGCGGCACCGGAAACCGAGCTCGCACTGGGCATCCTCGTCTTCGAGGACCTGTTCATCGCTCTGTTCCTGGTCGTCGTCACGGGGGCGGTCCTGGCGCCCGAGCCGGCGGCGGGCCCAGTGCTCCTGGGCATTGCGAAAGCACTCGTCTTCGTCGGCCTGGTGTTGCTGCTGGCAGCCCGTGCCGGTCCACTGCTGGGGCGCGTCCTGGACATCACATCCGACGACATCTTCCTCCTCCTCATCGGCGCCGTTGTCCTGCTCCTCAGCTGGAGCGCGGCGGCCGTCGGCCTGTCCGAGGCCATTGGCGCTTTCGTCGCCGGGCTGGCGCTCGCCGAGACGCCCGAAAAGGAGCGCGTCGAACGACTGTTCGCGCCGCTCCAGGGCCTGTTCGCCGCCATTTTCTTCCTGGGCTTTGGCCTGACCCTCGACGCGTCGGCGTTCCGACAGCTGTGGGCTCCGGTCCTGTCCCTCACGGGCATGGCCGTTCTGGCGAAGGCACTCGCCGGCTGGTGGGCCGGACTGGCCAGTGGCGCCGGGCCGCGCACCGCCCTGGCCCTGGGCCTCACGCTGGTGCCGCGCGGAGAGTTCTCCATCATCCTCGCGGGCGTCGCGGCAGCGGCGGGGCTGACCGAGCTGGCTGCGCTCATCGGCCTCGCCGTGCTGGCACTGTCCCTGCTCGGGACCATCGCTCTGCAGCTGGCACCGGCCGTCGGACGCCGGCTGTTCCCTGCACGCATGGTTTCTCTGGAACCCGCAGGCGCCATGGCGGACATCGCGACACCGGAGGGGCCGGAGGTCCCGGGCAACGGCAGTGCGGAGGTGTAGCGCTAACGCGGCCGCGAGGCTGTGCGTCTTACAGGAAAGGCCGTCGGCGCGGAAGCACCTCGACCCCGAAGGGGGTGAAGGGCACCATGGCCGTCACGACCCTCCCCGACCTGCAAGCCGCTCCGGACCGACTCGTCCGCGGGCTGGGCCTGTTCTCGGCCACCAACCTGGTCGTGGCGAACATGGTGGGCGCCGGCATCTTCACCACGAGCGGGCTGCTCCTGGGGGAGCTGGGCAGCCCGCTCATCATGCTGGCGCTCTGGGCCGGCGGCGGCGTGCTCGCTCTGGCCGGCGCACTCTGCTACGGCGAGCTGGGAGCCGCCATGCCCAGCGCCGGTGGCGAGTACGTTTACCTGGGCCGCCTCTTTCACCCGGTGCTGGGCTTCCTGAGCGGCTGGGTTTCCTTCCTCGTGGGCTTCTCCGCCCCACTCGCCGCCTCGGCGCTCGGGTGCTCGGCGTACTTCGCGTCGGCGTTCCCGTTCCTGTTGCCATCGGACAGTGGCGCGCTCGCCAGGAAGCTGTTCGCCATCCTGCTGGTCGTCAGCCTGACGGCCGTCCACCTCCGGGGGATGCGCACCGGAGCCCGGGTCCAGAACGTCCTGACGGCGGGCAAGGTGCTGCTGATCATCACGTTGATCCTGGCCGGAGCGGCCTGGGGCCAGGGCAATCTCGGCCACCTGACCATCGATGCCGGCGGCGCGGCGACGGGGAGCGAGCACCCGAGCCTCACGTGGCAGACCATGGGCCTCGCCCTGATGTGGATCATGTTCGCGTACAGCGGTTGGAACGCGTCGGCGTACGTCGGCTCTGAGATCCGCGACCCCGCACGCAACCTGCCGCGTTCCCTGCTGGCGGGGACCGCGCTGGTCCTGACCCTCTACGTCGGCCTGAACATCCTGTTCGTCTACGCCGTCCCACCCGCCGAGATGTCCGGGGTCATCGCCGTCGGCGGACTGGCGGCGCAGCACCTGTTCGGCGACGCCGCGCGTGCCGTCTTTTCGGGCCTGATTGCCTTCGCGCTACTCTCATCCATCAGTGCCCTCATCATCCTGGGCCCGAGAGTCTACTACGCCATGGCCCGCGACGGTTACTTCTTCCGGGCCGTCGCCGAGGTTCAGCCGAAGACGCGGGTACCGGCAAAGTCGATCGCCCTCCAGTCGCTCATCGCCGTCGTGCTGATTCTGTCCGGCACCTTCGAGCAGATCCTGACGTACATGGGCTTCTGCCTCGGCATCTTCCCCATCCTTGCCGTGCTCGGGATCTTCCGACTGCGACGCAGGGCTACGCCACCGTTCCGTACGCCGGGCTTCCCGGTCGTGCCCATCTTCTTCGCCACCGCCAGCGTGTTGATGCTGGGCCTGGCCTTCCAGGAACGGCCCGTGGAATCCAGTATCGCCATCCTCACGGTCGCCGCGGGCCTTCCGTTCTACCTTCTCTTCAGCCGATCCAGACGGGCGCGACTCGCGGCCGGCTCCGCGCAAATCCCCGTGGAACCGAACGCAGGCGGGTCCGATTCCTCGATCATGGGAGGGCCATCATGAAGACCTTGTTGCTCGCCCCCGTCGCCGCGCTCGCCCTGACGCTGACGGGCGCCCCGGACACTATCGGCAGGCCCACGTCGTCTCCACGAGCCGAGCTCCGCCGACCCGCTCACAACCTGCAACAGGCCCGTCAGGACAGCCTCGATGCCCGCGTCCGGCGCTTCCTGGATGCGCATCGAGGAAGATGGCGGGACATGAACGTGCCGGCTTCGGATGGCCAGCGCCTGCACGACCTCGTCCTGGAAAACGGCTACACGCGGGCGCTGGAGATCGGCACCTCCACCGGCCACTCCGCCATCTGGATCGCCTGGGCCCTCAGCAAGACGGGCGGCCGGTTGATCACTGTCGAGATCGACGAAGGCCGGTACAGGGAAGCGCTCCGCAACTTTCGCGAGGCCGGCCTCAGCGACTACATCGACGCACGCCTGGCGGACGCCCACGAGCTGGTGCCGCGTCTGGATGGCCCCTTCGACTTCGTCTTCGTGGACGCCGACAAGGGCTGGTACACGCGCTACTTCCAGGCGGTCTACCCCAAGCTGGTCGTGGGCGGGTGCTTCACGGCCCACAACGTCGCAGGCCGACGCACGGGCTGGGTCGCGGAATTCCTGGACGCACTGGACGCCACGCCCGGCCTGGAGACCGAGGTGGTCGGGTCTTCCCGCGCGGGGTTGTCGGTGAGCTACAAGCGGACGAGCGCCGGTTCGTGACAGCGCGACTCGTGGCGTTCCGTCGCCGTGGGCCGCGCGAACCGGGCTGCCGCGGGCCACGGTCGCCGGTCCGACGCAGGCACGTGGCTTGCACCCGGTGACCGGCGCGAACATGTACCATGACTTCCGCCGCATACAAGGAATCGTCCGCCATGGCAACGCGGTCTTCACCGCTACTGGTCGACCAGAAAGAGGTCGCCCGCATGCGCCCGGATGACCTTTTCAAGAAATTCGACAGTTCCCCGACCACGGGCCTTTCGGACGACGAAGCTGCACACCGGCTCGAACAATACGGACCCAACGCACTGGACGAGAAGAAGGTCAACCCCTTCATCAAGTTCCTGGGCTATTTCTGGGGCCCCATCCCGTGGATGATCGAGGTTGCGGCTGTGCTGTCGGCGGCCGTTCAGCACTGGACGGATCTGATCATCATCGCGGCGTTGCTCGTTTTCAATGCCGTCGTTGGGTTCTGGCAGGAATACAAGGCCGGGAACGCGGTGGAGGCGCTGAAGAGGAGCCTGGCGCTCCGGAGCCGGGTCCTGCGGGACGGCCGATGGCGGGAGATCGACGCGAAGGAGCTGGTGCCGGGCGACGTCGTGCGGCTGCGGCTCGGCGACGTCATCCCGGCCGACGTCAAGCTCTTCGAGCAGGGCGACGTCGCGTACTCGGGCTCCGTCGCCAAGCAGGGAGAGATGGTCGCGCTGGTGACCGCCACCGGTGCAGACACCTATTTCGGACGGACCGCTCGGCTGGTCCAGTCGGCCCGCACGGTGTCCCACTTCCAGAAGGCGGTGCTGCGCATCGGCGATTACCTGATCTACATCAGCCTGGGGCTGGTGGCGGTGCTGTTGATCGTGCAGCTCTTTCGCCACGCGCCGCCGCTGGAGCTGGTTCAGTTCGCCCTGATCCTGGTGGTGGCGTCCATCCCCGTGGCCATGCCGGCGGTGCTGTCCGTGACCATGGCCGTCGGCGCCATGGCGCTGTCCAAGATGAAGGCCATCGTGTCGCGCCTGGAGTCCATCGAGGAGATGGCAGGCGTGGACATCCTGTGCTCCGACAAGACCGGCACGCTGACGCAGAACAAGCTGAAGCTGGGCGACCCTCTGCTGCTCGGCGCGAAGGACGACGACCAGCTGCTCCTCGCCGCGTCCCTGGCGTCCAAGGAAGAGGACCAGGACGCCATCGACCTGGCGGTGCTGTCGGGCCTGCGTCGGCAGGACGCCCTCGACGAATACGAGCAACTGCAGTTCGTGCCGTTCGACCCGGTGGCGAAGCGCACCGAGGCCACCATCCGGGACAGCGCCGGCCAATCGTTCCGGGTGACCAAGGGCGCACCGCAGGTGATCCTCGACCTGTCGCGGGTCGAGGCCGATACGCGCGCGGAGGCGGAGAAGGCCATCGACGAATTCGCCTCCCGCGGCTACCGCACGCTGGGCGTGGCCCGCGCCGACCAGGAAGACCGGTGGTCATTCCTCGGCGTTCTGCCGTTGTTCGATCCGCCGCGAGACGATTCCGCCGACACGATCCGGGACGCCGAGCGCCACGGTGTCCACGTCAAGATGGTCACCGGCGACAACATGGCCATCGCCCGGGAGATCGGCGCCAAGCTGGGCCTGGGCAAGAACATGCTCCCGGCCGAGGACTTGTTCGGAGACGAGGGCGCTCCGGCCAACGAAGCGCTGGCGGAGCAGGTGGAGACCAGCGATGGCTTCGCCCAGGTCTTCCCCGAGCACAAATTCGACATCGTCAAGCTGCTTCAGGCCCGGGGCCACATCGTGGGCATGACCGGCGACGGCGTGAACGACGCGCCCGCGTTGAAGCAGGCCGACGTCGGCATCGCCGTTTCGGGCGCCACGGACGCAGCCCGGACTGCCGCCGACCTCGTCCTCACGGCACCCGGCCTGTCGACCATCGTGCGCGCCATCGAGGAAGCACGGCGCATTTTCGAGCGCATGAACTCCTACGCCATCTACCGCATCACGGAGACCATCCGGATCATGGTCTTCGTGGTCCTGGCCATGCTGGCGTTCAATTTCTATCCCATCACGGCGATCATGATCATCCTGCTGGCCTTCTTCAACGATGTGCCGATCATGACCATCGCCTACGACCGCACGCCGCTCGATCCGGAGCCCGTGCGCTGGGACATGCACCGGGTCATCCTCGTGTCCACCGTCATGGGCCTCACCGGAGTGACAGGCAGCTTCCTGATGCTCTACGTGGCGCTGAACGTGCTGCACCTCTCCATCCCCGAGGTGCAGACGTTCGTCTTCCTCAAGATGGCGGTCGCCGGGCACCTCACTCTGTTCGTGTCCCGCAGGAAGGGGTTCTTCCTCAAGAAGCCCTATCCCGCACCCATCGTGACCTGGTCCGCGATCGGCACCAAGGTGGCGGCGACCTTCCTGGTGGCGTACGGCTTCGGGTTGATCCCGTCCATCGGCTGGCGCTCCATCGGCCTCATCTGGGCCTACTCCATCACCTGGGCCCTCCTGACCGATGCGGCCAAGCTCAGCGTCTACCGTCACCTGGAGCACAGCAGCCGGCGTCACGTGGGGTTCCTGCGGCGCCTGCAACAGCCGCTTCACCCGCACCTGCACGGCTGGATGGTCCCGGTGATGCCGGACACCTCCAACCGCGGCGACGGCGACGATCGCGACCGCGCCGCCCGTTGATGACCGCTGACGCGCGCCGTGCTCGCGGACGCATCCCGGACGACACCGGGGCCGCACGTTCCGGGGTGCGCACCCTCCCGGATCGCTGGCTCGAGCTGGCCATGCCGGCCGGTCGACCGGGCGAGACGCCGCTCCTGGTGGATGCGCTCCGGCGCGTCGGCGCACGGGCGGTGGAGCGGGACGGCGACCGCGTCATCGCGTTGTTTCCGCCTCCCGCTGATCCGGCAGCCCTGCTGGCGGAAGCCGCGAGCGCAATCCGCGCCAGCACCTCCGAGACGGAGCCCCGCTTGGCGTCGGAGTGGCGCAGCCACGAGGAGTGGGCCGCCGCGTGGCGCACCAACCACCCGCCGGAGCGAGTTGTCGGTCGACTGGTGGTGGCACCCACGGGGAGCGCCTGGCAGGGTCGGGACGACGACCTGGTGATCCGCCTGGATCCGGCTGTGGCCTTTGGGACCGCGGAACATCCCACCACCCGGGCATGCCTGCGGATGCTGGCCACCCACCTCTCGCCGGACGATCGGGTGCTGGACGTGGGCGCCGGCTCCGGCAGCCTCGCCATCGCCGCGGCGCTGCTCGGCGCGTCCCGCGTACTGGCGTTGGAAGCCGATCCTCTCGCCTGCGCCGCGGCGCGCGAGAACGCCTACGCCAGCGGCGTCGCCGACCGCATCGAAGTGGGCGAACGACGGGTTGAGCCGCGCGACTTCCGCCAGCTCTGGCCGCCCGGCCGCGCGCGACTTGTCCGGTGGTTCCGGCCCCGCGATGACGCACGGCTGCACCGCCGCGCACCGTTCCATGTCATCCTCGCCAACCTGGATGCCGAAACCGTCGTGCGGCTGTTGCCGGGCTTCCGCAGGGTCCTCGCGCCGGCAGGCTGGCTCGTGCTCTCGGGGGTGGTGCGGGTCGAACGGGCGGCCGTGCTGGAAGCCGCGGCCGGCGAAGGCCTGGCGCTGAGTCACGAGGAGATGGAAGGGGGGTGGTGGACGGCTCGCCTGACCGCAGGTGAACAGCTCGTTGTCCAGCCGCCGGGAGCCACTTGATTGCCGCTTGACCATCCGCCGGTAGACTTCTCCCGGATCGAGGCATTGTTCCGTGGCAATAGCCCCACCACGGCGCTCCGGATGGTATGCCATACGTCATTCGCGAGGAAGGTTTCGGCTTCCTCCGCACGCTACTCGGTGAGTCGCCAGCCCCGATCGATCACCCACCGCTATCGTCAACCCTCCTGAGGAAGGCCCCGCCATGAACATCGAGATCGAGCCCATCAACCGTCGCCACGACATGCGGAGGTTCCTTCGCTTGCCCCAGCTGCTCCACCGGGACCACGAAGGCTGGGTCCCGGCATTGCGCATGGACGAGCAACGCATGTTCGATCGGAAGCGCAACCTGGCGCTGCGCTACTGCGACTGCGCGCTCTGGCTCGCCCGGGCCAACGGTCGCACGGTGGGCCGGATCGGCGGAATCATCAATCACCGTTACAACGAGATCCGGCGTGAGCATACGGCTCGCTTCACCCACCTGGACTGCATCGACGACCTCGAGGTCGCGAACGCGCTGCTTTCAAAGGTCAAGGATTGGGCCCACGCCGCGGGCATGGACCGGGTGATCGGACCCATGGGGTTCACGGACCAGGATCCGGAGGGCTTCACCGTGGACGGCTTCCAGGAGGAACCGTCCATCGCCACGTACCACAATCGCGAGTACGTCGTTCGCTTCCTGGACGAGCTCGGCTGGACCAAGCACGTGGACTACGTCGTCTACAAGGTGCCGGTCGTCGGCACGATGCCGCGGTTCTATGAACGGATCGCCGACCGCGTCACCCGTCAGGGCCTGTTTCGACTCGTCGAGTTTCGGCACCGCAGCGAGCTCAAGCCGCTCATCCGCCCGATCTTCAAGCTCATGAACGATGCCTTCACCGAGATCGAGGGCTACGCGCCCCTGGATGAGTTGGAGATGGAGGACCTGGCGCGACGGTACCTGCCCGTCATCGACCCCCGTTTCGTCAAGGTCGTGGCGCTGCACGACGAAGTTGTCGGGTTCGTCATCGCCATGCCCAACATCGTGGACGGCATCCGTCGGGCCCACGGTCGACTGCTCCCCTTCGGTTGGATCCGGGTACTCCAGGCAGGGCGCCACGCCGTCCGGTTGGACTTGTTGCTCGGCGGCATCGAACCGGACTACCGCGGCAAGGGCATCGATGTGCTTCTGGGCCGTGCCATGATGCGGTCCGCGCACCAGGCCGGCTTCCAGTATTTGGACAGCCACCACGAGCTGGAAGACAACACCCGCATTCGAGCAGAAATGGAGCGCATGGGCGGGAAGGTGTACAAGCGTTACCGGATCTTCGAAATGCCGGTGCCGGGCACCGTGTCAGATTAAGCGACCCAAGGTCGTTTACCGCATGTGTGAGCGCGGCGCCTTGTGCGGTGTGATCGACCGAATTGTGCACGCCGGTGGCGCGCACGCGGAAAATAGTTTGCCGACCATGACAGAGGACAGAGAATGCGCACAGGTCTGCTTGCCCCTGCCGTTGTCGCATGCGGAATCCTGTCAGGCTGCCAGACGGCCACCGAGCCCGACAACCTCCGCTACTTCCCCCTCGCCGTGGGGAACACTTGGACGTACGCGCCGGAGAACCCGATGTACGGCGAGCCGTTCCAGTGGCGGGTGACGGCGAGACGCGGCGACACCGTCAGCCTGGCGCGGCCGGCGGCTGCATCCCATCCGGGACCGGTGACCCTGCTGGACCGAACGGACGAAGTCGAACTGCTCCTGGACGCCGGGTTCGGGCCCTTCTATCGCTTCTCGCCCGGCGCGTCCTGGGTCCACCGAGACCTGTGGGAATGCGACGACGGCGCGACGTTCGCTGTCGTGGTAGAGCCGGACGCCGTAGTCACGCCCGCGGGAACGTTTACGGACTGCATACGCATCGAGCGACGGACGACAGCCGCCTGCACCGATGCCGGAACAACCATGGAATGGTGGGCTCCCGGAGTCGGCCTCGTGACTGGGATGAGTTGAACTTTTACGCCGGCGGGCCCATCAGCTACCGCCTCGTCAGCTACACGCTGGACTGAGAGACGACGGTCGCCCCCAGGTCGGAGACTGCTTCTCCGGTGCGCCGCCTCAGTCGCTCAGCAACCGTTCCGCCAGCTGCGGCAGCACCACGCCCGCCCGCGCCTCCACCTTCGCCGTCGCCAGTGCGTCGGCGCGCGTGGGACCCACGTTCACAATGCCAATGGGCACGCCCCGCTTCTCGGCGCGGTAGATGAAACGGCGACCGGAATAGACGGTGAGCGACGAGCCGACGACGAGCAGCACATCGGCCTCGTCGAACAGGCGCCAGGCGGCGTCCACGGTCGGCGCGGGGACGTTCTCGCCGAAGAACACGACGTCGGGCTTCAGCAGCCCGCCGCACGCGTCGCAGACCGGAACTCGGAACCCCTCCAGGGCGTCTCCCGGCAGCTCGGCGTCGCCATCCGGCGCCGCCCTCACGGCCTGCTCCGCCGATTGCCGCGTCAATCGGTCGAACCAGTCGCCGTTGAGGGCAAGGAGTCGCTCCTGGAGGCCGGCGCGGCTTCCCCGGCGGCCACACTGCAGGCAGCGAACGAAGGCGAGGGAGCCGTGAAGCTCCACGACGCGGCGGCTGCCCGCTGCCTGGTGCAGCCCATCGACGTTCTGGGTGATAACGCCGCGCACCACGCCGCCATCCTCGAGCCGCGCCAGCGCTTCGTGGGCACGGTTGGGCCGCGCAGTGGAAAAACGTTGCCAGCCGATCGCGCTGCGAGCCCAATAGCGGAGCCGCGCCTCCGGAAGCCGTACGAACGCGCCGTACTGGATCGGGGTGCGCTTGCGGAGGCTGCCGTTGGGGCCCCGGTAGTCGGGGATGCCGGACTCGGTGCTGCAGCCCGCGCCGGCCAGCACGACGACCCGCCGCCGGCGCAGCAGGTCGACAAGGGCAGGCAGGCTGGTGGAACCGGCGGCTGTGGAAGCGACCATGAACAGAAACTTAACAGGATCGGGTACCGTGCGTGTCTTGACGCCGTTCTCTCGTCGATCCTGTACTCGCGCGACGCCGGTGATGCCGAGTCACCACGCCGTGCGAGGTCGGACCGGCCGCGCACCTGCCACTCGAAAGACGAACGCCACGCCTCCGTCCTAGTGCGAAAGGAATCCGGCAGTCTTCACTCGTGACGCCCTCTGAATCGCGCCTTTCCACCACGCCCCGTTCTTGACTCCACTTCCCGCACGATCCCATTGTTGCTTAAACTTCTGTGTTGGCCTTTGGATCGCAGATCCTCCTCCATCGGGCACGGCCGCTCGGGTGCCGAACATGCACCCGGGGAAAGGGGCACCGTTCATGTTCCCCGGCAAAGCGTTCTTCACGGGAATCCGCGTCAGCTTCCTGCCGCTGGCGATCGTCGTGATCCTGCCCGGCGTCGCTGCCGGCCAGGAGATGGTCCCGGGTCACCATGGCTCTCGCAGCGAAGCCATCAGGGCCGAATACCTCTCCAACGTCATGCGGGGCCTCGACCCTTCACGGACGGAATGGGGTGTGGATGTACAGGAGGACCGGTTGGAGTCGCTCGTGGCGCTGTATACGGAGGACGCCGTCATCATCCCGCCCGATGGCGCCCCTCTCATCGGCCGAAAGGCCATCCGCGAGTTCTGGCGCGCCCTTCTGCCGCAGATCGGGTACTTCGACTCGGGGCTGACAGACGTGGACGCCAGAGGCGACATGGCCATGGTCGCCGGGGACTATTCTCTCGAATCGCTCCAGGACGGCGCTCCCCCGATCCCGACATCGGGCGCCATGTTGACGGTGTACGTGCATTCCGGTCGACAGTGGCTCATCCGTGCTCAGGCCATTGAGGGTCAGGCGTCGGAGCGCACCGGACAATCCGCCACACCGGGAGGCACCTGACCACCCGCGTCCCCACCCGCCCGTCCGCAGTGAAGCCCCCCGGTCGGCACGGACATCCCGTCGTTCGACGTGATCCGCCGCCGAAAGGTATTGTTAAGTCCCGCTGATACGAGCATGATCATGGGGGCTGACTTGCACGCCAAGACATAGGCTTCGAATGGCTTTGACCGCATATTGCTGCACCCCGGCGACACCACGACACGAACGGCTTCGGGGCCCGTCCCGGACCGCCACCCGATGACAGCCATGGATATGGAACGGCGCAACCGTATCGCCCAGTGGGCGTTCGACGCCCGGAGCATCCTTGGACGCTTCCATCTCTGGCTCGACGACGTCGAGGTGCGACCGGAGGGCGTTCGTCTCGGGGAAGCGTTCGTGAGCGAGGGCCTGGAGCGCGCGTTCGTGACGGCAACGGCCGTCACTGCCCTCGGAACCCGGCTCTTCGGCCGCTACGGCGAAGCCGACGGCGCCGACAAGGCCACGGTCAACCGGGTGAAGAAGGACGCAGACGCCGCCTCGGCCTACGTGCTGTCCGAGGGGCTCTGGTACCTGACCCGGAACCTGCCGGAGAACCACGCGCTGATGGTGAGCCTCGGCGAGGGTCTGATGCCCAAGGCGGGAGAGACGCCGGAGATGGGCGCCAACCCCCAGCTGGGCTTCGGCAGGGTCTACGCCCGGCCCCAGGTGGCCCGGTTCGTCAGCCACTGCGTGCATCGGCTGTTGAACGAGGGCAGGTATGGCTGGACGGAACTCTGGCACGACATCCAGGCGGAGGGCATCACTCTCTGGGGCGCCGCCGTGGACACCCTGGAGAACACGTCGCGCTTCGCCAAGGGCAGCAGCACGGGGCCCATGACGGTGCTGAACGTGTTCGACCAGCCACTGAAAGTCGCTCGCCCCTACGAAGGGTACATGGGCGCTCTGGTCCTGCCCCGGCGTGTGGTGGACGAGGCGGCGCAGCGCTCGATCCTCCTCGACTACATGACGCCCCGTTCCCTCGTCCTCGAGACGATCCTGAAAGCCTACCCCGATCTCAGCCCCGACCGGGTCCACGTGTGGACGCTGGGCGGGTCGTCTCGTGAGCCCCGCATCGGCGAGCTGTGGGAAACCTGGAAGGACCTGGGCGCCCATCTGGTGGAGGATGGCTGGACCATCCCGCCCACCGGCGAGGCAGCTTTCACCGAATCCGGCACCTATGCGCCCTGCTACCGGATCGGCGCCTTCGAGGACGACGACGGGGCCACGCACGTCTTCATCTGCGACGGCTACGCCGCGTCCGCCGAAGCCGTGCAGGCGGCCACCCTGGACCCGGTCCTCGAGACGAAGACGTCACTCTGCCTGTTCTCGTCCCATTTCGAGGGATCGTACCAGCGGGAGCCGGGCATCATGCACCTCGACCCCGGGGATCCGGATTTCGTCGACACGCTGACCGGGCTTCTGGGCCCCCACGCGTCCGAGGAGAAGGTGGCCGCGTATGGCGACGACATCCGGGACGCCCGCGCCGCGTGCCTGCCCGTGGACCTTCGTACCCTGACCGCAGACGACTTCTTCCCGATGAAGGAATGGCGGGTGCTGAGCCTGGCGTCGTACATGCTCCCCGATCCCTACACGGGGTTGCCGGGCGTGGAAGAGGTGGGCGACCGCACGTACCGCGTCACCACTCGCCTCGCGACACGAAACCGGATGGTGGACGTGGCCTTGACGCTGCGGGCCACACAGCCGGTCCAGGAAATGCGCATGTCTTTCTCACCACTCCTGGACCGCTTCTACGCCGGGCAGGACTACACGACCCGGCCCGTCCGCATCTCCGATTCGGGCCGGATCCGCAACGAGCTCCAGACGCTGGCCGCCGAGGCCATCGAGTACCAGCCGGACGACCGCATGCTGGTGCACCTGGATCGCATCGATGATGAGGTGATGCCGCCGGACAAGAAGGAACTCATCCGGGAGGTGCTCAGCTGGTACCGGAAGCACCACCCGGTCTGGTTCCGGTGGTTGGAGACGGACTGAACGCCCCGGTCCGCTTCAGACCCTACTTCAGCCCTCGCTCGGCCCGGAAGTGCCGGCACTCGATGGATTCCATCGTGCGGGTGCTGTCCGTCTGGATGACGAAATCGCCCCACTGGCCTGAAGGCGCCGGCTCGAACGTGCTCACGTCGGCCACCGGCCGCAGTGACACGATCATGCTGCGGAGGTCCGGCATGTACGCCCGAAGCTGCTCCGGGATGCCCGTGTCGCGCTCGACATGGAAGCCGCCCACCATGTGCAGCACCAGGGCGTCGGGTTGCCCGCTCAGGTATCGGAAGATCGAGTACGCCATGGTGGCGTCCCACAACACCTGGCTGTCCAGCTGGTTGCCCATCTGCGCATGGCTCCCCGGCGGTGCCGCCGCGTGAGCGACGGGCACACCGCACTTCGTTCCTTCCTGCTTCATGACCTCGGCGATGGTCGCGATCCACTGGTCGCGGTAGGCCGCAGACGCGTGGCCGTAAGGCAGTGGCGGCAGATAGGCGAGGGCCTGGCGGCTCAGCTGGTTCAGCGACTCGCGCCCGTGCCGCGCCACCATGTTCACGTAACGACGTGGCGCGTTCGCCGCGATGACGGGCAGGTCGTGGTCCTTCGCGAACTCGATCAGCGGCCGGTAGTCCGTCCGGTACCGCGGCCAGGGTCGCGTGTCGGCCAGGAACGACGACTCGGAGATGAGGCCGGCCAGGTACTCGTCGAGCGGGAGCTGCACATCGGTCTCGAAGAACTCCAGCGACAACGCCACCGGCCGCCCGCCCCCCGATCCAGGCACGACATCGCCGGCTCCCGGCTTCGCTGCACTGTCCGCCTGCGAAGGGACACCATACTTCGCCGTCGCCCCCTTCAGCAGCTCCAGCTCCAGCATGTGGGCCGTCGGGTCGTCGTGCGTCTCGCCCACGAAGACCACCTGGTTGCCGCCCATTGCCCGCACGATATCGTCCATCGTCGCGGGCTTGCCCGCACCGGTGAACACCTGGTACGCCCCCGGATGGTACGCCGTGTCGGGAGCGGCGGTCTCGGGCTCCTGGGCCGATACGGCAACGGCCGAGGACAAGCCGAACAGCGTGGACACCAGGGCCGGGACTATCATCCTTTTGGTCATAATGTGATGATACCATGGCCGGGTCCGATTGGGAAACGAGCCCCGTCGCCCGCTGCGTCGCACCGAGCCGGCTCACCGACCGAGGAAGCGAGGAACGAACGCATGACCGCCACCCACGTTCTGCCGCCCGCCGCCCTCCTGCTGTTGGCCGCACTGACCCTGGCACCGCCTGCCGCAGGACAGGACCGCGCGAACCCGAAGCAGAAGCTCTCGGCGGAAGAGCTGCAGCACCGCCTCGCCGTAGCCGAGAAGCGGCTCGCCGACTGGCCCGACCTCCAAAGGTACCGGGAGGCCGACGCGCAGCTGGGCCCGCCCGCGCCGGGCGAGCAGCGCGTCGTCTTCTACGGCAACTCCATCACCGATTCCTGGGCCCGCTTCTTCCCCGACGAGTTCCCCGGCAGGCCATACGTGGGCCGGGGCATCAGCGGGCAGACCACCCCGCAGATGCTCGTCCGCTTCCGCCAGGACGTCATCGACCTGAAGCCGGCCGCCGTCGTCATCCTGGCCGGGACCAACGACATCGCGGGCAACACCGGCCCCTCGACGCTGGGGATGATCGAGGACAACCTCACGTCCATGGTCGAGCTGGCGCGGGCCAACGGTATCCGCGTCGTGCTCTGCTCCGTGCTGCCGGCGTACGATTATCCGTGGCGGCCGGGCCTGCACCCGGCACAGAAGATCATCGCGCTGAATACCTGGCTGAAGGAGTACGCGGCGGCACACGACGTGGTATATGTCGACTATTGGTCCGCCCTGGCCGATGATCGGGGCGGCATGCGCGGCGACCTCACCCTCCACGGCGTGCATCCCAACGAGGCCGGGTACCGGGTGATGGCCAGGCTGGTGGAGCCGGCCATCGAACGGGCGCTTGGCGGACACTAGTCGTCTCAGCCGTGGGGCGCAGGTATCCGCAGCCTATCCCCGCTTCTTCAGCACAAAGAACGCCGACCGGAGCCGTTCCGGATGTGATCGGGCCTCCCGCAGCTCGGTGCGGATCTCATCGTCGAGGTCTGCGGCCGACCGGCGGCTGGCCGGCTCGAAGTAGTACTCCCACCAGTCTTCGTCGCCCACCGGGAACCAGCCCGACACAGCGTAGCCCTCGGCCTCCGCCCACCGCAGCTTGTCGGTCGTGTCCCCGGCCTCGTCGTGCACCACGAGCACGCCTCCGGGCCGCACGAGCCGGCGCCAGGCGCGGAGGCTGTCGCGGAAGCCGAGCACGAACAGCGCGCCCTCGCACCAGACGATGTCGAAACTCGCATCCCGGAACGGCACGCAATCGGCCGACCCCGCGCACACCGACACCCGTCGTGCCACGCCTCGTTGCGAAGCCCGGTCCAGCAGCGATCGCAGCGCCCTGACATCGGTGTCCATGCCGACCACCTCTTCGACGCCCAGCTCCACCAGTCGCACTGTCGGCACGCCGGTGCCGCAGCCGATGTCCAGCACCCGCGCGCCGGCCGGAGATGACATCATGGCGAAGGCCCGATCCGTGAACCGGAGCAGGTTCTCCCGAAGCCGGTCTCGCAAGCCGTCGTCGTTCAATGGTCACCACTCTTCCGTCCGTGCCGACAACTCTTGTAGTTGCTCCATGGCCAGTGCAGATTTCGTGGACCTGCGTCGTCCGGGGACTGCCCATCAGGGTGGCAGGTTGGTGACCGAATGAGAGAGCTCTTCCATCACGGGAAGAACCGATTCCGGCGACACGCTCGCGAGGTCTGGCAGTCCCGCGGCGGCGGTTTCTACGGGTTCGTCGCCACGCTGACGTTCCTCTATCTCGAGACGGTGGACCTGGCCGGCGACATCGCAAGCCTGCCGGGCTTCCTGAAGCTCGACGTCGGCTGGGTGGTCGGGTGGTTCGTCAACAACGCCATCGACGCCGTGAAGAACCTCGTCTGGTCGGCCATCTGGCCGGTGGAGTGGATCGGCCGCTTCGGCGTCAACCTCTACTCCGTGGCCCTTCTCGGCGCGTGTTACGGCATCTACCGACTGATCCGACCGTGGGTTCTGCGCCTGCTGGAGGACCCCGTCGCCGACCCACCTCCCGGACCGGTCCCGCCGGGTTCGTAGCCGCATCCCTGCCGTGGTCCGGCCCTTCCCGCAATTGCGTCGGCGTGCCTGCCCCGGCTAGTGGCCGCTCACCTGGTACTCGATTCGCACCGGCGTCGGGGAACGGATGACGCCCAGCGGCGTCTGCACCGACGGTGTCGCCTCCAGGCGGATCCGGCTGGGGTCGCCGTGGCCCGCGGCTGCCAGCGCCAGGTTCACCAGGGACTCGAGCTGCTGGTCGAAGAACTCCAAGAGGTCGAGCCGCACCCGAACGGGCACGTCCACCGGCTCACCCGGCGGCAGCACGTACTCCTGGTCGAGGGCGCCGCTCACCGTCTTCCGGTCATCGAGGAACAGGGTCCAGTCCAGGCCCACCAGTCGGGCGCGACCGTTGCTGGCGGGATTCGACGCCCGCACCAGGAGCGTGGCTTCGAAGGGAAGGTGCCCGCCGGCAAAGGCAGCACCCACCCGGGCCGCGTCCAGCACGTTCAGGTCGCGAAAGCTGTCGACCGACCCGATCGAAACCCCGCCGAGCGTTGCGTCGGTGGCACCGGCGAGCGAGAAATCGACGTCCCGCAGTGCGGCCACCTCCCGGAGCGTCGCACAGCTCGTGAGGAGAGTCGGGGCGAGGAGCGCCGCAAGCACGGGAAGTCGTCCGCGCCAATGTCGGAGCTTTGTCATGACCGGCAGTGTAGGTTCGACCGGGAAGGTTGGTCAAGATCCCGACGACGGACGACCCCCGATTCGGTCCAACCCGGCGCGGGGACTGCACGGCTGCGGGAACCTGCCGAGCGGTGTCAGAGTACGGCAACGTGGCGGTGAAAGCCCCTTCGTTACATATTTGTCCGCTGGCGGACCGGCGAACCCGCCAGGAGCAGGCCTTCCGCGCGCGCCAGCATCGTGCCCTCCCCGGTCATGATCACTCACAACACGGACGCGAGACGATGAAGAAAGTCCTCGCAGTGCTCACGACGGCTATGGCCTTCGGAGGGTGCCAGGTGACGGTCGTCCCCGGAACCGTCACACCAATGGTCGCCAAAGATTCCACAACCGCAGACTCCCTGCAGCGTGTGGCGCCGCCCGCCGACGCGCCGGTGAACCAGCCGGCGGATTCCCTGCAGTCCGTGCAGCCGGAAGTCTACGCGGCGGCGAATCAGCCCGCGGATTCCACGGCGAATCAGGAGGCCGACCCGGCAGCGAAGCCGGACCACCGTCCACCCTGGGCTCAACGCCCGCACGACGGAGGCCGGACCGCTCTGCCACCCGGCCTCGCCAAGCGCGACAGCGCATCGATGCCGCCCGGCCAGGCAAAGAAGGACGAACAGAAGAAGGAGCCGCCCGGGCAGATGAAGAAGGACGAAACGCAGAAGGAGCCTCCCGGGCAGGTGAACAAGAACGAACACCAGAACGCCGGCGCCAACGGCAAGGCCGGCGAGCACGGCAAGCCCGACCAGGCCGGGCAGCAGAAAGCCGGCGGCAACGACAAGGCCGGCCAGCAAGGCAAGCCCGACCAGGCAGGCCAGCAGAAGGCCGGCGGCAATGACAAGGCCGGCCAGCAGGGCAAGCCCGACCAGGCAGGTCAGCAGAAGGCCGGCGGCAACGACAAGGGCGGCCAGCAAGGCAAGCCCGACCAGGCAGGTCAGCAGAAGGCCGGCGGCAACGACAAGGCCGGCAGCGACAATGGCAATGAACCTGGGCAACCGTCTACGCCGGAGCCGGCCGCGTTCACCGCGCCCGTCGCGACGATTGCGCAGCTGCTCGCCTCAGATGCGCTCGTCGGACAGCAGGTGCAGGTGACGGGCGTATGCCTGGCGAAGAAAGACCAGTCGGCGACGGGCCCCGCGCCGGAAGGGAAGGACGACTGGCAGCTTGGGGCGGACGGCGTCGCGATCTGGGTGGTCGGGGCACGGCCGGCCGGCTGCGGAACGGACCCCGTAACGGTGGTCGCCACGGTGGCTCAGGACCAGCTGCCGGGTCACGGCAAGAAGGCAGGCGCCATGCGGCGTTACCTTTGGATCGAGTAGCCCCTCGCCGCCGGATTGGAGGGAAGTCTCCTCTACCCGGCGGGCAATGGAAACGCTCCAGCGGCTCAAGAGTTGCTGGAGCGTTTTCGTATGGCTCACGGTCCCGCGGACCGTGCGTTGTTCGTCACACAATCCACATTGCAGGAGCTCACCATGTCGTGGCCGCTTTCGCTCGCCCTGGTCATGACCCTGGGACTCATCCCGGGGCCTGGCCTCGGCCGAGCTGTCTTCCCGTCTCTCGTCACCCCTTCCGTCCGCCCCGCCGATTCGGCGCACGGCGTGGGCGCCGCGTCCCCCACGCCCCTCCCGCCCGGTCCCACGCGCATGCTGCAGGACCCGGACGTGAGTGCCCACGCGATCGCCTTCGCGTACGGCGGCGACATCTGGGTCGTGCCGCGGCGCGGCGGCGAGGCGCGGCGGATCACGTCGTCGCCTACGGTGGAGACGGATCCGCGATTCTCGCCCGACGGCAAGTGGCTGGCGTTCACGGGCGAATATGGCGGCAACCCCGACGTCTACATCGTGCCGGTGGCGGGCGGCGAGCCGCGTCGTCTGACGTGGCACCCGGCGCCTGACGACGTGCGCGGCTGGACGCCGGATGGCAAGGCGGTCGTGTTCGAGTCCACGCGCACGGGCGTACCTGACGCCGAGCCGAAGCTGTGGACCGTATCGGTGGACGGCGGGCTGCCACAGCCGCTGAAGCTGCCGCGGGCGCAGTACGGCCAGATTTCGCCCGACGACCATTTCATCGCCTACCAGCTGGACCGGCCGTGGGAGCACGAGGAACAGAACTACCGCGGCGGTCAGAACCAGCCGATCCGCATCTTCAACCGGTCGACGTACGCGGTGCAGAGTGTCCCGTGGACCAACAGCCGGGACCAGCAACCGGTCTGGCTGGGCAAAACGGTCTACTTCATCTCGGACCGGGACTGGAACAACAACGTCTGGTCGTACGACACACAGACCAAGGCGCTGAAGGAGATCACGCACTACCCGGCCGCCGGCTACGAGGTTGAGAGCATCGGCGCGGGCGGCGGCGCCGTCGTCTACGCGCAGGACGGCGAGCTCCACCTCTACGACCCGGCCACCGGTCAGGACAGCACCGTCGACATCCGCGTGACGGGCGACTTCCCCTGGGCCATGCCCCACACCGTGCACGTGGCCAAGTCGCTCACGAACCCGCAGCTCTCGCCCACCGGCGTGCGTGCGCTGTTCCAGGGGCGCGGCGACATCTTCACGGTGCCCACGGACCACGGCACCTGGCGGGATCTGACCCGCTCCTCAGGCGTGGCGGACCGGGAGCCCATCTGGTCGCCGGACGGCTCGCAGATCGCCTGGTTCAGCGACGCGTCGGGCGAGTACCAGCTCATGGTAGGCAACCAGGACGGCACCGCGAAGCCGCGCGCCTACCCGCTGCAGCACCCGACGTTCTTCTACGCACCCGTCTGGTCGCCCGACAGCTCGCGCATCGCGTTCACCGACGCCGAGATGAACCTGTGGGTGCTGGACCTGAAGACGGGCAAGGAGACCCACATCGACCAGGGCAACTACACGTGGCCGAACCGCGACTTGCTGCCCGTCTGGTCGCCCGACTCCCGCTGGATTGCCTACCAGAAGCGACTGCCTCGCTCCCAGTTCCACGCCATCTTTGTCTACTCGCTGGAGAGCGGGAAGACCCACCAGCTCACCGACGGCCTGTCCGATGTCATCGACCCTACATGGGACGCCAGCGGCAAATACCTGCTGTTCCTGGCCTCCACGGACTTCGCCCTGCATACCGGCTGGCTCGACATGAGCTCCTACAACCAGCCCGTGCGCCGCGGCGTCTATCTCGCCGTGCTGGCCAAGGGCCAGCCTTCGCCGTTGCTGCCGCGCACGGGGGACGAGCCGGGTGCGGAGTCGGAGGGCGGATCCGGCAGGCCGCACGGCGCGACGTCGTCCATGGCAGCACCCGCAGCCGCTGACACGGTCCACGTGCATATCGACTTCGACGGCTTCATGCAGCGGATTCTGGCGCTGGACGTGCCGAGCCGGAACTACACGGGGCTGAAGGCGGGCAAGGCCGGGCAGTACTTCTACCTGGAGCGCGTGCCGAACCACGCCGACGTGCTGCACCGCTACGACCTGTCGAAGCGCAAGGCGGTGGCGTTCGTGCACGCGGCGGCCGAGGAGTACGCCCTCTCCAGGGACGGCAAGAAGCTGCTCTACCAGGGCGCGAGCCCATCGGGGCGGCCCAACGGGCACTGGGCGGTGGTGGATGCCACGGGCGCGCCGCCGTCGGGGAACAAGGGCGCACTGGACACGCAAGCGCTCACCATGGAGCTGAACCCGCTGGCCGAGTGGCAGCAGATCTTCCATGAGGCGTGGCGCATCGAGCGCGACTACCTGTACGTCAAGAACATGAACGGCGCCGACTGGCCGGCCATGGAGAAGAAGTACGCCGTATTTCTGCCCTACATCCGCCACCGCGCGGACCTCACCGAGCTGCTCAGCCGCATGCAGGGCGAGCTGTCCCTGGGGCACAGCTTCGTGGGCGGCGGCGATATGCCCAGCGCCGACGTCAAACCCGCCGGGTTGCTGGGCGCCGACATGGCGGTCGACCACGGGCACTACCGCATCGCGAAGATCTACACGGGCGAGAACTGGAACCCCAGCCTGCGCGCACCACTCGCCACGCCCGGTGTGAACGTGGAGCAGGGCGACTACGTCCTGGCCGTGAACGGCTCGCCCGTCGCGCCGCCCGAGAACTTCTACCAACCCTTCGTCGGCACCGTGGGCCGACAGGTGCAGCTGCTGGTGAACGACCGGCCGACCACTCAGGGGGCGCACCTGGTGACCGTGGTGCCCATCGCCAGCGAGCAGCGGCTGCGCACTCGGGACTGGATCGAGTCCAACCGCCGGCTGGTCGACAAGCTGTCCGGCGGCAAGCTCGCCTACGTCTACGTGCCCAATACGGGCCAGGGCGGCTACACGAGCTTCAACCGCTACTACTTCGCCCAGCAAGAAAAGCAGGGCGCGGTCATCGACGAGCGCTTCAACCACGGCGGCAGCATCGCCGACTACATGGTGGACATCATGAGTCGCAAGCTGCACGGCTACTTCAGTCAGCGGCTCGGCAGCCGCTACGACGCCGTCACCGCGCCGGCCGCCGCCATCTGGGGACCGAAGGTGCTCGTCATCAACGAGATGAGCGGCTCCGGCGGCGACATGTTCCCCTACATGTTCAAACAGATGAAGATCGGCCCCCTCATCGGCACGAAGACGTGGGGCGGCCTGGTGGGCTGGGGCGGCGAGCCGCGACTCGTCGACGGCGGCTTCATCTCCGCCCCCAGTACCGGCTTCTACAATCCCGCAGGCCAGTGGGACGTGGAAAACAAGGGCGTGGCCCCGGACATCAAGGTGGAGCAGACGCCCGCCCGGCAGATCGCCGGCCACGACCCACAGCTCGAGCGCGCCGTCGCCAAGGCCATGGAGCTGCTCAAGGAGCACCCGGTGCAGCTGAAGCCCGTGCCGCCGGCGCCGGACCCGGCGCATCCCGGGAACGGCGGGTAGGAGCGACAAGGTCGCGCCGCTCACGTCGTCACCAGCGACGCGAGCGGCCTCAAAGGAGGAGCGGACGGGCCCATTCTCGCCGCCTTCGGGCGGTTGAGGGTCCG